>NZ_CABVEW010000008.1:0-123091 GCF_902497445.1 Faecalibacterium sp. Marseille-P9312
ATACTTAGCTAGTCATATGGTCGGTGACGATGACGGTGAGGTTCCACCTGTTCCCATTCCGAACACAGTAGTTAAGCTCATTCGTGCCCAAGATAGTTAGCTGGAAACGGCTTGTGAAAATAGGTAGCCGCCGACTTTTATATGGCCCGTTGGTCAAGCGGTTAAGACAGAGGCCTCTCACGCCTTTAACATCGGTTCGATTCCGGTACGGGTCACCATATGCACCTCTAGCTCAGTTGGTAGAGCAACTGACTCTTAATCAGTGGGCCCAGGGTTCGAGTCCCTGGAGGTGCACCAAATTTTGAACGTCAAATCGTAAGATTTGGCGTTCTTTCTTTATGTAGGAAAGCGGCTGCACACTTTCTGCACACCGTTTGCACATTTGCCCGAATTAGGGGCTTTTCTGCGCAAGGTTTGCACAGCCTGCTTTCCTTTGCATAAAAAGAAGAGAAGTTAGGCAAACAAGGCTCTCGTCAACTCTCTGCGTTCGTCTGCGTCCATCAGCCGGATGGCTTCAAGAATCTCCTTACCGGAGATTTTTGTTGCCGCCGGCTTTTCATTTTGCCGGGGCTGAGGTGCTGCCGGGGTCAGGTCTTGGGAATAGAAGTTCGCCTCGATCTTCTCGGTCAGCTCCAACCGGGGCTTGTCCTGCGTGTGGGCGTAGGTGTCCATCAGGACAGATGCGGTGGCGTGACCCGTATTGCCCTGCACCGACTTGAAGTCACCATCCGACTGCAAGAGCTGGTAGGTGGCACTGGAGTGCCGCAGACCGTGGAACACGATTTGCTCAAACTCCGGGTGTTCGGTTCTCCACAGGCGATACCATTTTGTCAGTAGCTCCGGCGCAATGGGCAAGCCGTCCGGGAGCCGGAACAGCTGCCCGCAGTTGCTGTACTTCTCTGGGACGTTCTGCTCGTCCTGTTTGAGCTTTTCAAGCCATGCAAGAAGCTCCTCTTTCAAGGGCTTGGTCATATACAGGATGCGGGTGGACTTCTTGGTCTTGGGCTTTTTCAGGATGAGGGAGGACTTGCTGCCCTCCCGCCTGTCTGGGAAGGTGTGGTAGACCTGATTGGGGTCGAGCTTTTCCAAAGCGTCCTTGTTGGCTCGCTGCATGGTCTTGCTGACTGAGATGGTGCCGCGCCCATCGGCGGCATCAAAGTCCAGATCACTCGGCTGCAAGCCGAGAATTTCGCCCTCACGGAGCGAAAGGATCATGCTCATGTGCACCGCCAAATGCAGGGCAGGGTTCTCGATGGTCTGCAACGCTGCCAGCATGGTTTTCTCGTCCCAGATGGTGCGCTCCTCGATATTGACCTTGGGGGCATCACGGGGCAGGGGAATCTTGTGGATCAAGTCCCATTCCACCGCATAGGAGAATGCGGTCTTGAGCAGCGTGTGGACTTCGTGGATAGAGGTGCTGGACAGCAGCCGCTTTTTCTGCGTCTCGGAAAGTTTCTGCTTGATACCCTTCACATACTGCCCGCAGGGGGTCTTGGCAAGGGTGGCATAGAACTTCTCGATGTCATAGGTGCGCAGCTCCTGCACCTTCCGCTTCCCGATATACGGCACGATAAGGTTCTGCACCATCGCCACGGACTGGGTGTAGGTCTTGGGGGACCATTTGTGCTTGGTGGACTGGATCGGAATCCACTTGTACAGCATTTCCTCCACCGTCATGGTGTCGGGGACGAGGAACGTGCCGTCCAGCAGTTCTTTCTCGACCGTGATCTTTCGCTCCTGCGCCTCCTTCCTGGTCTTGAAACTTTCCCATCCCTCGCAGGGTTTGCCGGAATGGTCTTTGTACTTGTAACGGACGGAGTAGGAATCTCCGCGCTTCATGATAGATGCCATAGATTACCTCCTTCAGACCGCTGCAAACCAGTTGTCGAAGCTCTGCTTGTTCACCCGGATGCTGGTGCCGATGCGCAGCACCCGGAAATCTTTCGTGGTGTTGCACAGGTTGTACGCCGCACGGGGAGAAATCGCCAAAAGCTGGGCGATTTCCTCTACCCGGTAAACAAGGGGTTCGAGCTTGGCTGCTTTGGTCTGGTCAGAAGATTCAATGGCAGGAGTTTTGGACGCTTTCATTGTAACCGGGTTCGAGTCCTTTTGCAAGGACTTATTCGTATAATCTTTAGGTTTCACATCTTCGGTCGTGTCAGGCCGATTCATATTCATAGGCAGACCTCCAATTCCTTGTAACCGAACGCCTGTAACCGGGTAGGAAAACTCTCTTTTTCTGCACACAGGCCGTTCGATGCACTTTATACTTTTTTTATCTTTTTAAGGTTACATGGTTACAGAAAGAGGAAAACGTAGCAGTCGTGCGGCTTTTCCGCCGTAACTGAGTTGTAACCGAATCTGTAACCAGACGTGTAACCACTATCCATCAGAAGGGGAAGTCCAGCTGCTGGGCTTCCGCATCCGTTATTTCGGAGAAATTTTCAGCCCCGGTTTCGGGGCTGGTTACGCGCTCCCAGCCTTTCTGAACGCCGTACTTCGGGTAACGCTTGGCGGTCTTGTGCGCCTGCCAGCCTTGAATATCGCCGCGCGAAATTCCGGTGTTCATGATCTCGCAGATAGCACGGGTCTCCCACTCTGCCGGGATATTGGTGTTGCCCAGCGCCTCCGCATAAAGCTGCTTGGAACACACCCGGTCACCCGTGTAGTCCTCCAGAAAGGCGTAGATCATGCCAGCCTGCGCATCCTCCTGCATGAAGTCCTGCTGATGGGCTTGCAGGGTTTCCTGCATGGCAGGGCTGAACGCCAGCTTATAATCGCTGCTGTTGTAGATGGTCATAGCTTCTGCCCAAAGCTGGTCGATATAGGCACGGGATTCTTCCTCGTTGTCCAGAATGTGGACTTCAGCCAGTTCCGCATCCACCGGGATGGGAATAAAGCGGCGGTTCCCTGTGCGGTCACGGGGCAAAAAATCCTGCCGGTTGGGCGTGCCAGCAAAGACGCACTGGCGCAGACGGTCGGCAGGATGGGTCTCGTAGGGGGCTTTATAGGGTTCTTTCTGTTTGCTGAGAAAGCTCTTGATCTCCTCGATGCTCTTGGCGTTGGCGGTGGCGATCATCTCCGACATTTCGATGATCCAGTGGCCTTGCAATTTGCGGTACACGTTGTCATCGTCCAGTCGCCGCAGGTCATCCGAGAACCACTCGTCCTTGACTGCCAGCAGCCGGAAGAAGGTGGACTTTCCTGCACCTTGCCCGCCCACCAGACAGAGCATGGTTTCAAATTTACATCCCGGCTGGAACACCCGCTTGATGGCTCCCAGCAGGAATATCTTCATGGCTTCGCAAGTGTACTCGTCCTCCGCAGCACCGAGAAAATGGTGCAAGACGTGGGCTATCCGTTCTGTTCCATCCCATTTCAGGCCGTTCAGGTAGTCCCGGATGGGATGGTAGCGGTTCTCGTTTGCAACAATACGGATAGCAGATTCGATCTTCTTTTCGCTGGAAATGCCGTATTTCTCCATCCGACGCAGGATATACTTCATGTCGGTGTCGCTCAGCGTCTTGCCGGAGCGGGGCCAACCTACAGGCTTTACAATGTCGATGCGCTCGCTCAACAGGTTCAGCCGGATGGCATCGGCCAGCACATGGTCGTTCTGCAAAATCGTGATGCAGTTTTGGATCGTCCGCTGGATCTCTCCATTGGAGTGCTTGGTCAGCATCTCTTTCACATCTTCAACGGTTCGGGGAGCACGTTCTTCTTGATTGACTTCTTTGCTCAATAAACATCACCTCGTGTTTCTGACTTTTCGGCGGTAGGCGGGACAGATGGCTTCCGCTGTGCCTGTTCTGCCTGCAAGCGATTCAGCAGTTGCAGAACGGAATCCCGTGCTTTCTCCTTGACCTGTTCTTTGCCTTTCTGCCGAACTTCCGGCTTCAGCAGCTTCTCTTGCAGACGTGTAGCGGTGGTCTGCATAGTCTTGAGGAACTTGTCCAGCACGGTGTCCAAACGGTGAGCGGCGTACTCTCTCGTGGCCTGCGGAGCTTTGCGTTCCGGGGACAGCACCCACTTCTTCGTGTCCTCGATCATCCGCATATCCTCTTTCCGGGTCTCAGTGCGCACCACGTCCGTCACGACCTCCACCGCCTTGTCGTAGGCTGCTGCTGAAACATCGTCCAGCAGGGTCTCCATATCCGAAACTTTCAGGGTCAGCTCGTCCAGCTTGCTCTGCTGAGCGGCAAGCCGCTCCTTCTGCTTGGCAAGGATGAAGTCCTGCTTTTCCAGATATTTGCGGTTTCCGTACTCCGCTTCTTCTTCAAGATCCAGCCCGTGCCGCTTGGCGATTTCAAACAGCATTTTCCGGCAGGCGGCATCAAAGGTGATTTTGCGATTGTTGCGGCGGCTGAGGGGCTTGTCCGGGTCGGGCAGCTCGAAGCCCAGTGTTTCCAATGCCTTTTCCTGCTGAGGAGCGATCTCGCCGTACTTGTTTTCGCAGTCGAACACATGACGCTCGTGGATGTGGGGTGTGCTTTCGTCCAGATGCAGTGCCCAGTCCAGCACATGAACGTGTTCGCCATACTTGGCTTTGAACTCCTCAATGAACTCTGTGACGAGATTGAGCAAATCCTCTGCGGAGGCGTGTTCATCCAACGTTCCGAGCTGATAGATGGTTTCTTCCGGGCAGGTTTTCTTACCTGCAAGCAAGTCCTCTATGGTTCGATTGCGCTCGGTGTGGCGAATCTTCGCATTGCGGGCGTTCTGGTTCTCCACAAAGTGAGCGTAATGGATTTCATAGAACATCTTCTCCACATCGCTGAATGCGGCAGTCTGTTTATCCTTGTCGGATGCAGAACGGATGCCATGATAGCAGTCCCAGTAGATGTTGCCCTTGGCTCGTTCCGGGTCGATGTGCTCACTGTTAGCAAGGTTGAAACTGCGGTCATTGTGCTTGGGGTTGTAAGTGCCGTGTGCTCCGGCTCGTCCGTTGTGTCGTGTTAATTTCAGCTAGACATCCCTCCGTTTCAACAGCTTGGCGGGGAAAGCGCAGCAGCGGAGCTGCTGGATCTGCCGCCGTTTTGCGCCAGATAATACCCAGTAGGATATGACGCACAGCATCATATCACTGGGGCAAAGGACTGCATCCTCTGCACTCTTGCACCGGGCAAGCTGTCCCGATGGACAGCTCGTCCGGCTTTTTCAGTGGGCCATTTTGACCCACTGATTCTGTTACGGGTAGAATCAGGTTGTCCTCTTGGCAACCTGATTTTCAACGACCTTGAGGCGATACGGTAAAATCAAGTGCCGGGTAGCGGCACCTGATTTTTACGGAGTGGGGGGTGACGTGTTACAGATAAAACCGAAGTTCTCAAAATGATAACTCCGGTGGCTTCGTTACGGCTAAAATCAAGTTACGGAAAGCGGAACTTGATTTCAGAGGACAGCCCAAATTCCCACTGTGGGGATTTGGGGGTGAGCAATTAGGCGTTACGGTAAAGTGGTATTTTCCAAAATGGGAAGCACCCCTTTACAGGATAGAAGCAGCATTCGCTTTACGCTGGCGGTAGCCTTTCTGCCGACAGGCATTGCTGCAATATCTGGCATCTGCCCGGATCGGTAAGAACTGCTCCCCGCAGCAAGCGCAGGTGTACGTTCCACGTTCGGCACGCTTTTTAAGGCTTTTCCGCAGATTCAACATCTTGTGACCGCAGGTCTGAAAGCTGCAATATTTGCGGTTTCGGGTCTGGGTGTAGATGACCTTGCGGCAGTATTCACACTGGATTCTGCGCACACTGGGGTCGCCATCAATGAAATATTCCATCAGAGTGTCCTGATTTTCGCGTTCCCATTGTTCTGTTGTCATAGAAATCCTCCTTTGGTTGTTACGGGTGTGTGGTGGATAATGAAAAGCATTATTTGCCCAAACGTTACAGATGCGTGGCGGTTATCAAAATGGTAACAGCCACTTTCGCACAATAAAGCGTTACGATTGTCTGGTTGGTGATCAAAAATGATCACCAACTAAAATCTGTGCGTTATAGCTGGGTGGTAAGTGGACAATTTGTCCATTTACCACTTCCAAGTGGTGAGTTACGGTTTTCGTAACCCACCACAGAACGACCGTGTTACGGTCATTTGGTAAGTACTAAAAAGCAGCACTTACCGGATTTCACCGTGGCTTGACAAAATGTCAAGTCGAGGTCAGCTGTAACACGGACAGAGTCAATGTGCTCAGTTTGAACACATTGAATTAGGTTGCGACAGTTTACCTCATGTAGACAAATTGTCCACATGAGGTGAGCCGTAACGCATAAGGTTTTTCTGGTGAATGACTCTTTGTGTCATTCACCACATCAACTGGCCATTTTGATCAGTTGATATTGGGTGCGCCGTTCTCCCTGCATGGCTTTCCTGCCCCCTTCCGGCGGCGTTTTCCGGCTCTCCCTTGCGGGGTCGTCGCCGGGTATCCCATGCAGACGGTCTTTCGGTTTTCAAGGTGCGGTGCTGGATTTGGCAATAAAAAATCGCCACACAACAACCTGAACCTGACCATCCCTTCCGAGATGGCCTTGGTTCGGGTTCGTTATGTAGCGATAGAAAGTTAAAAACTTGCTCCGGCTCCTTCGGGAGCCGAGCTGGAACTCTAAGTAAATATGTTATATTAAATGGTTGGGACAGATTACCACAAAAATCGAGCCATGTCAACAAAAAGTTTTGAAAATACGATACTTTCGGCAGCTTGCAAGAAAACACAAGGAAAACTTTGGCAAAAAGAGAGAGGGCCGGACGGTGCCAGCCCTCTTGACAGAATTATGAGATGCTCAAAAATTTCTGCTGTTTTTATTGCGGTTTTCAAAAATAACGCTGAACAGAACGGCATATTTACGATATGCAGTTTGCGCATACTACTGCGGTGGGAAAATAGAATCAGGCAAAAGGATAAAGTGTCGGCAGGAAAAATACGGACACGACGATGAGGATGAGCGCCAGAGGGGTACCACACTTGAGATAATCCTTCAAGGTGTATCCGCCCGGCTCGATGATCATGATCTGGCAGGGAGCTGCCATGGGGGTCATGATGGACACACAGCTGGCTGTGATCACGCCGACCACGGCAGCACGGGGGTCTACGCCCATGCGGATACAGGCGGAAGTGACCAGTGGGATGAAGATGGTCAGGGTAGCCAGATTGGACATGACCTGTGTCAGAATGAAGGGAACAAGGAAGAACACCAGCATAATGATGTACGGATTGGTAGTATCGCCCAGCAGGCGGATCATCCAGTCTGCCACCACATCGCCTGCACCGGTGGTCTGGATGGCGTCCGACAGAGCCAGCACACCGGCAAACAGGAAAATGGTCGGCTGGTGGATGGAGTTGAGGGCTTCCTTCTCGGTCAGCACACCCGTCAGCACCAGAGCGGCAGCGCCGATGCAGGAAGTGAGATACATCTTGACACCAATGACATTTTCCAGCAGCATCATTGCAATGGAGACCAGAACGATCAGGACAGCCAGTTTGCGCTTGAAGGGGCTGAGTTTTTCGCTCTCAGAAGCCGGATGTGCTGCATCTGAAAACTGCTCGTTGGGAATATCCGGCATCAGCTTATAGCCAACAAAGGTCATGTACAGGATGGCAATGGTCAGCATCGGGATGCGCGCAATGGTGAAATCCCAGATGTGCAGCGGTGTCGGTGCGCCGGCCTGCATCATGACATCGTTCCATGCCATGTTGGAAGCACCCTGACCGAGAAAGGTCATCTGGGTGGCAATGTTGGCACAGGCCATAGAAGGATACAGCAGCTTGCTGCGGCTCACGCCGATGTCGTTCGCAATGCCTACCAGCAGCGGGATCATGATAGCGGCAGTTGCGGTGGCACTGGTGATGGCGCCCAGAAACGCACCTGCCACACAGGAAAGAAAGATCAGCATCCGCATATTGTCCTTGTAGCGGATGACCAGACTCTGGGCTTTGTCAATCAGGGGCGTTTTGGTCAGCCCTGCACCGATGACGAACATGGCTACGAACATGACCACGTTCGTGTTGATGAAGCCGCCAAAGGCCTCGGCAGGGGTCTTGATGCCGGTGAGGATCAGCGCCAGAATGATGCCGGTAGAAATGACCGAGAACGGGACTTTACCGGATACAAAGGCGATGATCGTTACAAGCAGGATGACCAGTGTGATCTCCAATGGGCTCATTTGGGTTGTCCTCCTGTGGATTACTTCCACCTTGCAGATGCAAAGCAGTGGCACTTGAATGTTTATATTTGATAATGTATCCAATAAACAAGAAAAGAATACACCGAAAGACCACGCTTGTCAAGGGATTTGTTATACTTTTGTCGAAAAATACAATTTTCCAAAGGAACTTTATATAAGGTGTGTAGAACAAAAAGAACGGTCAAGATCTTCTTTGTCTGCATTTTTTTCGTGCACATATTTGACCGCAAATAGCAATACCCCGGATGCTGATATGGCAGACAGCATCCGGGGTGTTTTGCGGAGAAGCAGGATAAGCAGGGTAATGAAGATAGGAGTAAATGATAAGAAGTCTGTTGGATCTGTGAAAGCAAATATGGTTGTTAGAATTAACGTGATAGTGAGTTCATTTTAGGAGAAGAAGCTTTTGATGGATGGTTGCTCTCCGCAGGGTATAGGCAACGCTGGCTTCGCAGTTGGATCTTATTTGATGAAGCCAACATGCTTGCAAATTTCCTCGACGGCCTTATCCTTGCGCTGATTGAAGATGACCTTGTTCTCTTCGAACAGGTTGCGGCCCTCAGCGTCGATGGAAACGATCAGGGGGCCAAACTCGTTAACATGGCAGTGCCACAGAGTTTCCGGCATACCGAGGTCACGCCACTGGGCCTCGACGATCTCCTCCACCTCAGTGGCAGCCACAACGGCGTTACCGGCAGGGAAAACACAGTGGATGGCGCCGAACTCCTTGCAGGCGCGCTCGGTGTTGGGGCCCATGCCGCCCTTGCCCACGATAACGCGGACACCGGACTTCTGCACGAACTCATACTCGAACTTCTCCATACGCATGGAGGTGGTGGGGCCCACAGACACCATCTCGAACTTGTCGTCCTCCAGAGGGCGAATGATGGGGCCGGCGTGGAAGATGGCTGCGTCCTTCACGTCCACAGGCAGCGGGCGGCCCTCTTCCACGAGGCGGCGGTGCGCCACATCGCGGCAGGTGGTCAGGTCGCCGTTCAGGTAAACGACATCACCGATATGGATGTCCTTCAGGTCTTCTGCGGAGACCGGAGTGGTAAGAATTTTCTTTCCGTCTTTGATGGTCAGCATTACAAAGTCACCCCCGAATGAGTATCAATGGTGTAGTTCAGATCTTTATCAAAAATGATGTGGCCGCGGCGATGGCTCCAGCAGCCCACGTTGACGGCAACGCCGATGGCAGAAGGATGGCGGGCAGTGTTCTCAATGTGCACGCCCATGACGGAGTACTTGCCGCCCATGCCCTGAGGGCCAAGGCCGATGGAGTTGATGCCGTCTTCCAGCAGCTTCTCCATATAGGCTGCGCGCTCGTTCTCGTTGTGGCTGCCCAGAGGACGCATCAGAGCCTTCTTGGACAGCAGAGCAGCGGTCTCAACAGAGGTGGCAACGCCCACGCCCACCAGCAGCGGAGGGCAGGCGTTGATGCCGTAGCTGGTCATGACATCCATGACGAACTTGGTCACGCCTTCGTAACCTGCACCGGGCATCAGCACCATGGCCTTGCCCGGCAGGGTGCAGCCGCCGCCTGCCATGTAGGCGTAGATCTCGCACTTGTCGCTGTTCGGGATGATATCCCACCACACGGTGGGAGTGCCCTTGCCGACATTGCGGCCGGTGTTGAACTCATCGAAGGTCTCAACACTGTTGTGGCGCAGGGGCGCTTCGAAGGTGGACTTGACCACAGCCTCCTTCAGCAGACCCTCCACCTCACCGATGAGGGGGAAGTCCACGCCGCACTTTACCCAGAACTGCAGCACACCAGTATCCTGGCAGCTGGGGCGGTTCAGCTCCTTGGCCAGCTTCTGGTTCCGCTTCATGGTCTCGTAGATGACCTTGGACAGCGGTGCGTCCTCCTGTGCGCCCAGCTCATCGAGCTTGGCAATGATGTCGTCCGGCAGCACCTTGGCGATATGGCTCACAAAGTTGGCCATATAGGTCGTCATCTGCTGCACCTGTTCCTGTTTGTTCATTCCAATGCCTCCTTAGCTTTGGTACATTTTGCGCGTTGGTTCACTCATATTCAACGTTCCTGTCCGCTTTACTGCGGAAAGAACGGGAATGCGATGGGAAGGATCACCATGCTGACGACCGTTGCGATGAGGATGAGGGGCAGGCCAGCCTTGGCATAATCCTTGAAGGTGTACCCGCCGGCGGAAACCACCATGGTGTTGGCAGGCATACCGATGGGCGTTGCGTAAGCGCAGGAGCCGCCGATGACACAAGCCATCAGGACTGCGCGGGGGTCGGCACCCATGCCCTGTGCGATGCTCAGGCAGATGGGAACCATCAGGGCGGTGGTTGCGGTGTTGGACATGAAGTTGGTCATGACGCAGCAGAGCAAGAAGACCACCAGAGTCAGGACGTAGGGAGAGGGATTCTTGCCCAGAGCGCCGATGACGATGTTTGCGATCTCTGCGCCTGCCCCGGTCTTATCCAGTGCAGAGGCCAGAGACAGCGTACCACCGAAGAGGAAGATGGTCTTGAGGTCGATGGATTTCAGGGCGTCTTTCTCGGAGATGACACCGGTGAGGATCAGAGCCAGCGCACCGATACAGCCGGTGATGCAGAGTTTGATGCCGATCTGCTTTTCAAAAATCATGCCCAACAGGGTGAGCACGAGGATGACGAAGGAGAGCACCTGTTTCCACTTGGGAACATTGCTGAAGTCCTGCTCGCCGCCGAAGGAGTCATCATCGGAGACGGGGTGGTTGGGCAGCAGCTTCATGCCAAGGGTGGCGTAGAAGAGGATGCCGACGGCGAGGATGGGCAGGCCCACGATGGCGTACTCGAAGAAGCCGAAGGACATCCCGATCTCACCCAGAGCGCTCTGGGCGATGAGGTTGCCCGGTGCGCCGATGAGGGAAAGGTTGCCGCCCATGGCCGCTGCAAACACCAGCGGCATCAGCAGCTTGGAGCGGGCATAGCCGGACTTTGCCGCAATGCCGATGACCACGGGAATCAGGACGGCGGCGGTGCCGGTGTTGGAGAGCACACCGCTCATCAGGCCAACGATGACCATGATAGCCACGATGAGGCTGCGCTCGGATCTGGCAAAGTGGGTAACAATGCCGCCGATCTTGTTGGCCGTACCTGTTTCAAACAGGGCACCGCCGACGATGAACATGGCGACGAACAGGATGACGTTGCTGTCGATGAAGCCCGCAAAAGCAGTCTTGATGTCCAGAACGCCGGTGACGACCAGACCGATACAGACGATCATGGACGTTACGCCGAGGGGGATCTTCTCAAACACGAACATGACGACCGCGAAGAGAAGAAAGAGTAGGGTGATGGTTGCTGCTGACATACTGGGGATCCTCCTTTAATGAAATATAATGTATCCATTTCATCAGAGCAAAACAGCCCTGACTTTCGGAACGCCCCAGCTGCACCTCGTTGTGCAGAGTCTTTGCCGCCGTGCTGTGCCCTCACAGCCCTTTTTCGTTCTGGAAGGATCTGCCCGGAACCTTAGAATTCCGGGAATCTCGGCAGCGTCTTTTTAAAATTTTTATATCTAATCTGTGATAATGTATCCACTTGACGACACGAGAATACACCCAAAACAAAGAATTGTCAATCCCTTTTTTCGAGTTTTGTCGCATTGCACGGATTGTGTACCAATTTTTGTGCACGCCAGACAAACAGTAGGATACAAGAAAATCTTCCTCCGCCGCCTTCTGCAAAAAACGTGCGATCTCCAAAGCAGATGGAAATCGCACGTTTTATCCTTCTTTTATTCCAGCCGCTTTTTGAAATACCCCTCGGCACAGTAAATGGCACCGCAGGGATTATGCGCCAGAACGCGATCCTTGGCCACCAGCGTTGTGACCATGGCATCCGAATACTTATAAAACATCGAGTCGTGTCCCACACAAAGTCCGACCTCAATGTTGAAATCGGTGTGCTGTTCGTTCAGAAGCTTTGCCTGTGCGATGGGGTTGCACATGGCCTCAAATTCGCCGGGGTGGATCTTGACCTCTTCCGGGATGCCCACTTCTTCTTTGGAGATGCCGCCGGTCTTGCAGATGACCGACACCACCTCAAACCCCTGCGCACGGAGCAGGTCGGCCACGATGCGGGCTTCCTTCCGCAGACCTTTGCAGAATGCAAGACCCAGCTTGTGGTAGCCCATCCGCTTGCAGAACTCCACCGTCTCCTTCAGGCGGGGCCATTGACAGTAGCCCAGCCCCTCAATGGCCGAACAGTTGACGTAGAAATCGTGATTCTCGGGCAGATCGTAGCCGGCGCGGGCGGCCTCCATCACCGAAGCATTCCGCATGGGGCAGTTTTTGGGCATCTTTTCCGGCGCGTTGTTGGCGCAGGCCAGAACCGTACAGTTCGCACAGGTATACACTGTCTTGTCCTCCCTGATTTTATAAATAATAGGTCAGCGCATCGTCCATGCTGCGCAGGATGTGCTTTTCCATTTCAGCCCGTGCGGCCATCGCATCCCGTGCTTCCAGCGCTGCATAGATCTTTTTATGCTCGCTCTGGGAGTTGAGGGCATAGTCCAACTCGCTCATCTCCACGCCAATGGACAGGCCGTTCCACAGCTCCGAGAGAAGGTTGCGCATTTTTTCATTGCCGGAAGCTTCCCAGATCTCAAAATGGAAGGACTGGTTGTAGTCAGTATAATTTCCGGCCTGCTGAAGAGAAAGAGCCTCCTCTGCAGTATCCACGCAGTTTTTGATTTTGGACAGGTCGGCATTGTTCTGGCAGCAGAGCATACAGGCGGTGCCTTCCAAGGCAGCGCGCAGCTGGTAGTGCTCCCGAATCGTTTTTTCCGTTACGCCCAACACAATGGCGCACTTGTTTTGCTTGACTTCCAGCAGACCGTCACGGGCAAGGATCTGAAAGGCCTCTCGCACCGGCGTGACCGACACGCCCAGTTCCTGTGCGGTGTTTTCCAGCGTGAGTTCTGCGCCCTCCGGGATGCTTTTTGAGATAATGGCTTTCCGCAAAGCGGAAGCTACCCGCTCGCGGGCAGGCAGCAGCTTAATGGGTTTCAGTCCCAGCATATTGACTCCTTATCGTTAAAATCAGATGCAGCAGTTCTTCTTCATAGGCGTTCCATGCATCCGGCACATCAGGGGAGCCCTGACGGTCCAGCATCAGCAGGCGGGCAAGCCGGTCGTTCACCGGCGTAGGACGTGCGCTCACGGCAAAGGCAATGTAGGTCTCCTGGATGCTCTCCAGCAGCTTGCGATGTAGCGGATAGGGTAGGACGGTCCGCAGGGTACGGTGCTGCAGCATCTCGCCGCCTGCCAACATAGTATCCTGTGGCAGCGCACGCATAGCCTGCCGTTCCAACTGAGCCCCCAATGCCAGAATTTGGCGCAGTGTCTCTTCGGTCAAATCTGCCGCTTTTATCCGATTGTTGGGCAGGCGGATGATAAGCCCCTGATATTCAAGAATCATCAAGGCCTCCCGCACCGGCATCCGAGAGACACCGAGACTCTCTGCCAGTTCATTCTGGGTCATTTCAGTGCCCGCCGGGATCTGCCCAGATAAAATGGCCTGCTGCAGGGCTTCCACCACACCGCCGTTTTTCTTCTGGATGCCGATATACTCCATGGTGTCCTCCTACAAAATGTCTTTTTTATATTGTATCCAATTGTGTGGTAAAAAGCAAGACTTCCTTTATGACAAACAAAAATACCCGGCAGATTCTTTATGAAAAATCTGCCGGATATAGACCGGATGCCCTTGGGGCGTTCCATTCTGAAAAATTGCAGGGCAAATGCAAGCTGTGTTAACTGTTATGTAACTTTGTCAATCAATCTTCCATTCTTCCATGGTCACAGCCAAGTGACAGGTAGTGCTCAATCTCCCCTCTCAGCACAAGCTGGGCATACTCCAAAGACTTATTGTATAGCAGCCAGTCCAACTCTGCCCGCTGCGTCGGAGTATTGCCGTACTCGTCCTCGATGGCGGTGCAGTCGATGGCAACGGTGGTGCCATCCTCGAACCGGGCTTCCACCCGGTTGGTGTCCATGTTGTAGCGGCAGGAAAGCAGTTTGTTCATAAGGAACCCTCTTTCTATATTAAGGTGATGTCTGTTCGATTGTCCAAATCCCTGCCATGAATCGTAGTTGTTGATGTACATTTGATGCTTGGTCTAAACAGATAATATCGTAGCTGCCGTATCGGGCTCGAACCCGGCCATTTTTCCGGCTTTGCATAAAAACTCAATGCCTGTTTTAAGGGGCTGATTTTGGTTCTGCACATTTTTGCACACTTTTTGCACACCGGAACGGCTGGATAACGGATGCAAGAGAGGGTAACAGGTGCAAAGGATGCAGCAGATGCAAAACGCAAATTTACGATAAAGCGATAAAAACAACGAATTTATGCAATTCTAAAAATTGACGATTGTTGCACGTTGGTTTCTCTTAATCAGTGGGCCCAGGGTTCGAGTCCCTGGAGGTGCACCAGATATTGAACGTCAAATCGTAAGATTTGACGTTCTTTTTTGTTATGTAACCCCGAAAAATCGGGGCTTGCACGGTCAATGCGTTTCTGCACGGTTGGTGTTTTCGTGGGAATCCTCTGCATGGGCTGGAATTGCTTTGAAATGCGTGGTAAATTTTGCATCAGGTCAGCAGAGCCAGACGGAGCTGCGCCTTTACTTCGGGGTCTGCGTTCTTCAAAAGTTCCAGCAGAGCAGTCATGGAGATAGTCGGTTCGCCTGCGGCGGGTACAGCCTGCGGGCTGGGGCTTTCCTGTTTAGCATAGAACCCTTCCTCAAATTTCCTGCCCAGCTCTACACGGGAGGACTGCTGGATATGGGCGTAGGTGTTCACCAGCATATCTGCCGTGGCGTGTCCTGTGGTGCCCTGAACGGCTTTCACATCGCCGCCGGAGATCATCAGCTGATAGGTTGCACTAGAGTGCCGCAGACCGTGGAACACGATACGAGGGAACTCCGGGTGTGCATCCTGCCATTTGAGGAACTTCTTGCGAATCAACACAGGCTCTACCGCCAGACCGTTGGGCAAACGGAACAGCATTCCACTGTCATGGTAACGTGTTGGGTCTTTCCTCTCGTCTGCCGCCAGCTGCTTCAGCCACTTCTTCAATTCCTCTTTCAGAGCAGAGGTCATGAAGATGGTGCGGCAGGAAGACGCCGTTTTGGTACTCTTCAAAATGAGGGAAGTAGTGCTGCGTTCCAGCTTGTCCGGGAAAATCTTGATGATGCATCCATCGTCTGCTTGTTTCAGGGCTTCTTTTCGCACCCGCTGCATGGACTTGTTGATGCGGAAGGTTCCGATGCCATCTGCGGCATCAAAATCGAGATCTTCCGGGGTCAGACCTACGATCTCGCCCTCTCGCAGTGCGCCCACCAGAGTGAGATGGACTGCCAGATGCAGGATGGGGTCCTCCATGCTGTCCAGAGCCGCCCGCATTTCCTCTACCGTCCAGATGGTGCGCTCCTGTGTGGATTTCTTGGGGCTGTCCACGGGAACAGGGCTTTTAACAAGAATGCCCCATTCTACAGCGTACTGGAAGGCTGTACCCAGCAGCCGATGCACCTCGTGGATGGTGGTGCCGGAAAGGAACCGCTGCTTCTGCTTTTCGGTCAGTTCCTGCTTCTTTCCCTCGATATACGAGCCACAGGGCGTTTTGCTCAGGGTCGTATAAAGATTCTCCATGTGATAGGGTCTGAGTTTCTGCATCTCCATATCACCGATATAGGGGATAATCAGATTCTGGATGGTGGAAAGGTTGGATTCGTAGGTCTTGGGAGCCCACTTGTGTTTGCTGCACTGCTTGGGCAGCCAATCCATCAGGAACTCTGCCACCGTCACCGAGGACGGAATCAGGAATGTGCCAGCCGCCAGCTCGTGTTCGATCTGCTTTTTTCGGTTCGTTGCCTCCTCTTTGGTGGGAAAGCTCTCCCATTTGTCGCAGCTCTTGCCGTGCTCATCTTCGTAGGTGTACCGAACGCTGTAAGAGTTGCCGCGCTTCGTAATATATGCCATACTGTTTGCCTCCTTATCAAGCTGCCCGGTTGAGCCACGCATCGAAGCTGTCCTTCGGCACACGGATGCTTCCACCTACCCGCAGGACACGGAATTCGGTGGTGCTGTTGCACAGGTTGTAAGCAGAGCGCAGGCTGATGGCCAGCATTCGTGCGATCTCTTCCACCGTGTACACCAGCTTCGTGGTTGCTGGGCTGTCAGTCGGAGACTTGACGGCATTGGTTTGAGTGACCTCTTCCATTGTAGTGGGATTCGAGTCGTTTGACAAGTGCTTATTCGTATAATCGGAAGATTGCACAGGGACGGTCATAGAATTACGGTCAAAATCCATAAGCATTTCTCCTTATATTGTCATATCATCTAAAAATTCAGCTTAAAGTTCTACATCTTGCCCACGCTTGCGGTTTTTCTGCTGCTCATTCATGGTGCGCTCCTGCTTGGGGGCAAGAATCTTTTCCAGAAAGCCACGCACCAGTTCGGGCGCACGGTGGAGAGCATCCAGATAGGGTTTCACGTCGTACCACAGGTCGTGGTACTTGTTGCTCCAACGAACGGCCTCCTTCTTGGCGGTGGAAAGTTCTTCTTTCAAGCGGCGGTTCTCCACGTCCATCATATAGCCGTGGTCGGCTTGCTTTTTCAGCTTGGAAAATTCTTCTTCGGTCAGCGAGTAGTTGCCGAGGAAGGTGCGCTTGCCGATATAATCCAGATCGCGCGCATGAATGAGGGCTTCTTTCGTGAGCGTGGTCTTTTTCTGCACAGCGGCAAGCTCCTTCTCTTTTTTGGAGAGAGTCTGACAGGTTTTGGCAAGCGCCTGTGCTTGTTCATCGGCTTGTGCGGTCAGGCTGTCCAGACGCTCCTGCTCCCGCTGGACTTTGAACTGAGTGACAGTCAGGTGCTCTTCGGTGCTGCCGCGCTCACCGCGCTCCACATCCGTGTACCCGGCGTTGCGCATGTAGTTGAAGAAATCGTCTTGCAGGACGCTGTACGACTTCTTCAGGACTGGCTTGCCGTTCTTTTGCAGCACAGGCTTTCCGGCATCGTCCAGCAGGGGCTTGGATGCCCACTTCTTGCTTCGGCTGACCTGCATGACGGTCTCCTTGACGGTGCCGACCAGTGCCTTGTCCTTGCAGCGTTTCGACCAGAGGATTTGCTTTTCCACCACAGGCACATAGACCACATGAAGATGGTAGTGGTAGACCTCCCGGCCTAATGCTTCGGTCATGGCGCGGTTGATCTCATCGGCGTGCATGACTGCCGAGAGGATATACTGCTCACCACCCACGATCTGAACGGCTGCTTTGTAGGCATCCTCATAGAACTGCTTGGCGAACTCGTAGCCACCGTGATTGTCAAAATAGGCCGAGTTGACATCAAAGACAAGCTCGCAATAATGGGTGGCATCCGGCTTCAGGCCGCGCGTGGAAATGGTTCCGGCGGCTTCCAGTTGGGCGAATAGGTCGGTGTAGCTGGCGGTTGGCTTTTTGAAGTGGACGTTCCATGAGGTGCGCTGGGGGATAATGTCGGGGTTTCGATAGCTGTCCTTTTCGCGTTCATTGTGCTGCTGGGTGTTACCAACTGCCTTGTCCGAAACAGCGAGATTTCGGACACTGGTGCGGTCAACGCCATCGTTTCTTGCCAAAGGGCATCCCTCCTTTCAAGGCTCATCGAGAGGTGACGGGGAACGAAGATGCACTTCTTCGGAAGTGTAATAACCCACTATAACACTTTCATCCCTATGGGCTGCAAAGTGTAGTGGGCTCTTCGAGGACTCTCCGAGGGGGAACGTCTCCTGCGGGAGAGCTACTATCAAGTTCGCACAATGCGAACTTGATTGCTCCGTACGCATCTGAAAAAATTGCGTACGGACTTCAAATAACCTGTACGGTCTGTACGGTGTACGGAGACGCGAAATATAAACGATGACGCGTTTTAATTTACTTCTACTTGCCGTACGGGTGCGTACAAGTACAGACCGTACAGGTTGTACGAACTTCTTCCGTGAAAAAATGCACTTTTTACGGACAGGGGTGGACAAGCGGCTCAATGCCCACGAAACCACGCACCCTGCGGCCACCGGGCAGATAGATGTTGTTGGTGGCTTCAAGGTTGTAACGGCGGTCATTCTGGCGCAGTTCGGCGCTGAAACGGATTGCCGATACGCTGTGACAGGCGTTGTCCTCGCACCACTGCTTATAAATGTCGTAGAACTCCTTGGAGCTGATGGAGTAGTCCGCCTTGAAGCGGAAGTAGCCTTCGGACTCCATAAAGTCGATGATGTTGTTGCTGCTGCGCTTGATGGTGTCCACGTTGGCCGCGGCTCGTTCGCTGACCGTGAAGCGGAAATCGTTCTGCACCAGCCGGTGCAGCCCTTCCAGACACCAGAGCAGGATGCCTTCCAACTCGGCGCACATCTTCTCCACAAGGAAGGGGTCATCCGTGCGGTCGGCAGGCTTGTCCTTAGTGGTCAGGATGAGCTGGCGGCGAAAGAAACCGTCCGAATGGTCGTACAGCGAAGTCAGCGCACCGTTGCCGAAACAGAGGAATCGGGCGTAGATGTCCCGCTGGTAGCTCTGGACACCCTTGCGCTCCAAGTCCAGCTTGGCTTCGGCGGTCACGATGGTCTTGATATAATTCGTCTTGGGTAGGGCGTTCATATCCATATCATCGTCGATCATCAGCAGGCGGCGTTCCAGATCAGCGCGGGCAAATCGATTGTTCTCCACTTTCTGGACGCTGCCGTTGCTGGCGGCATCTCCCATGAGCCGCTTTAGCACCAGCCCGATGCGGGATTTGCCCTCGCCGCCTTTGCCGACAATGAGCATCATCTTTTGTCCCTTGGTGCTGGGGATCAGGCAGTAGCCCAGATATTCCTGCAAGGTGGGGATGTCGGCATCGTCCAGCAGCTCGTGCAGGAAAGTTAGCCAGCGGTCAGGGCTGGCGGCTTTGGGGTCATACCTCACCGGCAGGCGGTTCTGGCAGAACAGGCGGCTCTCCTGAAAAGAGCCGTCCGGCAGATGGTACACGCCGTTCTGGAGGTGGATGCAGTCCTGTTCGATGGGGAACGGGTCGGAAAAAGCCAGCAGCTTGATGGTCTCCAGAATGTTGGTGACTTTTTTGGACAGGCCGGAGGTGACATATTCCTCGATGTTCTCCAAGATGCGCTGCTTGATCTCGCTTTCGTCCTCCACCGGTCCGTCCAGCGTGTATAGCGTTCCGTTGACGCATTTCAGCGGCCACTGTTCCAGAAAGGCACGGCCAAACTGGACTTCATCGATCTTCTTACCGTTGTACCAGTCCGGCCATAAAGGGTTGCGGGAAATGTTTTTCTTCATGTGGTGGTTCTCCTTTAGGAAAGTGAAGTGGTAGGTCTCACGGTGAGACCTACCACTTCAGGTGAATAAATTATCAGGCGCACTTTGCCAGAGCAAGGCGGTCGGTGCGCTCCTCCAGCATCAGCAGGTACGACCCGGACAGCAGCTGTGCGGCGGCAGCGGCTTTCTGCTGGGGTGTCCCAAATGCAACGCAGTCCGTCAGGTGCTCGACGGTCTCGGTCATGTGGAGAGCTTCCACGAACCGCTCGTCCAGCGGCTCCTCCGGGGTGGTGGGCTTGTAGCGCTCTCGCCAGTCGTGCAGCAGGTCGAGATAATCGGTCAGCACCCGCAGGCAGTAGGCGATGTCTGCCCACTGCTCGTCTGTCAGGCCACGCTTGGGCGGCGGCAGAGCGATGGCATTGGCGGGCGGCTTGTCCGGGTCAAGCCCGAAGTCACTTGCGAGCTTCTCGGCGGCTTGCCGGGGGTTCAGGTCGAACAGTTTGGCGGTGAGGTCGATGGCATCTCCGTTGGCCCCACAGCCAAAACAGTAATAATAGGTGTCGTTCAGCTTCATGCTGGGGTCGCTGTCAGAATGGAACGGACAGCACACCATGCCATGGCGGTCGGGCTTCATGCCGTACATCTCTCCCACCTGCCGAACGGTGATGGAGGACTTGATCTTTTGATATAAACTCAAAATTTCTCCTTTGGTCAAAGGTTTTGGCACGGATCGTTTTGATCCCTGCCACGTTCAAAGTCACCGGGGTCCCCCAAATGGGAACTTCGGTGAAGCCGGTCTCCCTTGCTGCCTCCCGACAGGAAATCTTTTTGGACTCTGTGTCGGCCCTATGCAGGGCGCTCGCTCCCCCGATGGGAGGTCTTGGCGGTCTGGGCAGTTCGGACGGTCATTCTGTTGTCAAGGTTCGGTTATATGATTCGGGAGGGCTTTTACGGGAAGCCCTTAATATGTTCGCTGCTGGGGAGTGATATGTTTTCCTTCTGTCTATAGGATAGCACCTCCATGGCTGCTGTGCCGTATATCCATAATGTCGGAAAACAGGTGCAGAAACTGCAAAATTCCACGCTTATGGACAGGAACCGCCGGAAGTGGTATACTGTGCAAAAAACATCGGAGGTGCGACCATGAACATCAAGCTGACACTGGGAGAACGGCTCAAAGACCTGCGTGTGGAGCGGAGTCTGAAGCTGGAAACGCTGGCAGAGCAGACGGGTCTGTCCAAATCGGCATTGTCGAAATACGAGAGTGACGATGTGACCGACCTCAGCATTTATGCGGTGACAACGCTGGCTGAGTTCTATGGCGTGACCACGGACTACCTGTTGGGCGTGACGGAAAACAAAAAACGCCCAGATGCAGTCCTTTCGGACTTGCATCTGAGCGATGGCGCAGTGGACGTATTAAGGAATGGGAATTTCAATCATCGGCTGCTGTGTGAACTTTTGGAACATCCCGATTTTTCCCGGTGGATGACCGACCTTGAGATCTGTGTGGACGGTCTGGTCAGTGACCGCATCCGGGATATGAATGCCATGGTGGAAGCCACCCGGCAGGAACTGGAAAAGCGATACCATGCCGATGCAGAGGACCTGACCATGCGGACGCTGAAGGCGGCGCAGATCAACGAGGACGAATATTTCGGGCAGATCCTCTATGATGAGCTGGCGGCGATCCTGAAGCAGATCAAAGCGGCACATGGGACCGATAAGACCACGTCGGACGGCGCAGCGGTCGAGCAAGCGAGGAAGCAGCTTGAAAATGCACAGAAGTTTGAAGGTTCTCCGTTGGAAAAGAAGATGAATGTCCTGATGGGACAGATCGGCATCGACTATTCCAAGCTGACGAAAGAAGAACAGATGACCTTGCTGCGAGTGTTCAATAAATCCTCTATGTTAAAGCACCGCACAAAGGCCGGGATGCGGGGCAAATACAGACGCTGATTATTTACCTTGCGGCTTATAGGGAAAAACGCTGCTGCGGCAGGAAGGAGAACGTACACCATTGGTTCCTCTGCAAGCCTGCGCTGGGTGGGCAGAAACCATTAGCTGCCATCCCCATCCGCGCATCCTTCTGCCGCAGAATAGGTGCTTGCCGGAGCTGCTCGCAGCCCCTTTTCCGCATCAGCCGGAACCAAGGTGTAACACACTAGACTTTGCAAACAAAGTCGTGTGCCACGAAACCCCGGCACGGTTTCTTTGGATTCTTCCGGCTATTGCGTTGCTTCCCGGTTTCAGACAATAGAAGATGCGGGCGTCAACTCGTACACATGATCGAACTGGGCTTTACGTTCGTCGCTCAGGTGATGGCTAATCAGGATCAGGGTCAGGTCAGGGTTGGACAGCAGGCTCTTCTCCACGATGTCGGCGTTCTTCTGGTCCAGGGCGCTGGTGCCCTCATCCACCAGCAGGATGCTGCGGTTATGGATCAGAGCACGGGCGATGGCCACGCGCTGCTTCTGGCCGCCCGAGAGGGCGTTGCCTTCCTCGCCCACCGGCGTATCCAGACCCTTGGGCATATTGGCAAGGTCGCCTGCCAGGGCGCTGTCACGCAGTGCCTTTTCCATCTGCTCGTCGGTAAAGTGCTCACCCAGGGTAATGTTCTCACGGATGGTGGTATTGAACAGGAACACATTCTGTTCGATGTAGCTCATTTTCTGCTGGAGCTGCTCGGGCGTGTAATCCCGCACGTCTCTCTCGTCATAAAGGACCTTGCCCTGGTAGCCGGGCAGCCAGCCCAGAAGAATCTTCAGCAGGGTGCTCTTGCCGCAGCCGGAGGGACCGGTGAGGGCGTATTTGCCGCCTTTCTTGAATTCCGCGTTCATGTGGACCAGGATCGGCTTCTTTTCATCGTAGCCGAAAGAGACATCCTTGACCGTAATGCCTTCCTGCAGGGTAGGCAGACCGAAATCAGGAAGCTGCGCCTCGCCGGCATGGATGGTAATCTTATCGAAATAGGGCTTGCTGGCCGAGAAGGACACTGCAAGTTTGGACACCTGGTTCAGTCCATTATACACGCCGGCGCAGATGGTACCGGTGCCCATAAAGGTGGCCAGAGGAATCATATCATTGAGGATCAGGACACCCAGCAGGATGACAACGGCCACTTGGCAGACGGCGCTGACATAGGCCAGACCACAGCCGATGCCGTCCTTGTTGATGGTCAGTTTGTACTTGGCCTGCTCCATGCTGTCGCTGGCTGCATCGACTCCGCTGGTAAACCGTTCATCCTTGCCAAAGAAGCGAAGTACATCGTAACCTGCCAGCAGATCCTTGATTTTACTGACGCTGTCAGCCTGGCTGGCGGCACAGGCTGTGCCAACGGTTCCCAACCGTTTGCTGAACAGACGAGGAACGAAGATCATAACCAATGCGATGACCAGAGAAATCACCAGAAGCAGCCAATGAATGGATGCCAGTGCAACGATGCCGAACACCACCTGTGCCGCAGAACCCATGATGGTGAAAAACGGAGTCCAGGCCATCTGCTCAATCTGGTTCACGTCGTTGGTAAACTGGGAGAGGTACTCGCCGCTCTCCTGCTTATGATACTCCTGATGGGTCTTGTGCAACAGGCCCGCTGCCATATCCCGGCGCAGAGCGTTGTTCATCCGGCGCACGGCCCGGCCCTGGAAGAAGGTCTCTGCAATCAGGCAAAGGACCACGGCCAGCCAGGTCAGCAGAAGAAGAATGATCCGAATGGTGAAAGCCCGCAGATCACCGTCCAGCAGTCCCTGGGTGATCTGAATCTGTACCAGACTGGTGCAGACCTGCAAACCATAGGCAACAACCATACAGATGGAGGCCGCTGTAACAGTGGGCCAGCACTTTTTGAGATAATACTTCATGATTTCCACCTCTTCTGTGATCGTTCCATCTGTCTCTATGAACAGTGGATTGTGTGCTTTGCTCTTTCTGATTCAAATTGTAGCACACAGGATGAGGAATAAACATATCGTTTTGCGTTAGTTAACTGATTACACACATTCTGATTTTCTATAGAGGCAAACTGTCTTTCCATCAATAATTTCAGACTTTTTGCACTGCATATTCATGCAGCGCAAAACATTCCGGCAGCTACGACACTCGGGCTTCAGATCAGAAAAGCTCCACCGGCAGTTAACCTCCGGGTCGATCACAATACCTTTTTCGGGATCAACCCAACCTAACTGGTTTTGCGGGTGGTCAAGCGCCACAGTGCATTTGCCAATTTTTCCATTGGCCCGGAATACCATGCTATGTGGATAGGAAGCGTAGCACACCTGTGCAAGGGCTCCGTTTCTGTGGTTATGACACGACATCCCGATCTTATCCAGATATGCAACATGTTTTGCTACCAACACATCTTTTGTATCCTGATGAAGGATGGATAGACTGTGGATGCCTTCACCACCCCAGTCACCAACAGCACGAACAAGTACGGCGAAGCGTTTGTCATGCCCAAACAGACGGTACAGATAATCATACCAACTGTAGTCCTCATCGTCGGCCAGAATATTGTGGCGCAGCGTGATATGAAAGGAATACTCTGCCGGCGGCAACTTGGAAAGAGAGGCCAGATTGTTAATGATGGTCTGCAGGGTTCCTTTGCCGGATACATGGGGCCGAGTCTTGTCGTGATTCCAACCATCAATTGTAATTTGATAGCTGGTGATCCCTGCCTGATAGAACTGCCGAAATAGCTTGTCATTCAGCAGATAACCATTGGTGGTCATATTGGCAGCATAGTGAAAGCCATACTGTTTCTGCAGATTTTGCACAATGTTGGACACTTCCAGCACAGTGTCTTTGCAAAGAGTAGGTTCACCTCCAAACCATGCAAGTATGACCTGTTTATAGCGCGGCGCTTGTGCAGTTATATACTCCTCAATTCGGTCCAGTGTGTCACGAGTCATACTGACCGCATGGTGATCTTCATAGCAATATGGGCAGCGGAAATTGCAGCCTTCCGTCGGCATCAATGTTACCATGAAGATATTATCCAGCAAAGATCTCACCTGGTGCAGCGCATGGTCCAGTTCTTCCTCGGTTACCAGAAGCTCTTGCTCATGCAGATAGCGTGTCAACGGCGTATTCAGTTCCGCACAGACGCCGCAACGGGTGAGATTGATGAACTCCTTCTGCAGGCCATGATCGGTCAGCCGGACGGTATTGCGATACAATTCTGATGTAATATAAATAGCATCTTCTTCCGTGCGATAGGTCACATAGCTGGGTACTGTATACATATTAGCTCCTCTTTATCTATATAAAAATCCTGATTACAGGATAATTGTTCGAAATAAGGGGCCCGGAACAATCCGAACCCCTTATTAAAGTGGTAATTAACCCTGTTAGCAGAAGATATTAATGTCGATATTGCAATCAACCTGTTCTTCAATGGACTTCTTCTCAGCGAGGACTTCCATGATTTGTTTCTCCTTTCTTTTTGGTTTTATTCAGCTTGGGAGCTTTCGTTTGTTCGTATCCCTTGCTGTGACTGTATTGTAGCACATCCTGCCGACCGGCAACATATCGTGCCGAGTTACTTGAAAATAACACAAAACGATAAGTTTTCAGTAAAAGTTGAACCGTTCACTGGAAATCCGCTGTGCCATCCTTTATAATAATAGAGATATTACTTCTATAGGAGGGTTTAGGGATGAAGAATGTCTTTCTTGGCGAGTACGTCAAGCAGCGGCGGCTGGATCTGGGTTTGACCCAGGAGCAGCTTTGCGATGGAATCTGTGAGCCTATGACTCTTTCCCGGCTGGAAAATGGGAAACAGACCCCCAGCCGCAACCGGATCAATGCCCTTTTGCAGCGTCTGGGCCTGCCGGATGACCGCTATTTTGCTCTGCTGAGTAAAAATGAACTGGAGATGGAAGCTCTTAAGAAAGAAATTGTTGCCTGCAATGTGACCGAAAAGGTGCCGGAGGGATTTGAGAAGCTCGCACAATTTGAAAAGCTGGCAGATCCGGATGATCAAATTTCGCAGCAATTTGCCCTGTGTTCAAGGGTACTTCTGGGACGCTTGGATGGACGCTACACGCCGCTGGAACAAATCGATCTGCTAATGCAGGCAATCCGGCTGACCGTGCCACGCTTTGACCTGGAGAGTATAGAAAGTTTCCTTTATACAAAAGATGAAATCACAATTATCAATCAGATTGGGCTTGCTTACTCTTCTGATGCTGGCCAAAATAAAAAAGCAGCTGAAATCTACTATCAGCTGCTTAAGTATGTGCGTAAGCATTTTAAGGAAACCATAACATCTATCGGGGTGTTGCCTTTGGTTCTTTATAATTATGCTCGGGTACTGGATTTGTGCGGTCGCTATGAGGAAGGAGCTGCACTCGCTAAAGAAGGACGAGAAGCCTGTATTCAATATGGACATTACCAAGAATTGCCCCGATGTCTGGAAATTGAAGCGGAATGCCGACATTTTATGGGCGATGACGAAATCAGCAAAGAATTGTACTATCAATCGTATTATCTCTGCAAAGTTATTGGATATCAGGTTGGATTGGAAATAGTTAAAAAAGAAGCTAAAGAATATCTGGATCTTACTTTAAGCTAAGTAGCCATCTCCTGGCATAGCATCACATGGCTGGATAGAAGGTCTGTCCGGATTCTCAGGCTGATCAGAACCGTCAGGTTGTTCCGTTTCGGTCACACCAGGCTGCGGCGTGGGCAAGTCTTCAGGCTCAGCGGCAAAGCAGGGGACAGCCAGTAGACTGGTGGCCAGAACAATAGAGGTAATCAGGGTAAAGATACGTTTCATCATTTGTTTTTCCTTTCGTTTTATGTTGTTTTCTTGTTGGCAAAAGGATACCACTACAAGGCCATACAGACCATATCGTGCTGTGTTGCTTTTTTCTAACACAAAACGACGGGTTATGCTGAGAATGAGGTCAGATGCTTTCCAATCGGCTTGTGATGCAGCAAGTACTAAAAATAAGAGAATGGCCACCCAAACCAATGCCGTCAAGCCGTTGTCGGATGAAGTGGTTTTTAGTTTGTCTGGGAGTAAGTGCACGGTTTCTGCACGGTTTCAAAACGTGCAAATCGTTGCAAAATCGGACAAAGGGTGCAGAAACTCGAAGCTCAAAACCTGCGATGCATCGCCAAAAAATGACGTTGAAACGTAACCTCCAAAAATTGAGGGAATCGCCCGGTGTGCGCTGCGAATCAGTAGGCCGTGGATTAGAAGATTAAAAAGTAATGGTCTGTTGAACAAAAATGTTCGGCAGACCATTTTTTCATGGATTTAGAAGTGCTGTCAGTTCCAGCCATACAAAAATTTTGGGTTCAGCAGATGGATCTTTGCACCGGAAAAATCAAGGATACCCTCATCGCGCATCCGGCACAGCTCACGGGAAAGAGCACTGCGGTCCACACAGAGGAAATCCGCCAGTTCTGTCCGGGTGTAGGGTAGACTGTAACAGCCTTTTTCATCGGGCGTCAAGGTTTGAAGATAAATCTTCAGACGATCTCGAAGCCGTTTTTGTGCTAAAATACGCACTTTGGTGTTAAAAAAGAGAAGCTGCTGCGCCATATCCTGCATAAGATTTGCTGTGACCTGCATCCGGCAGGGACAGGTCAGCGTTTTCTGTGACATCAATGCGCTGAAATCCAGCAGCATTACGGTACAGTCCGAACTGGCACGCAGACAGACCGGACTTACCGTCCAGCCAGTACAGGCCAGTTCTGCACCAAATACTTCTCCGGGACAAAAACGGCAGATGCTGATTTGATTGCCATTTTCATCATACAAAAATTCTTCCATCGTGCCATCCAGCAGAACACCCGTATTGTGGCTCTGCTCACCCAGCTCGACGATGTGCGCACCACGAGGATATTCACGGACAGTCGCATTCAAGCAACGAAGGACTTCCCTATATTTTCGCGGCTGGATGCCGTTGAACATGCCGCATTGCTGTAAAATTGAATAATATTGCTCCATCTTAAAATTTGCTTTGCCGTTGCCATAACAACGGACACTCCGAGGTAGTTGTGTTAAACTCTTGGTTAGAGATGCCTAATCAAAAGGCATCATTATTATACGGTATAAAGTTTGAATTGTCAAACCCTATAACTTGCAGGGTTTGTCTTGAAGGAGTGACACAATGCTTTCGTTGGGTATGGATATCGGCACTTCGACGGTCAAGTTGGTGCTGCTGCGGGATGGTGCAATGGCAAAGCAGTGGATGGCGGTGCATCACGGCAGGCCGTTCGCCTGCCTGAAAAAAGGACTTTCTGCATTGGAACTGGATGCAGACACACCGTTTTCGCTCTGTGTGACTGGCAGCAACACCGAAGCTCTGCTGGAACAGGCTCCCGATATTCCCTCTTTTGGGGATATCCCGGCTGTCGTCGAGGGTGTGCGCCAGCTTGTTCCGCAGGCTGGTTCGGTCATTGAAATCGGCAGTCAGGGTGCGCGATTCATCACGGATTTGCAGAGCCGTGCACCGCAGTTCGCAGTCAACGAACACTGTGCGGGCGGCACGGGCTCGTTCTTTGAAGATCAGATGTCCCGCGTAGGCTGCAAACTAGAAGATTATTCTTCACTGGTCGAGCAGGCACAGAGTGTCCCCCGCCTTTCCGGTCGGTGTGCCGTCTTTGCCAAGACCGACATCATCCACCGTCAACAGGAAGGAACTGCTACGCCGGATATTCTTCTGGGTCTGTGCTATGCGATGATCCGCAACTACAAAGCGACCATCGTGCGTCGGCTTCCCGTCTGCAAGCCGGTAGTGTTCTGTGGCGGCGTGACCTGCAACACCGGCGTCATCCGGGCTATTCGGGAAGTGTTCGGACTGACCGAAGAAGAGCTCATCGTTCCGGAGTTTGCCCGATATGAAGCGGCTCTTGGTGCTGCACTCAAAGCATCCGGCTCGTTCACGTTACGTCAACTGAATGATTCTCTGGACCGTACACGAACAACACACCACACGGTCGGAACATTGCCCAAACTGGAACTGCGCCCCGGCACGAGCCTTGCGGAGCCAAACGCTACCAAGATCATTCCAGAAGGTGGCTGCGCATTGGGCATCGACATCGGCTCTACCAGTACCGATCTTGTTCTGGTCGGTGCTGACGGTGAACTGGTAGACTTTCAATATCTGCGCACCGCAGGTGACCCGGAAGGAGCTGTCCGCAAAGGACTTGCAAGTATTCGTCAGAGGTTTGGTGATATCCGGTTTACGGCTGTCGGCGTGACCGGCTCCGGACGTGAGCGCGTCGGCAAGCGCATCGGCGCGGATGCTGTCCGGGATGAGATCACTGCGCAGGCCAAGGGTGCAGCTCACTGGGTGCCGGAGGTCGATACTGTGTTTGAGATCGGCGGACAGGACAGCAAGTACATCAGTATCCGGGACGGTGAAGTCGTGGACTTCCAGATGAACAAGATCTGCGCCGCCGGTACAGGCTCTTTTGTGGAGGAGCAAGCCGTCCGCATGGGCATCCCGCTGGCAGAATTCGGCCCGTTGGCCCTTTCTGCCGAACATCCGGCCGCATTGGGCGAACGCTGTACCGTATTCATCGAAACGGCCATTGCATCAGCCGTCGCAGAAGGCGTTTCGCAGGCAGAGATCGCCGCCGGGCTGTGTCACTCCATCGTCCAGAACTATCTGCACAAGGTAGTCGGCTCCAAGCCGGTGGGCCAGCACATTGTCTTACAGGGCGGTGTCGATTATAACCCCGGCATTGTGGCGGCCTTCCAATCCGCTTATGGCGACCGCGTACAGGTCAGCCCGGTCTTTTCCATCAGTGGTGCGTATGGCGTGGCTCTGCTGGCACAGGAAGCGGTGGGCGATGCGCCTAGTCAGTTTGTGGGCTTCGACAGCCCCGCACAAGCCGCAGACGACAGCCGCAGTGCGGAGATCCAGAAGAACATTGACTTCTACAAGCAGGCGGACAAACTGCTTTTGGAGGGTTATACCGGCAAACGCGACCCACGTAAAAAGACCGTAGGTGTGCCTTTTGCGTTGATGATCCACAAATTCTTCCCGATGGCGAATGCCTTCTTTACCTCGTTGGGCCTCAATGTCATCCTGACCGACCCCACCAGTGAGGAAACGATCCGGCTGGCTCAGCAGACCGCACAGGGAGAGACCTGCTACCCGGTCAAACTCATTTACGGCCATATGCAGCAGCTCATCGACCAAAAAGTAGATTATATCTTCCTGCCCACCATCCACACGATGAAGCACGAAAAGAGCCGTGTGAAACACAACTACGGCTGCGTCTATATGCAGACGGCAGCCGTATCCATTGCCAACGCTCTGGACATTGAGAGCAAGGGCATCACTCTGCTCAGTCCGGTGTTTGACCTCGACTTCGGGCAGGAAGCTATGGCATCTGCAATGCTGGGACTGAGCAGGATCTTAGGGATCCCGAAACCGTTTTGTGCCAAAGCTCTGCTCAGTGGTGCCATGGCGGTGCGCCGCCATACCGCCGCCGTGGAAAAACAGGGCAAAGCTCTGCTGGCGACCCTGAGACCGGACGATAAAGTGTTGGTGCTCATCACCCGCAACTACGGCGTTTCCGACCCCATCCTGAATATGGGCATCCCGGAACTGCTGTTGGAGCGGGGCTACAAGGTCATCACGCTGAGCCACCTGCCCGGTCATGCGCTGGACATCTCCGATGAATACGATAATCTTTATTATCCGTTCGGGCAGCATATCCTGTCCGGAGCAAAGCTGATCGCTCACCACCCGAACCTCTACGCTGTCTATCTGACCAACCACGGCTGCGGCCCGGACACTATGCTCTCATACCTGTTCAAGCAGGAGATGGGTGATAAGCCCTACCTGCAAATCGAAGTGGATGAGCATTTTTCCAATGTGGGTGTCATCACTCGCATTGAAGCGTTCCTGAACAGCCTGCAGCACCGCCCGGCGGTGGCTCTGCCGACAGATTTCAACATCGAGCAGGTCGATATTCACCCCTGTCGTCTGGCACAGACACCATCCCCCAATGTGCCACTCTATCTTCCGGCGATGGGTGCTTATACGCCCTATCTGGCCGCATATTTCAAACAGCAAGGGGCAGACCCCCACGAGCTGCCGCACCTGACGGACGATATTCTGAGCCTTGGCCGAGCAGAGACGAGTGCAAAAGAATACCTGCCTTTCCCGGCACTGCTGGGCAGTATCCTTGCCGAGCGAAAAAACGACCACGCACATGCGCAGTTCCTGATTCCGCAGACGCAGGGTGCGGAGGCAGACGGTCAGTACGCCCGTGTCATCCGTGCTGTGTTGGACCGCAGAAAAGAGCAGAATGCTCAACTGGTAAGCCCGATGCTGGAAACACTGCCCGAAATGGCGCAGAATCGTGACGCACTCTTCCGCGCACTGTTGGCGGGAGATATCCTCTATGCTGCTCCGGCAGATAAACGTGCAGACATTTCGGCACAGTGGGATGCTCTGCCCGGCTGGGAGCAGCTGCACACCGCGGCGAGAGAGATCGGCGCACTTCCCGCAAAAGGCCGCCGCATTGCCGCTGTTGGTACGCCGCTCTGCCTGACAGAACTGGACAGCGGCGTACTTGCCGCGCTGGAAGCCGAAGGCGAACGGGTGCTTCGCGCCCCACTCAGCGAGGCGCTCTGGTTTCTGTGGAAAGATAATTTGGATGACAACAAACCATCGGCTGGCTGGCTTGACCAGATGCAGAGGCAGATGCAGACCCTTGGGAATGAACTTGGAGCGCAGAGTGCCTTTGCGGAAGACGCTGAAGCACTGTTCCTCATTGCGGACTCTGCCTTGCCGAATTTTTCAGGCGGAAACGGCCGATATCGGTACGCCAAGGCCGTGGAGCTTTCTGGCCGTACCAATGCAGTGCTGACCCTTGCACCCCGGTACGAAAATACAGCGATGATTCTGGATATGCGCGGCCTGCACGATGCCTGTCGGGCTCCGCTGTTCCAGCTTTCCCTTGATAATGACTGGGATGAGACTGCATGGAGCCGCCTGCGTTCGTTCCTCTACTACTGCTGAATCTGGCAGACGCAAAGAACCCGTCCGGCACGTCCGGACGGGTTCTCTGCGTCTGTTATGAAACAGAAGATCGCTTATTCGATGACCAGCAGCAGGCTCATCTTGAACTTGCCCTGTGCGGTAACGCTGTGCAGGCCGTTCTTATCAAAGCGGAAGCTCTCGCCTGCGTTCAGCTCGTAATCCTTGCCCTCATAGCCAATAATGGCCTTGCCTTCGAGGGCGGTCAGGATGGCATTGCCGGGAGCACGGTGCGGAGTCAGGCCGGTGCCCTCGTCAAAGGCCATCAGGACAAATTTCATGTTGTCTGCATGAGCGATGTCCAGATTGGCGATGCTGCCCTCTTCATAAGAAATGAGGTCCTTCAGTTCGATGGGCTGACCAGCCTTGATGATGTTGTTCATGGTAAAATTCTCCTTCTTCAAAATGATTTCGGTATAGATCATGCCGCTGTCGGTTAGACAGCCGCAGAGCATTTTAGGCGGAACGGCCAGCAGCTGGCCGGGATGCAGCGGGACAGTACGGCTCTCTCCACCCAGAAGAAATATGCCGCAACCTTCCCCGCACAGATACAGGGTAGTGCAGTCGTAATATTCCGGAGTGATGGAGGTGCCGCTGCCCAGCGAGAACCAGGTAACAGGTACACTCTCGCCCAGTTTTGCTGGGCGGGAAACTGTCATGGCTTCCCGGATGGGACGCAGCTGGGAAAGCGTAAATGGCATCTTCATACGGCATTCCCTCGCAAGGCCACTGGCACAATGCTGCGCACGGCGCGTCCCTGATAATTCAACTCGTCCACGATGACCTGAACATCAAAGGAATAGGAAATGTTCTGTTCGTTCAGGATGGCAGCGGCCGGACCGTAGAAAAATTCACCCTTGCGGTTGAGCATCAGTGCTTCGTCTGCCACGCTCATGGCGTTGGTAGGATAATGGGTGTTCATAATGGCGCTGATGCCTTCCTCATGCGCCAGCCGCTCCACCATGTTCAGGACAAGGATCTGGTTGTGGAAGTCCAGACCGGTCTCCGGCTCGTCCAGAATGATGAGCTTCGGCTCGTTGATGAGGGCACGGGCAATGAGCACCATTTGTAGTTCACCGCCGCTCATCCGGTTGCAGTCCTTGTTGGCAAGACGGGTGATCCCCACTCGTTCCATCATGGCTTCCGCCATTTCGATTTCCTCTTTGCCGGGTTGCTGAAAGGTTCCGAGATGCGCACTGCGCCCCAGCAAAACCATTTCCAGTCCGGTATAGGAGAAGGCAAACCCGTGGGACTGCGGGATGTAGGAAATGGTGCTCCACACTTCCTTCGGCTTCAGGGTGTGGATATCCTTATCATAGAGCAGGGTCTTGCCGCTGTGCCACGGCAGCAGACCGATCATACATTTGAGCAAAGTGGTCTTGCCGATGCCGTTTGGACCAAGAGTCGCAAGGATGTGACCTTCTTCCAGACCCAAATTGATATTTTCGAGAATCACAGGCTGCTTCGGGTAGCCGAAGCAGCCGTTCTGCACTTCCAAGATCATTGCAGATTGCTCCTTGTTTTATTCAACAGAGAAATAAACGCCGGTGCACCGATGATGGCGGTGAGGATGGAAAGAGGCAGCTCGATAATGCTGATGCTGCGGGACAGGGTATCGATCAGGATCATAAAGCTGGCTCCCAGACTGAGACTGAGGGGCACCACGTAACGGTTGTTGCTTCCAACCAGCATCCGGGATGCGTGCGGGATCAGCAGGCCAATCCAGCCCACCTGACCGCACATGGAAACGGCTGAAGCCGTGACCAGCGTAGATGCAACAATAAACAGCATCCGGGTCTGTTTGATGTTGATGCCGCTGGAACGAGCCTCGTCATCACTCAGTGAAAGGATGTTCAGCCGCCAGCGCAGCAGATAGATGATGATGATTCCAGCAACGATAAGCGGGCAGCCAATCAGGATCTTTTGGTAACTGGCACTGGTAAAGCTGCCCAAGAGCCAGTAGGTGATCTCCGGCAGCTTGTTCTGCGGATCGGCAGTATATTTCAGCAGCGAACCCAGTGCGTTGAACAGAGCGGATGCGATCGTACCGGCCAGCACCAGATAAACCATAGAACGCCCATCACTCTTGCCTGCGACTTTCAGAGTAAAACAGACGGAAATCAGGCCAAAGACCAAGGCGATGAGCTGCGTTTCCAGAATACTGCAAGACAGGATGATAGCAAGAATTGCACCCACACAGGTGCCGCTGGTCACACCCAAAATATCCGGTGTGGCAAGCGGATTGGAGAATAAGGATTGATAGGCATTGCCTGCACAAGACAGACCTGCGCCGACGATGATGGCCGTCAGAATGCGGGGCAGCCGCAGATTGATGACGATGGAGTAGTTCTGTACATTTGAGGTGCTCTCACCCGTCAGTGCAGTGCGCAAAGCTGTGAGAACTTCGCCTACCGGAACATTCATTCGCCCAAAGCACAGGCAGATGAGTGCGGTCACAAGGGGAAAAGCGAACATCAATACCACGGCCAGAGGAGTGAACCGGCCTTTTTTTATCCAGATGGTATCCTTCATCAGTACAGCAGCATTTCCTCCAACTCGTCATCTGTCACATCGTAGCCGTACCATGTCTTGTAATATTCCTTGATGGTATCGCCCAGCGGATAATCGGCAAAAGCATCCGGGTAGGTGTTGCAGGCCAGCCATGCCAGCACCAGCGGAGCATCCGGATTCGGGGTGAACCAGTTCCACATACCCAGCGTAGTGTTGTAGACCCGGCCGCTCTTCACGGCAGTCAGGGTGGAGAAGTCAGCACCGTCCACATTCCCGCTCAGCACGTCCTCGGTGCGCAGGGGCTGCAGGCCGGGACCATCCAAGAAAAGAATATCGGGATCCCAGCTATAGATCTGCTCCATGCTGGCCTGTGCAAAGCCAGTGGCTTCCAGTGCCTTGTCCGTTACGCCCAGACGCTTCATCCAGTAGGTGCCAAAGGTGCCCTGACCGGATACCTTCGGCACACCGTCTGCATACTTCCACAGGATCAGCGCACTGGGGCGATCCGTTTGAGGAATTTCCGCAATACGGGCTTCCACATCGGCCACAATCTCATCACCGGCAGCAACAAAGGCTTCGGTCTTGCCCGGTTCGTTGAAGATCTGCTCCAGCAGCTTCAGCCACTCTTCGTAACGTTCAACGGGATCGGCTTCCGTAGATGCGCCCACGGTAGCGAAACCGATGGAGGGGATTCCGCTGGCCTTCAGGATTTCGGCATGGGAGGAGTTGCCGGCATTGTACAGGATAACATCAGGGTTCAGCTTCAGGATCTCCTCGATGTTCAGGTCGCTCTGAGCATAGACCGTATCGCTGGACTCCAGAAGCTCCGGGGCGATATTCTTCAATACAGTGTCAGAAATGACCGACTTGAAAGAGCCGCAGTAACCCACGATGTAGGGAGCACTGCCCTCAAAATAAGCCATGTAGGTGGACAGGATCGGAATCTGGTCGATGACGACACGGGTGACCTTATTAGGCACTTCTACTTCGTTGCCGCCGTGGTCTACGACGGTATGGGTACCGGTCTCATCCATGGATGCGGCAGAGGAAGTTGCTTCGCTGGATACAGCGGAAGAAGCCACAGAAGAAGCCGTGCTGCTGGAAGAAGAACCGCAGGCGGCCAGAACACCGGCTGCACTTACAGCAGCCATGGCAGTGATAAACGAACGACGAGAAATTTTTTTCATGGAAAACTCCTTTGATAAATCAATGGTTCTTTGGTCGTGACGGTTAGTTAGTTATAACCAACTGCAGAGCATTTTATCAAATTCACTTTCCCTTGTCGGTTGCTATGGCAACGGCAGCGCAAATTTATGTGATGGTAAAAATAAACACAAAAACAGGGTACGCCCACCCGGACGCACCCTGCCAAAAGCCACAGACGATAGCGATATGTACAACAGGGAGTTCCCCAGCGGCGGGAACTTCCTGTTTTTCTTTTCCTGCAAGATGAGCCTGTTCCGCCTGCCATGCAGCAAACTCCCGCTGGCCTTCCTCGCTGTTCCAGCAGGCAAGGATGGCCGGGTAAAATGCTCGTGCCAGACGGTCGATGACTTCATCGGGGTAAGGGGAAGTGTTTGTGCTATATGTTGGCTGAATCAGGAAGCCTTCCGCAAACTCACAGCGCCACATTGACCGGCAGAACATACACACCGTCGGCGGCGTAGAAGGTGATCTGAGTAATCGTCTTGCCGATGATGGATGCAAAGTAAGGATCATCGGCATTGAGGCCCAGCTTGGTACCATGCCAGATGTTGGCCAGATGACGCAGGCCGTACTCACTGCCATCGGCGGTGGTCAGAACTACGCCGTAGACCTTGTTGGCCTTGTAGTCCAGATCAAAACCGGAGATTTTCATCTCGTAGGTGGCGCGGTGACCGTTGGTATTCAGCTCCACAGTGGCGCCCTCTACGGTGGTCTCGGTGGCGTGGACCTTGCCAAACTCCCACTTGCCGCTCAGCAGGTTATACCATGCGGTGATGTAGTAGGCAGGGGTCTCACTGAGCTTGTAGTAAGCGTAGCTCTCGTTCTCAAACAAGGCATCTGCGCCGGTGTAGGTGGTGGTGGATTCCTTGCCCTTCAGGGTAACGGTAATGTCGTAGCTGTCGGCATCGGTGACCTGCTTTGCGTTCTTCAGCGCCCACGGGGTCAGCACCTTGACCGGGAAGGAAACGCCGGTGATGTCGGTGCCATCTGCGTTGACGTGGTAGGAACCGGCGACAAGCTTGCCCGCACGGGGCTTGTTCCTGGTGGCGCTGGTCACAGCGTCGATCTCAGATGCGTTGTCCACACCGGCAGCCTTGTAGAAGTCGGCGTAGGGGATGTTCATCTGGACATAGCTGGAGGTCAGGCAGTTTTCCTGTTCCACCTCTTCCGCAGCGAAGGCCGGGACTGCCACAGCGCATACCAGCATAGCGGCCGCAAGGGCACTAGCAAATACTTTTTTCAATCTCATGGTAACACACCTCTATCTCAGTTTTGAAAAAAACAGTTAGCTTTTCCTAACAATCGATGCAAAAAAATGCAGGGGCAAAGCCCCTCAGATGGTTAGACAAAACAAATTAACAAAGTAAAAATAGCACTCCCACCGGGCGTTGTCAAGTAGAAACCGGAAAGTTTGCAGAGGTGAATTTTTCGATGCAGGAAACGATCTGCATCTTCTATACCGCAAAGCCCTTGACCTTTTTGCCGGAGCGCAGTATACTGCTTGTACAGTTAGTCACATTTAACTGCAAGGAGGTACTACATGATACAAGACGCATTCTGGGGGATCTTGATCCCCTTTCTGGGTACAAGCCTTGGGGCGGGCTGTGTGTTCTTTTTGAAAAACTCTCTGCGTGACGGCATCCAGCGCGCCCTCACCGGCTTTGCCGCCGGAGTGATGGTGGCGGCATCGGTGTGGAGTTTGCTGATCCCGGCTATGGAGCAGGCCGCAGATCTGGGCAGGCTGGCATTTTTCCCGGCGGCGGCAGGCTTTTGGCTGGGCGTCCTGTTTTTGCTGCTGCTGGACCATCTCATCCCGCATCTGCACCAGAACAGTTTGCAGGCCGAAGGGCCAAAAAGCCAGCTCCAGCGCACTACCATGATGGTTCTGGCGGTGACGCTGCACAACATCCCGGAGGGTATGGCAGTGGGCGTGGTCTATGCCGGTTACCTTGCCGGAACGGTTCAGATCACCGCCGCCGGGGCGCTGGCACTTTCCCTTGGCATTGCCATCCAGAACTTCCCGGAGGGGGCCATCATTTCCATGCCACTGCGGGCGGAAGGAATGAAAAAAGGCCGGGCGTTCTGGGGCGGCGTACTGTCCGGCATCGTAGAGCCTATCGGGGCAGTGCTGACGATTCTGGCGGCAGGCATCGTGGTGCCCGCTTTGCCCTATCTGCTCAGCTTTGCTGCCGGAGCCATGCTGTATGTGGTGGTGGAGGAACTGATCCCGGAAATGTCGCAGGGGCAGCACTCCAACGTCGGCACGGTGTTTTTTGCGGTGGGCTTCAGCGTGATGATGGTGCTGGACGTAGCACTGGGGTGACGGTTGGGGGTTCCCGAAAGCGAAATCTTTTTCGGAATCTCCGAAAATACCTAAACTTCTTGACAGAGGAGACGGCAGGGCGTATTATTTTGGCAGAAGGACCGCTGAGAAGCGGCTTTTTATAGAATGAAAAGTTAGCACTATCTAACTTTCGGCACGAGGAATTGCTGGCCTGTCACCCGGAGCAGTGGGCGCATCTGGTAAAAAGTATTGCATTGTGAACGGTAAACAGAAAGAGGGTGGCGTTATGTCCTTTTTTGAAAACACCCGAAAGCCCGTAGGCCTTGGCGGAAAGATCATGGTTGCTATGATGAACTTTGGACACAGCGCAATGGCAGAATGGGGGCTGCGCTTTTTAAAGCCTGCCCCGGATGCCATGGTGCTAGACTGCGGCTGCGGCGGTGGAGCGAACATTAAGACACTGCTGAAACTGTGCCCCAACGGCAAGGTGCAGGGCATCGACTACTCAGCTGTCAGCGTGGAAAAAACGCGAAAGGTCAATGCCAAAGCCATTGCGGCAGGACGGTGTACCGTGCAACAGGCAAGTGTGGCAGAACTGCCGTTTGAAGCGGAGCAGTTTGATGTGGTGACCGCCTTTGAAACGGTCTACTTCTGGCCGGAGCTTGCACAGAATTTCAGAGAGGTCTATCGGGTGCTGAAGCCCGGCGGAATCTTTTTCATCTGTAACGAAGCAAACGGCGAAACGACAAAAGACGACAAATGGACGCAGATCATCGATGGCATGACCATCTATACGGACACTGCACTGAAAGAGTATCTGGAGCAAGCAGGATTTTGTAAGATCCAGAACCACAAAAATAAAAAGGGCTGGCTGTGCGTTACGGCGCAAAAGCGGTGAAGTAGTGCAACCGTAACACTTGGAACAGTGAAGAGTATGGCATGGTTTGCCTGCCGGAAAGGATTACGATGAAATTTAAGACATTTGGAAATCGGAATGATCCCGCTGTTTTGTTTTTTCATGCAATGGGCGTGACGGGAGAGAGCAGCGAACCGGTTGCAAACTATTTACAGGATCGGTATTTCTGCATTTTACCTACCTCCACCGTGTACTGCAAAGGGCAGAAATATGTCAGCAAGGCGGACGAGGTTCGTCAGGTGGAAGAATACCTGAAATCGCAGGGAGTGGAACACCTTGAACTGGTTGTGGCTTCTTCAATCGGTGCCGACCTTGCCATGGCATTTTTGACAAGTACGAAGCTGTCCATTGGACACGTTTTCTTCGATGGCGGGCAGTTTGCGCAAATCGGAAAAGGCACGCGCCGTATGATGACGCCGTTTTTGTATCTGGCCATCAAGAGCCTGTACTGGTCAAAGGGCGGCACACTGAAAAAGATCCTGTGGTGTGACGATGATTCCATAAAGCCGTATTTTATAGCCGCAGGGGAAAATCTGACCTATACAAATTTGCGGCGACAGATTCTGGACAGTCTGGAGGATAAACCCTTTCCGTCCCTTCCCGAAGAACTGCAAAAGCATCTCTATTTCGAGTTTGGCAGCATAGAAGATCATTTCAAATACCGTCAAGCGGTGATAGAAGCCTATCCCTGCGGCAATTACCCCGTATTTGAGGGATACGATCACATGCAATATCAGATTCGTGATCCGAAGGGCTTTGCTGAAATGCTGGCATTTATCGCTGCGCATGACGGTATGCCGAAGCTGCCGTTTATCAGAAAGTGTGAGGACCCGATATGAAATACAAAATCGAGAAAGACACCGTGCAGGAGACGCTGATCCTCCCACTGTATTCCCGGAAGCTGTGTACCGAACTGTACCCAAACCTTTACCGGGACGAAACAGCGGTGCATCTGATCGACCAGATCGACTACGACTTTTCAGAGGCAGAGGAAAATTCCCGCAGCCTGATGCAGCGCTTTGGTGCGCTGGAGGTCGCCATGCGGCAGAATGACCTTGCCTTTGAGGTGCAGGCGTACCTGAAAAACCACCCCTGCGCGGCAGTGGTCAATCTGGGCTGCGGGCTGGATAACACCGGCAGAGCCTGCGGCAACGGCAGATGCAAAATTTACAATCTGGACTTTCCGGATGTGATTGCCTTGCGGCAGCAGCTGCTGCCCACCGGGGAGCGGGAGCAAAACATCTCCTGCGACCTGAAAGACCCCGCATGGTTTGACAAGATCGATGCCTCCGGCGGGGCGGTGTTCTTTGCCTCCGGGGTGTTCTATTACTTCCTGACCCGGCAGGTCAAAGCGCTGGTGCAGGGGATGGCGGACGCTTTCCCCGGCGGAGTGCTGGTGTTCGATGCTGCCAACCGAACGGCGGTGAAGATGATCGCCAAAACGTGGCTCAGGACGGCGAAAATCAAGGATGTGGGAGCATATTTCGCGGTTTCGGATGCGAAAAGCGAGCTTTCCCCATGGGACAGCCGCCTGCAGGTGTCCAGCCGGGGCTATATGCTGGGGTACAACGATTTGAAAGACCCTTCCGTTAGCGGCTTTTTCCGGTTTCTTGCAAGGGTCGGGGACAACGGGATGAAAATGCAGATCGTGAAGATCGGATTTGGAGACAGACAATGAAATATGCCGGGATGCCCTTTGGGATGTGGGTGCTGTTTTCAGGCTCCTTTCAAAAGCAGCTGACCGCTGTGCTGGGCTATGATGCAGCCACCGCAAGAGCCATCACGAAAAAGGCAAAGCCGCAATACCGGCAGATCATTGCTGGTTTGCCGGAGTTTGAAAAGACCGACCGATTCAAAATGAATCTTGTCAACTGCGCCATGGTCGGCGCGTTCATTCTCTCCATGCCGCAGCGCCCGGAGGTGGACAGGCTGACGGATTACTATGCAAAAGCCATGATGACTGCGCCCATGCAGTGGTTCTGCCGCAAGAGCGGAAAAAGCAAATTTACCCCAAAGGACATTGCCGCAATGAAAGCCATCGCTGCCCTGAAAGCTGCCGACCGCAACCCCTACTCGTGGAACATGGAATTTTACGAATACCCGGATGGCAGCGGCTACGAGGGACGCTTTACCAAATGCGGCATCTGTGTGCTGATGAAGGAACTGGGGCTGTACGACCTGACCCCCGCCCTGTGCCATCTGGACTACACCATGAGCGAAGCGGGCGGCATGACAAATTTTGTGCGGCAGTACACCCTTGCCTCCGGCGGACCCTACTGTGACTGCGGGTACAAAAAGAAAGGGTAACGCTGCGATTTTTGCATAAATTTTTTGAAGGAGGTTCTTTCGTAAAAAACAGTCCGATCTTTCCCGGCTGATGGGTTACGCCGGGAACTACCGATATTTCACCTACGCTTCGTGGGTACTGTCTGCGGTCAGTGCGTTGGTGGCTTCCAACTGGGCGAACAGGTCAGTGTAGCTGGCGGTTGGCTTTTTGAAGTGGACGTTCCATGCAGTGCGCTGAGGGATATCGTTGGGATAGGCTGCCACAAAAATCGAGTGGTGTCAACAAAAAGTTTTGAAAACACGCTATTTTCGGCAGGGCGCAAGAAAAAGCAAGGGAAACTTTTGCAAAAAGAGAGAGGGCTGGACGGTGCCAGCCCTCTTGACAGAGCTTAATATCAAAGCCCCAGAGCTATTTTTGAAAAAATTGAAATTCCAAATCGTTTTTACGGTTCAATGACATTGAAGGTTTTTTCAAACTTGGACGCGTATGCCAGCAGGCGTTTCAGGACAGTGGAATCTCCGCTGATCTGTACCTGCCCGGCCTGCTGACCTGTCATCAATGCAAAGAGCTGCAGACGCTTGCAGGTGACGGAAGCCTGCGCATCCGGATGGTTCTCGCCGGGGTAAGACAGCAGGACGCCATTCTTACGGGTCACATAGAACTGTTCCTTCTCATCCGTTACGGTCAGATTCAAGGTCAGGTCATCATTCTGTGCAGCGTTGGCATCCGTCAGGATGGCGATATAATCCAACAGCATGGAAACCGTCATTGCTCGCATACTGTTGGTGAGACCATTCGCCGTGCGGGCCCGCCCGGACAGATTGCCGTTCCGCAGTTCCGCCGCACCCATCAGGTAGGCGTTGCGCCACGCACCGGATTCCGCCTGATAACCCAACTGCTCCAGCGCATCGGCACACAGGTTGCGTGCCTTCTGGTTGGACGGGTCTGCAAAGACCAGCTCCTTGGTGATCTGTGCCACCCACTGATATTCGCCCTTTGCATAGTCCTTTTTTGCCTTGCAGAGCACCAGCTCCGTGCTGCCCAGATATTCTACAAGCTTCTTAGCGGCATCGCTGGGCGGGAGCGGGTCCAGGTTGACCGGGTTCGCATCGTACCAACCCAGATACTTCTGGTAGATGGCTTTGGCGTTATGCGGCAGCGTGCCGTAATACTGGCGGGTATACCAGACTTTTTCGAGGGCATCCGGCAGCGAGATCATGGCGGCGATCTCGTTGGAGGTATAGCCCTGGTTCATGTAATGCAGGGTCTGGTCGTGGATAAACTTATAGATGGCTGCCGTGTTCAGCAGATATTCATGGATCTCCTCGCCCCAGTGCGGCCAGTTGTGGCTCTGGAACACCACGTCGGTCTTGCTGCAGAAGCGTTGATCTGCCTCGATGATATACTTTGCCCAATCGTTGGCATCGCGCACCTCTGCGCCGCGCAGGGTGTACAGATTATGCAGCGTACCGGTGCAGTTTTCCGCCATCCAGAGGGCGCGGTATTTCGGAAAATAGGCGTTCATCTCGGCAGGGGCTTCGGTGCCGGGGGTCAGCTGGAATTCGATCTCCAGCCCGTCGATGGTCAGCTTCGGAACATCTTCCCCAATCTCATAGGTCGGTGCGATAAGGCTCACATGACCGGTAGACTGTCCCATGCCGATGCCGATGGAGAGTGCTCCTTTCTCCCCTTTTTCCAGCACTGTACCATACTGATACTGCGCACGCCGGGCCATTGCGATGCCGGCATAGACGTTTTCGCTGATGGCGTGTTTCAAAAATCCTTTCGGTGCAAGGATGACCGTTTTGCCCGAGGCAAGCTGTTTGTCGACGGAAAGGCTGGGGTCCGCTACATCGTTCCGGTCGATCGCACCCTCTGCGCCGCCAAAGTGATCCACATGGCTATGACTGTACAGCACAGCTTTGACATCCAGCGGTCCGAACCGGTTTTCCATCAGCGCTTTTGCTGCCTGCATATTTTCTTTGCACATCAGGACATCAAAAATGATCCAGCCGTTGTTGGTGCGGATGAAGGTCGCGTTGGCCATATCAAAGCCGCGCACCTGATAGATGCCATCACATACTTCAAACAGACCGGCTTTGGCGTTGAGTTGGGTATTCCGCCACAGACTGGGGTTTACAGTGTCCGGAGCATCCCGGTTCAAATCGCCGTAGCTCTGCAGATCCCATGCAAATTTGCCATCCTCGGCGTAGATGACCTTACCTTCCGCATTGTCCAGCCAGCCGCGTTCTGCGTTGGCAAACTCCCGCCGGTCTGAAAAATCCAGCTTTTCATACCATTCGGCGTTCTTTTCTGCCGTGATCGCCGTTGCCTCTTCGATCTCGCCCGGTTGGGGAGAATCCTTGAAAATATCTGTGATAAAGTTCAGACTGTTTTCATCGGTACTGCCTGCTGCGTGCGCGGTCAGGGATGCGCCGCAGGCGAACGCCGCAACCGCTGAAGTGGAAAGAAAGTTTCTGCGGGTCATCTTCATGGTGGGTTGCCTCCTTTATATCTGGGTTTATTTTACATAGACCGTGGGCGGCTGCCAGCCGCTCAGGGCATTCCAGTCAGGCTTATAGATACGCAGGAAGGAATGAAATTCAGTCTCTCTGATGAGAAGCCGGTTCTCCGTGTTTTCCGGCATCGCATGGGAAGTTGTGACATCCACAGAACCGTCTGCATTTCGATTCAGGACAGACCGCTCGCTTGATGTGCTTTATGCATCTTGTGAAAAACCACTTGACCTTCTATGTTACAGAATACACAGGAAATGCCTGAAAGTCAACGACTTTTGTACTTTAGGCATGAAAGATGTGGCGTTGAACGGAACAAAGCACATCCTTCACGATTACAGCCCTGAGGTGGACGAATACCTTACGATCCATTGCTGCCAGCCGGAACGGGGTATTGTGCCTGCGTATTGCAGGCAGCAGATCCGTGACCGTTCTTCTTCCGTCTGCGGTTTATGATCCTTCTTGTGCCGTCCTCGCCGGTCTTTCAGGGCATCTTCGCTGTCTTTGACATGAAAATACCCCCAGAGTATTCAGAGTTTTGTTTTTACTCTGTCTACTCCAGGGGTAGCATATCAAAGCTGCCGGGGTGGTTCTCGTTTTACTTATTTATTTTTTACCAACAGTGCCTGGTACGGCTCCAGCTCCACATCCGCCAGCCAGACGGAAGTGCCATCCGGGGTGTGATACTTGCCGCCCAGAGCGTCCAGACCGGCTCCTGCCGGGTACTCGGTAAAGTTGAACAGTCCCACCAGCGTTTCCTCGCCGCGCTTGCGTACCAGCGCCAGTACGCCGGGGTTGTGGCTGTCCCATGTGGTCACCCACGCATCCGGGGCAAAGCAGGGGTCTGCCCGCATTTGGCGCAGCTGCTCCATGCCCTGCCACAGCTGGTTCTGCAGCGTGCCTTTTTGGGTGCGCTGCTTGGCATCTTCCCAGTTGAATTTGCTGCGATGCAGATTGCGGCTGTCCTCCACACGGTCGGGGTCGTTTTTGTAATCCCAGCCATTGAGCTGTGCAATTTCATCCCCGCAGTTCAGCATGGGGAAGCCCTGCAAAAATGCCATGGCAGTGTGCAGCAGCAGGTCGCGCTTCACCGCATAGTCCAGTGCGGTTTTGTCGTCCTTTTCCAGTGCCTGTTCCACGCCGCACAGGCTGGCGGTGGTGCCGCAGCTCCGGGCGTCGCCGGTGGCAGGGTCGTAATTGTACAGCTCGCCCTTTGCCCAGCTGCCGGGGAAGTTGCCCTCGTAGAAGTGGTAGAGATATTCCTTGTGCTTCTGTGGGTCGATGCCCAGCCGGTTTTCCACCGCCTCGTCCAGACCCCAGCCGATGTCATCGTGGCAGCGCAGATAGTTCACGAACCAGCAGTTGTCCGGCAGGGCGTGCAGGGCATCCAACTGCGCTTTCAGCAGCCGGGTGTCCCGGCTGGCAAGGGCACCCCACAGGTTGACCATGGTGGACACGTTGTAGAGCATGTGGCATTCCGGCTTTTCCGGGGTGCCGAAATAGGCGGCAAGCTCCTTGGGTGCCATGACCACCTCGCCCTTGAGGATGACCGCCGGGCAGACGCATTCCAGCACCATGCGGAGCATCCGCACGATGGTGTGTACCTGCGGCAGATTGCGGCAGGTGGTACCCAGCTGCTTCCAGATGTAGGGCACGGCGTCAATGCGGAACACCTCTACGCCGAGGTTGGCAAGATGCAGGATGCTCTTGGTCATGTCCACGAACACCGCCGGGTTTGCGTAGTTCAGGTCCCACTGATAGTCGTGGAAGGTGGTCAGCACCCACTTGTGCATCTCCTCGCACCATGTAAAGTTGCCGGGTGCGGTGTTGGGGAACACCTGCGGCACAGTCTGCTCGTACTGGTCGGGGATGGTGCGGTCCTCGTAGAGGTGGTAATAGGCCTGAAACCACGGGTCGCCTGCCTTTGCTGCCATCGCCCAGCGGTGGGTGCTGGCGGTGTGATTCATGACAAAATCCAGACACAGGCTGATGCCGGCTTTCCGCAGCTCCCGGGTCAGGTTTTCCAGATCCTTGTTGGTGCCAAGGGTTGGGTCTACGGTGTCAAAATCCTCCACCGCATAGCCGCCGTCGTTGTGAGGGTGGGGCATCTGCAAAAGGGGCATCAGGTGCAGATAGGTCAGCTTCTGCTCCTTGAGGTAGGGCAGCTTCTTTGCCAGCTCTTTCAGATTTCCGGCAAAGAGGTCGGTGTACATGGTCATGCCGAACATATTGCCCCGCTTGTACCAGTCCGGGTCGGCAGAGCGTGCCTTGTCCAGTGCTTTCAGCTCGGCACTGCGGGCGTTGTAGGCGTCTGCCATCTCCCGCTCCAGAACCTCCAGCCCTTCCCGGTTGTGGTACAGTTCCATGAACAGCCATTCCAGTTCGTCTTTGTGCTTGGCAAACCGGGACTCAAATTCCTGTTTAGCCGCCATGATTCAGCCCTCCACTTCCGCAAGGGTGGGCATGGCAGGGATGGCACCATGCCGGCTGGTGGTGATGCTGGCCGCTTTGTTGGCAAAGGCCAGAATGCTTTCCAGCTTGTCCACAGTCAGGGTGTCCAGATCCTCTTTGCAGAGCTTGGACAGAGCTGCTCCAAAGAAGGTATCGCCTGCGCCGTTGGTGTCGCCTACCTTGCAGGGAACACCAGCCACATGACCGGTCTTATCTCCAAAGCGGTAGAATACACCGTTTGCACCCAAGGTGACGAAGATCAGCCGGATGCCGTTCTGTGCCAGCTGGGCTGTGCCGCTTTCACAGTCGGTGGTGCCGGTGAGCAGAGGCAGCTCTTCATCGGACACTTTCAGAATATCCACCAGCGGCAGGGGAGCTTTCATCTGGGCAATGGCTTCCTCTTTGTTCTTCCAGAGGTTTGCACGGTAATTGGGGTCGTAGGTGATGGTAGCACCCAGCTTTTTGGCACGGGCGGCGGCATCCAGTGTGGCAGTGCGGGAGGGGTCGGCGGTGAGACTGACAGAACCGAAGTGGACGATTTTGGCAGCTTTCAGAGCGCCATCCGAAATGTCCTCTTTGCTCAGCATCACGTCAGCGTTGGCGCTGCGGTAGAAGCTGAAATCCCGCTCACCGGTGGCATCCACCGAGACCACAGCCATGGTGGTGGGGTGGTCTGCATCCACCGCCATGCCGGAAACATCCACCTTGTTCTCTGCCAGAACGTCCTTCAGGTAGCGGCCAAAGGCATCTGCACCCACCTTGCCGATAAAGGCGGTCTGTGCGCCCAGCCGGGCGGCAGCCACCGCCAGATTGGCCGGAGCACCGCCGGGGTTTGCGGCAAACTGAGGGATGCCGCGCTCATCCTTGCCGGTCTGGGTCAGGTCGATCAAAACTTCACCAATCGTTAAAATGTCCATGATAATTCTCCTTATTCTTGATGTGAAACCCAACGATCACCGCTGGAACAGATAATGAATGTAAGCGGCTGCACGCTCCGGGTGCGGTGCATTCTGCACTACCCCAAGATAGACCTTGCCAGAAAAACCTGCCTGTCTGACAAACGGCGTGTCCGAAATATCCAGCACGGTCCCACCGGCGTTCAAACCCGACAGTGCATGGAAAGACGCATCCAGTGTCCGCAGATCGAGAAAATAATCATCTGCCAACAGTCGATCCCGTGCATATTCGTCCATCAGAACAACATCTAACCGCTGGGCACTGACTGCACCCAGCAGCTTCATCTCCGAAGCATATACATACTGCTCCTCTGCGTGTTCGCTCTCGCTGAGCAGCAAGCCGGACAGCAGATCGATCTGTTGCTTTTTGGTCAGACCCTGCGCCTCGGCAAAGCCGGTGGTAAGCTGTTCCGTCAGATCGGACCCGGCAGTGATATTTACCAGACCAAGGTAAAGCACATCCTCTTTTTTCGTCACATGGCGGTAGGCTGCATAGCCAAGGATATAGACGACGATGAGCACGATCGCAATGGGCAGCTTGTAATATGCCCAGATGTGCTCCCACTTTTTGCGCCCATGGAGGGAGCGGAGCGTATCCCGGTCAGTTTTTGTCATGGTCGTGTTCCTCGTATACTGCATCAGGGTCTCCACCGATCAGATAGAGGATCCGAAGCATCAGAAAGGAGCAGAGCATGGCGCAGAAGCCCATGCCCAGCAGGAATGCAGGCGTGAACACAAACACGATGACGTACCCCATGATGCCATAGACCGCCGCCATCAGCAGGGTGCAAAACAGATACCGGACACCCACGAGAAACGCTGTTTTCAGGATGCCGAAGGTGGTGTTTTCAAACCGTGCCAGCAGAGGAAAGGCATACAGCAGAACGATGCCGTACAGAACTGCCGCACCAATAAGCACTGCAGTGAGCAGCGTCCAGAAAATGTTTTCGCTCCACATTCGGCACAGCACAAAGCCATCCGCAGCCAGGAAACTGCCGACTGCCAGCAGGATAAGCCAGAGTTTTGTGGCAGGCTTAAAATTTTCCCGGAACGCCTTAAAAAACATCCGGGTCAGACCATCGTCCCGATCTTCCGCCATTTTGAGCGTGACGTAGAACAATGCGGTCGTAGAAGCCCCTATGGTAACGATGGGCAGGCTGCACACGAGCCATAAGATGTTCAGGTAAGCACTGTAAGTCAATTTCGTCAGCACAGCAAACAGCGGCTTGTCCGTATTGCACAGGTCACGCATGGTGGTTCTCCTTTCGCTCAATCTCCTGTGGATTCGCGCAGGACCAGGTTGGTTTCCGTATAGACGGTGCGATAGTTCAGCGATGGCTCTTCGATGCGGGTCATAAGCAGATTGGCAGCGGTGTAGCCCATGATCTGTTCATGGATATGGATCGAAGTCAGACGGGGGGCAAAGTAGGAAGCCTCCTGACTGTCATCGAAGCCGCAGACCCAGATATCATCGGGAACCGAATACCCCAGCTCATTCAATGCCTTGACCAGATCCATGGCAACAAAGTCATTGGCGCAGACAAAGGCATCCGGCATCGTTTTGAACCGACGTATGGTTTCGTACAGGGATACCGGATAGTTCTGCTGTCCAGATGGCATCGCACAGGTGCTCAGGCCCTCTGTCAGACCAAAGTACTCCATTGCATCCTTATAAGCCATATAACGCTCAAAGAAGGACTGACAGTGGTTTTTATCCCCCGCAAAGCTGATGCGTTTTTTGCCGCGCTGGACCATGTGGGCCACTGCATTCTGGATCTCAATGCGGTTTTCCATATAAAGGCGGTCGGCTTTAAGAGGAGGACGCATATCCATCACAGGGGTGTCTACAAACAGCAGCGGAACATCCAGATCGCACAGCATCTGTGCGTAGTCATAGTCGAATACTTCAAAGCAGATGATGCCGGCTGTGCGCTGGATGTCGAGAGAAGATGGAAGTTTTTTCTCTTTCAGCTCTATGGGAGAAATGCGATGAATGGTCATGCCGCTGTGCAGATGGTCGATTTCCGACTGGAAACGATCCAGCATCATGGAGGAAAAGTGAGAGCTGCTCAGAAACTGGGTCGTCAGCATGGCGATCTCCCGTTTGTCACTCGGCAGAATGAAAGGCCCGGCTGTTTTTGCAGCGTCTTCCTGAAACAGCGGCAGATAGGCGAACTGCTTATAGCCCATTTCGGCGGCTTTGCGCAGGATCTTCTCCCGTGTGGCATCTGCCAGCACACCGGTGTTGTTGATGGCCTTTGAAACTGTGTTGCGGGAAAGCTGCAGTTCGCTTGCAATATCCTGAATGGTGACCCTGGTTGCCATAAGTCATTCTCTTTCTTTATAATACAGGAGCGTATGTTCTTTCTTTTATAGATAAAGTCTGGTGACGGATCTTATTCTTTGCGACTCCAGTATAGTGCAAATGCACAAATTAGTCAAATGCAAAAATGCAAATCATCATTTTGCATATTTACGCACGTTCGAATTTGTGCACCTGTACAAATCCACAGTATTTATTGATATATACCATGAATTATCGTTGACATTCGCTTGCCTGAGTGATATAAATGAATTACAGAGTTTTACATTTGCACAATCAAAGTGAAAAACGTAAAATTCAAAGGTGCAAATGTAAAACACAAATCAAGCGGCAAGCAAATCAAAAAGGAGGAGAATGATTCATGAAAGCAAAGACGGCCTCGCCGGAAACGGCTGTGCTGACAGCAGAACGCAAGCTGCACAACACATGGGTCTACATCAAACGGCATTGGCAGCTTTACCTGTTGTTCCTGCTGCCTGCCGTGGTGCTGACGCTGGTGTTCAAGTACGCTCCCATGGGCGGTGTGCTGATCGCGTTCCAGAAGTACAATCCCTTCAAGGGCATCTGGGGCAGCGAGTGGGTAGGCTTCAAAAACTTTACCCGCTTCATGTCCTCGCCGGACTTCCAGCGCTATCTGATCAACACCCTGAAGCTGAGCGTCTACGGTCTGCTGTGGGGCTTCCCGATCCCCATCCTGCTGGCATTCCTGCTCAACCGTATCGAGAGCAAGAAGATCAAGCAGAAGGTGCAGCTGGTGCTGTATATGCCCAACTTCATCTCGGTCATCGTGCTGTGCGGTATCGTCCGGGTGCTGCTGAGTGTCACCGGTCCGGTGAACGGCCTGCTTCACACCAGCATCAACTTCATGACGCTGCCGGAAGCGTTCCGCCCCATCTACATCATCAGCGGCATCTGGCAGGGTGCCGGCTGGGCATCCATCATGTACACCGCATCTCTTTCTAACGCCAGCAAAGATCTGAAGGAAGCTGCGATGATCGACGGCGCAAACCTGATCCAGCAGATCATGACGGTGGAGTGGCCCGCCATTAAGGATATGGTCGTTATTCAGTTCATCCTGCAGGCAGGCAACATCATGAGCATCGGTTTTGAAAAGGCCTATGCCCTGCAAACTGACCTGAACCTGAACACTGCCGAGATCATTGCAACGTACGTTTATAAAAAGGGCCTGTTGGACGGCGATTACAGCTTTTCCACGGCAGTCGGTCTATTCAACACCATTGTCAACGTCATCCTGCTGATCGCAGTGAACAAGGTCGTTGCCAAAATGAACGATGGCAAGGGCTTGTAAGGAGGGGTTTACCATGGCAAAACAGAAAAAATCAAAAATGGCCCTCTACACCAGACAAGATAAGATCATCCTGTACTGCGGCTACGCACTTCTGGGCTTGTTCCTGCTGGCGATCATCGTTCCGATGATCTACATCGTCATCGCGTCCTTTATGGACCCGGTCACTCTGCAAAACAAGGGCATCTCCTTTGATTTCAGCAAGTGGAGTCTGGATGCTTACCAGCGTGTCGTTTCGGACAAGCAGATCTGGGTCGGCTTCAAGAACGCAGTACTTTACTCGATCATCTTCACCATCATCTCGGTAGCTGTGACGATGCTTGCCGCTTATCCCATGTCGCTGCCGGACTTCAAAGGCAAAAAGATCTTCAACACCTTGTTTGTGATCACGATGTTTTTCAGCGGCGGTCTGATCCCCACCTACCTGCTCATCAACAATCTGGGTCTGCTGGATTCCATGTGGGCGGTCATTCTGCCGGGAGCATTCAGCGTGTGGAACATGATCATTGCCCGTACCTATTATCAAGGCATCCCGCGTGAGCTGCGCGAAGCTGCGGATGTGGATGGAGCCAGCGAGATGCTTTACTTCTTCAAGATCCTGCTGCCCGTCTGTATGCCGGTGGTGGCAGTTCTGGCCCTGTGGCAGTTCGTGGCAATGTGGAACAGCTACTTTGACGCCATGATCTACCTGAACAGCGCATCGAAGCAGCCGCTGCAGCTGGTGCTGCGTTCCATCCTGATCCAGAGCCAGCCGGAATCCGGCATGATCGCAGATATCCAAAGTACTGCCGAACGTGCGAAGATGGCAGAGCTGCTCAAATATGCAACCATTATTATTTCCAGTCTGCCGCTGCTGGTGATGTATCCCTTCTTCCAGAAGTATTTTGATGCCGGCATCATGGCTGGTTCCATTAAAGGCTGAGGATATTCCGGAATTTTATGAGCAGGTACGCTCATCTGTTACACGAAAAAAGAAACATGAAAAAGGAGAAAATACCATGAAAAAGCTGATCTCTCGCCGCAACTTCCTCAAGGTCTGCGCTCTGGCGGGCTCTGCCGCTGCGCTGTCTGCCTGTGGCGGCGGCAAATCCACCGGCGGCGGCAATTCTGCTGCCGCAGCTGTGGATGTGACCGGTGCCGTTACATTTCCGCTGTCCGAAAAGGTCACCTTTACCGGTATGACCAGCTTCCCTGTGGGCAGCGAACCCGAGCCGAACAACCGCACCATCTTCAAGCGTCTGGAAGAGCAGACCAATGTGCATATCGACTGGACCGCCATCCAGTCCGACCAGTGGACCGATAAGATCACCCTGAATATGTCCAACCCCAACACCCTGACGGATTTTGTTTTTACTGCTGATTTTACCGACAGCAATCTGCTGCGCTACGCAGATCAGGGTGTCATCCTCAATCTGGAAGACTACATTGACAACAATATGCCTTATCTCCAGAAGGTCTTTGAGCAGTACCCGGAGTACCGCACCATGTGTACCGACAGCGATGGCCACATCTGGGCGCTGCCCTGGATCGAGCAGCTCGGCGCAGAAAAGACCGCCATCCAGACCATTGGCAACATGAGCTTCATCAATACCAAGTGGCTGAACTTCCTCGGTCTGTCGATGCCCACCACGGTGGACGAGTTTGAGCAGGTGCTGATGGCATTCCGTGATAACGCCGCTTCTATCAAGGCAGAGTATGGCATTGACGGCGACATCATCCCCATGTCCTGCATCGTCAACAACGGCGATCAGGACCCCAGCATCCTCATCAATGGCTTTGGCGAAGGCTACGGCGACGCTGACAAGGACCGTCATATTGCCGTTACCAACGACCGGAAAGTCATCTGTGCCGCCACCCAGCAGGGCTACCGCGATGGTCTGGACTGGCTGCACAAGCTGTATGCCGAGAAGCTCATCGACCCGGAGTGCTTCACGCAGGAGTGGTCCACCTATGTTTCCAAGGGCAAGGCTGGCCGCTATGGTGTCTGCTTCAGCTGGGATGTTGCCAACATCGACAACCTGACCGACTGGGAGCCGCTGCCTGCCCTGACCGCCGATACCCGAAATATCACTCCGCAGAACGGCTCTTTCACCAGCGGCTTTGCCCGCGGCAGATGCGTTGTCACCGCAAAGGCGGCTAATCCTGCACTGGTTTGTGCATGGCTGGATCAGATGTACGCACCCCTCCAGTCTCCGCAGAACAACTGGGGTACCTACGGCGATGCGGAAGGCTTTAACATTTTTGAACTGTCCACCAACGATAAGGGCGAGCCCATGCTGAAGCACGCTCCTCTGGGCGATGCTTCTCCCGTGGAAGTCCGTGAAGCGCAGTGTGTCAGTGGGCCTCTGGCGGTTCTGGATGATTACTATGGTGTATACGTTACCTGCCCGGACGATGCACAGTATCGTCTGGACTGGATCAAGGAGATCTACACCCCGGATATGAACAACGATTATGTCTATCCCAATGTCTTTATGAGCAACGAGGACACCGAGCAGGTCTCGAACCTGCAGGCAGATCTGCAGACCTACATGAATACGCAGAAGGCCAACTGGATCATGAACGGCACTACGGATGCAGAGTGGAACGAATATCTGAGCAAGCTGGAAGCCTACGGCCTGTCCGACTATCTGGGCATTATGCAGAAATATCTGGATGCTTACTACGCATAAGAATTCTTTCCTTTGGAGGATTCCATGAACGATTTGACTTTACAAAAAGCCCGCGCCTACGAGGCCGAGCACGGCGCAGCGATCTCCCCGGCGGAACGCCCTGCCTACCACATGACCCCCTATGTGGGCTGGCTCAACGACCCCAACGGCTTCTCTTATTATAAAGGGAAGTATCACCAGTTCTATCAGTATAACCCCTACGATGTGCGGTGGGCGCCCATGCACTGGGGTCACGCCGTCAGCACCGACCTGCTGCACTGGGAGTATCTGCCCTGTGCGCTTGCACCGGATTCCCCGGCAGACAACGGCCCCGGCTGCTTCTCCGGCTCTGCCACCCAGATGGATGACGGCAGGCAGCTGCTGATGTACACCAGTGTGGTGGCAGAAAAGCAGCCCAATGGGGAGATGCGGGACATCCAGACCCAGAGCATTGCCATCGGTGATGGACTGAACTACGAAAAGCCTGCCTGCAACCCGGTGCTGACCCAGAAAGACCTGCCGGAAGGCTTCAGCAGGTTCGACTTCCGGGACCCCAAGATCTGGCGTGAGGCCGATGGCACCTACTCTGCTGTTACCGTCTGCCTTGCCGAGGATGGCAGCGGCGCAGCGGCACTGTTCCAGAGCAAGGACGGCTTCGACTGGCACTTTGTCACGGTGCTGGAACGCTGCAACAATCAGTACGGCAAAATGTGGGAGTGCCCGGACTTCTTCTCACTGGACGGCAAACAGGTCCTGATGCTGGGGCCCATGGAGATGCTGCCCAAGGGCGAGTTCCACAACGGGCACAACGTCATTGCCTTCATCGGCAGCTACGACGAAGCCACCCACACCTTCACCAGGGAAAATGTGCAGCAGATGGACAGCGGCATCGACTTCTACGCCACCCAGACCACCCTTGCCCCGGATGGCCGCCGGCTCATGACCGCATGGCTGCAGACCTGGTCGGACACCGAGGATAAGCCAAAGGGCTGCAAGTGGTTCGGGCAGACCATCTGCCCCCGCGAACTGCACATCAAGGACGGACGCATCGTTCAGACCCCGGTGCGGGAGCTGGATGCCGTCCACGGCAAGCGAACCTTCCACGAAAATGTGACGGTGCAAGGCGAAACTTCTCTGGAAGGCATCAAGGGCCGGGTGGCCGACCTGACCGTCACGGTGCAGCCCGGCGAATACCGTTCCTTTACCCTGAAACTGGCTGCTGACGCAGACCATCACACCAGCCTGACCTACGATCCCTACACCTCGCAGCTGACGCTGGATCGCAGCCATGCCGGTTCCCGTGCCGACATCGTGCATACCCGCAGCTGCAAGGTGCGCAGCCAGAACGGTGCGGTCAAGCTCCGCATCCTGCTGGATAAAAACAGCGTGGAGGTCTTTGTCAACGATGGTGAGCAGACCATGACCGCATGGATCTACACCCCGCAGTCTGCCGATGGCATCACCTTTGCTGCCGATGGCAAAGCAACTGTTACGGCAGAACAGTTTGAACTGGACCTGTAATCAGATATTCCCTTCATTTCTCCTTCATTGAATACAGCCCCGCTTTGGTTTCTTCTTCGCCAAAGTGGGGCTGTGTTTTTGTATTGGTTCTATGCGCTCTATTTTGCAGCCGGAGCGTTTTCCTGGGGGCGTTTGCCTCAATCCTGGCAAATTGCAGTTTCCATACGATCTTTCTCGGTTATCCGGCGGATGACCCGGCAGGGATTTCCGGCAGCCAGACTATAGGGTGGGATGTCTCTTGTCACAACACTTCCTGCTCCGATCACACAGCCTTCTCCGATGGTAACGCCGCCACAAACCACTACGTTGGATGCCAACCAGCAATTATCCTTTATGGTGATGGGTTTGGCATATTCCAGATTATAAATGCTTCCATCTTCTCGCTTTTGGATATTCCGTTCTTCCGGCAAAAGCGGATGCATGGGAGTTGCCAATGTGACATTTGGCCCGATCATCACATTGTCCCCGATATGGACTTCACATACATCTAAGCAGGTGAAATTAAAGTTGGCAGAGCTGTACTTTCCAAAGTATGTATTGCAGCCGTAATCAAAGTAGACCGGTGCCTGCAAATACGGAAACTGCTTTGTTGCAGGTAATAATTTTCGCAGAATTTCAGCTTGTTCTTCCGGTTGGTCCTCATCCGTCCGGTTGTACTTTCTTGCCAATTTGCGTGCATTCAAGCGTAATTGCTCCAGTTCCGGATCGGATGGATCGTATAGCGCGCCATTTATCATTTTCTCTCGTTCTGTCATTTCTGATGTTCCCTCCAAATTGGGTCTTATTGGTCAAGATAAGTATACCATACTTGCCAAGAAAGGAACACCTCTATTGCAACAAACAGGATCATTTCAAACAGGCTTCCATCAGAACCGCACCGTTTTCTTCACAGCTTCGTCGGTTCTCTTGCTTTCGCCGGAGGGTGGTGCTATACTATTTTTAGAAAGTGGCTTAGGGGCTTCACCGCCCTGCTCGGTTTTGAGTACCGAGGTAAGGCCGCTTTCTTTTTTTTGTTATCGTTCCGTGTATTTCATAGAGAGCAGGTATAAAAATCAGGTATAAGACCCAACTAAGGAAGGTACAGTCCGTGATGTCGAGCTGTACAGCAATTTCAAAACTATTGCCGAAAGTATTCCCGAAACGTCGGTCTTGCTGTATAATGATTCCGGACGGCCCGGCTAGGCGGGGCTTTGTAAAAACCATGCCCGAAGCCGGTCTGCTGTAGATCATACCCCACAAGGAGGTCTGTTTCATGAATCCGACTCTGCGAAAGGATGCCGATGCCATCATCGCATCCAGCCTGAACGCCGTCCTGCCGGACGAAGCTGTCCGCCGCGCATTGAAAGCCTTTGCGCCCAAAGGCGGCAGGGTGCTGCTGGTCGCAGCGGGCAAGGCCGCATGGCAGATGGCACACGCGGCGGTGGAAGCGCTGGGCCGTGTGGACGGCGGCGTGGTCGTGACCAAATACGAGCATGTCAAGGGCGAGATCCTGGGCGTAAATTGTTATGAAGCGGGCCATCCGGTGCCGGACGAGAACAGTTTTGCGGCCACCGAGAAGGCATTGGAGCTGGTGCAGGGGCTGACAGCGGAGGATACCGTGCTGTTTCTGCTCTCCGGCGGAGGAAGTGCATTATTTGAAAAGCCGCTGCTCCCCGGCACAGAATTGCAGGACATCACCGGCCAGCTTCTTGCCAGCGGTGCTGACATCGTGGAGATGAACACCATCCGCAAACGGCTTTCGGGCGTCAAGGGCGGGCGGTTCGCGCAGGCATGCGCCCCGGCTCAGGTGTTCAGCATCGTGCTGAGCGATATTCTGGGCGACCCGCTGGATATGATCGCCAGCGGCCCGGCGGTGCCGGACACCTCTACCTGCGCACAGGCGCTTGCCATTGCGGAGAAGTATCACCTGAAGCTCTCGGAACAGGCAAAAGCTCTTCTGGCGCAGGAAACGCCCAAGATGCTGGACAACGTGACGACCCGGATCACCGGCAGTGTGCGGGAGCTTTGCACCGCCGCCGCTGCCGCCTGCCGGGAGCTTGGCTATGAGCCCGTCCTGCTGACCGACCAGCTCTGCTGTGAAGCCCGGGAGGCGGGCAGCTTCCTTGGCTCCATCGTCCGGACCCACGCGGGGCAGGGAAAAAAGCTGGCCTACATCGCAGGCGGCGAGACGGTCGTCCACCTGACCGGCAAGGGCCTCGGCGGACGGAATCAGGAGCTTGCCCTTGCAGCGGCTCCGGCTCTGGCCGGGCTGGATGCAGCAGTGTTCTCGGTGGGCAGTGACGGCACTGACGGTCCCACCGATGCTGCCGGCGGCTATGTGGATGGTGACACCCTCTCCGCACTGACCGCCAAGGGCTGGAATGTGTTCGACACCCTGCAGAACAACGACGCCTACCATGCACTGAAAGCTGTGGACGGCCTGATCCTCACCGGCGCTACTGGCACGAATGTCAATGATGCTGCCGTGGCGCTGGTGGGGGAGAAGTAAAAATGTGATTCTGGTATGAAAGAGGGGACGGCTTCCATGTACGTTGATTGGGAATACTACAAAATTTTCTATTATGTGGCGAAGTATCAGAACTTTACGAAAGCGGCGCGGGTGCTGGGCAACAACCAGCCCAACATCACCCACTCGATGAACCGGCTGGAAAGCCAGCTGAACTGTGTACTCTTTACCCGCTCCAACCGGGGCGTCACCCTGACGCCGGAGGGCGAGATGCTCTACTCCCGCATCGCCTCGGCGGCAGTGCAGATACAGGACGCGGAGGAAGAGCTGAGCGCCAGCGCCACCCTCGAGCACGGCTCCATCAGCATCAGCGCGACGGAGACGGCGCTGAACATCTATCTGGCCGAGAAGCTGCGGACATTCCACACCGAGTATCCCGGCATCCGGCTGCGCATCTCGAACCACTCCACGCCCCAGGCGGTGCAGGCTGTGAAGAACGGAGAAGTGGATTTTGCCGTCATCTCCACCCCGGCAGAGGTGGAACAGGGCCTGAAGATGGTGGAACTGAGACCGTTTTATGAAGTTCTGGTGGGCGGAAAGACCTTCACTGCTCTGGCCAGCCGGCGTCTGACGCTGAAGGAACTGAGCGGCTATCCGCTCATCTCTCTCGGCGATGAGAGCATGACCCGGAGCTTCTACCGGCAGTTCTTCCTCGACCACGACGCCGTGCTCCGGCCCGACACCGAGGCCGCCACCACCGACCAGATGCTCACATTGGTGAAAAGTGAGCTGGGCCTTGCCTTCGTGCCGGAACCAATGGCAAAAGAACGTCTGGCCCGCGGCGAGCTTGTCGAGCTGCATCTGCAGGAGATCATTCCCTCCCGCTCGATCTGCCTCGTCTACGACCATCACCGTCCGCTGAACACGGCGGCCCGGAAGTTCCAGCAGATGCTGACAAAAGCGGAGCCGGGCCAGACGGCAGCGCCGAAGCAGGCGGAGGGCGTCTCTTTCATATCCCAATAAAATGATTTGTCGTTGTCCCATACCGGAAAGCCGCGGCCTACAGAGGCCCGGGCCTCATCGAATTCATCTGGCGCAAAAAGGCCAAAGGGAAGGAAAAACAGAATGATAGACAAAATGCTCGTGCGCGGGGCAAAGGTACACAACCTGAAAAACATCGACGTGGACATCCCGCTGAACAAGATCGTGGGCATTGCGGGCGTGTCGGGGTCGGGTAAATCCTCGCTGGCGCTGGGGGTGCTGTATGCCGAAGGCTCCCGCCGGTATCTGGAGGCGCTGTCCACCTACACCCGCCGCCGGATGACCCAGGCCTCGAAAGCCTCGGTGGAAGAGGTGCTGTATGTCCCGGCGGCGCTGGCGCTGCACCAGAGGCCGGGCGTACCGGGCATCCGCAGCACCTTCGGCACCGGCACGGAATTGCTGAACAGCCTGCGGCTCATGTACTCCCGCCTCGCAAGCCACCGCTGCCCGAACGGGCATTACATCCCGCCGACGCTGGCTGTTGCGGCGGGCAGGGAGCTGGTCTGCCCGGAGTGCGGTGCGCATTTCTATGCGCCGTCGGCGGAGGAGCTGGCTTTCAACTCTCAAGGTGCCTGCCAGAAGTGCGGCGGCACAGGCAGCGTCCGGACGGTGGACATGGCGTCGCTGGTGCCGGACGACTCGCTGACCATCGACGGCGGCGCAGTGGCCCCGTGGAACAGCCTGATGTGGTCGCTGATGACAGACGTCTGCCGGGAGATGGGCGTGAGGACGGATGTGCCGTTCCGCGACCTGACCGAACAGGAAAAGGACATCGTCTACCACGGTCCGGCAGAGAAAAAGCATATCTTCTACCACGCCAGGAACTCGAATCAGGCCGGCGAGCTGGACTTTACCTATTACAACGCCGTCTACACCGTAGAAAATGCTCTTGCAAAGGTCAAGGATGACAAGGGCATGAAGCGGGTGGAAAAGTTCCTGCGGGAAGATGTCTGCCCCGAGTGTCACGGCTCACGGCTCTCAGCGGCGGCGCGTGCGCCGAAGCTGCGGGGCATCTCGCTGGACGAAGCCTGCCAGATGACGCTGGAAGCCCTCGTGGAGTGGGTGAAGGGCGTGCCGGGCAGCCTGCCGGAAGAGATGCGCCCGATGGCGGAGAGCATCTGTGAGGCATTCGAAAGTACCGCCAAGCGGCTGATGGATTTAGGTCTGGGTTATCTGACGCTTGACCGCTCGGCCTCGACCCTCTCCACCGGTGAGCGCCAGCGGATGCAGCTGGCCCGGGCCGTCCGCAACCGCACCACCGGCGTGCTCTATGTGCTGGATGAGCCGTCCATCGGCCTACATCCGTCGAACATCGTGGGCCTGACCGGCGTGATGCATGACCTCGTGGCCGACGGCAACTCGGTCATTCTGGTGGACCACGACACCCAGATCCTGAAAGAGGCCGACTGGGTGATCGAGATGGGGCCGGAAGCGGGAGCTAAGGGTGGACATGTCATTGCCGAAGGGACGATAGCTGATCTGGAGGCAAAGCCGGAGTCCCAGATCGGGCCGTTCCTCTCCGGAAAAGCTGAGACAAAGCTGCGCCGGTGTGCCGGGACGGGGGAGATGTTCGCAGAGGGGGGGATCCATCTCTCCACCGGCAGCATCCACACGGTCAAGCCTTTGGAGCTGGACATTCCCAAGGGGCGGCTCACCGTGGTAACGGGCGTGTCCGGCTCCGGAAAAACGACGATGGTGCTGGAAAGCCTCGTACCGGCGCTGGAAGCAAAGATAAACGGCAGCGCCCTCCCGGCACATATCCGGGAGATTCGCGCCGAGGGCATCGCGCACGTCAAGCTCATCGACGCGACGCCCATCGGCATCAATGTGCGCTCTACCGTGGCGACCTACGCAGGCGTCCACGATGAGCTGCGGAAGCTCTATGCCAGATCTCCGGACGCCAGGCAAAAGGGCTTCAAGGCCAGCGATTTTTCCTACAACACGGGCAGTCTGCGCTGCCCCGGCTGCGACGGCACCGGTGAGGTGAGCCTGGACGTGCAGTTCCTGCCGGACGTGAACATCGTCTGCCCCGACTGCCGGGGTTCCCGCTACGCGCGGGCGGCTTACGGCGTGAAGCTGATGAACAAGGCGGAGCAGGCCGTCTCCCTGCCGGAACTGATGGAGATGGACGTCAACTCCGCCCTTGGGTTCTGCGGCGGGATGAAGACAGTGAGCCAGCGCCTGCAGACATTGCAGCAGCTGGGTCTGGGCTACCTGACACTGGGCGAAGAGACGCCCAGCCTCTCCGGCGGCGAGGCCCAGCGCCTCAAGCTGGCCAGCGAGATCGGCCGCACCCAGACCGACTCGGTGTTCGTTTTCGATGAGCCCAGCATCGGCCTCCACCCGCTGGACGTGCAGGTGCTTCTGCGGGTGTTCCAAGCCCTGCTGGACAACGGCGCAACGGTCGTTGTCATCGAGCACGACCTCGATGTCATCCGCAACGCGGACTATGTCATCGACATGGGGCCGGGCGGCGGCGAGAGCGGCGGCCGCGTCGTGGCAGCAGGCACGCCGGAGGAGATCCGGGAAAATCCGGAGAGTATTACCGGAAGATATTTATAACAAAAAGGGGGCAGATGCTGCATGGCATCTGCCCCCTTCGTCGATATTCTTATTTGCTTTCCGGGACACCGCGCAGTTCGGCACGGATGGCACGGAAGTGCTCGGGAACATCTTCTTCCCGGATATTTTTGACGACTCCCAGAAGCTTTGCGGTCTCGCCTACGGGATAGACCATGATGCACTTCCGATGCTTCGCTGACGATCAAAACAAAAAGTTAATTCTCGGAAGAAATATCCTGACCGAAATATTTCTCGCTCAGCTCCTTGAGGGTGCCGTCAGCGCGCAGCTCGTCGATGGCGCTGTTGAGGGCGTCGAGGAAGGAAGAGTCTTCGCTCTTGACGATAGGGATCGCAACGTGAGAAGCATCTTCGGTCTGGGCGACCAGCTTGAAGTCGGCGTCCGGATGGACATTCAGGTAGTCGTAGAAGGAGACGTTGGCGTTCAGGGTGGCGTCGATGCGGCCAGCGGTCAGCAGCTGGATGGTCTCTTCCAGCGTGTCGATGCCCTGGACGGTCGCGCCGTAGCTCTCGGCCAGCTCCATGTAGGTGGAAGCGAGGCTGTTGGCCGTGGTCTTGCCGGCGAGGTCCTCGAAGCTCTTGATGTCCTCGTTATCCTTGCGGACGGCGAGGGCGGTGTGGATGTAGCCGTAGGGAGTGGTGAAGTCGTAGGTCTTGGCGCGCTCTTCGGTGACTTCGACGCCGTTGCAGACGAGGTCGTAGCGGCCAGCGTCCAGACCGGCGAACAGGCTGTCCCAGTCGCTCTCGACGTACTCGGGCTCGACGCCCAGCTTCTCGGCAATGGCACGGGAGACTTCGACGTCGTAGCCCACGAGGGTGTCGCTCTCATCGTGGAAGCTCCAGGGCTGCCATGCGCCTTCCAGCGCGATGACCAGCTTGCCGTTGGACTGGATGGTCTCCAGCTTGTTGGCGGCAGCAGCGGAAGCAGAAGCAGCGGTACTGGAAGCAGTGGAGGCGGAAGTGTTGGAAGAGCAGCCAGCCAGCGAGAGAACACCGGCAGCGGCCATGACGCTCATAAGAGAAATAAAGGTTCTGCGTTTCATAGGGGATGATCCTTTCTGTAGTAAAACAAACTTGGGAAAAGCAGGAGAAGGCTCTCCCTTTGGGAGAGCTGGCGCGTGAGCGCCTGAGAGGGCAAGGACGCTGATGTAGAAGCATAAGTGCGGCGATAGTATCGCTCTGACAAAGAGCCTGCATATCGCTGTGCGGTAACTCGGTCACAGGCGGCTTGCCCTCTCCGTCATTGCTTTGCAATGCCACCTCTCCCAAAGGGAGAGGCTTTAGGCTTCCGTATGGGAGATTTTCTGCAAAAACTCACGGGTCCTTGCCTCTTTGGGATGGGCGAAGAACTCCTGCGAGGGGGCTTCCTCGACCACGACGCCGTTTTCCATGAAGACGGTGCGGGACGAGACGTTGCGGGCAAAGCCCATCTCATGGGTGACGACCAGCATGGTCATGCCCTCCTGTGCCAGCTGCCGCATGACGGCCAGCACCTCGCCGGTCAATTCCGGGTCGAGGGCGCTGGTGGGCTCGTCGAAATAGATGATCTCGGGGCCGGAGGCAAGAGCGCGGGCGATGGCCACGCGCTGCTGCTGACCGCCCGACAGCTGACGGGGGTAGTAGTCGGCCCGGTCGGCGAGGCCGACTTTTTCCAGCATCTTCATGCCGACGGCATCAGCCTCCGCTTTGGGCATCCTCCGGGCGACGATGAGGCCCTCGGTGACGTTCTGCAGGGCCGTTTTGTTGCGGAAGAGGTCGTAGTTCTGGAAGACGAATGCCGTCTTGCGGCGCAGCCGCGCGATGCTGGCGCGGTCGGCGTGGGCGAGGTCGAAGGTCTCGCCGTCGAAGGTGAGCTGGCCTGCGTCCGCCGTCTCAAGAAAGTTGAGACAACGCAGCAGGGTGGTCTTGCCTGAGCCGGAAGGGCCGAGGATGGCCACGACGTCGCCCTTTTCCACCGTCAAATCGACGCCGCGCAGCACGTCCAGACTGCTGGTCGGCTTGGGGGGGCGGCCAAAGATGCCGGGATGGACGCCGGGCTTTGCGTAAGTATGGAAGGATTTGTGGACGCCGCGTATCTCTAACATTGCCATAACAGCCGCACTCCTTTCTTACTGGAAGCCGTGGGCGTTGAGCTGGCGCTCCAGCAGCCCTTGCAGCTTGGTGATGACGGTACAGAACAGCAGATACACCACAGCCACCTCACAGTAGATGGGCAGGAAGATGTAGGTGCGGGCGGCGACGCGCTGGCCGGCCATGAACAGCTCCGCTACCGTGATGTTGGAGGCCAGAGAGGTGTCCTTGATCATGCCGATGAGGGAGTTGGAGAGGGCAGGCACGGCGGTACGCAGGGCCTGCGGCAGCACGATGCGGCGCATGATCTGCCACCAGCTCATGCCGACGCAGCAGCCGGCTTCCAGCTGGCCCTGCGGCACGCTCTCGAGTGCGCCGCGCATGGTCTCGGCGCAGTATGCACCCTCGTTGAAGGCGAAGGCGATGACTGCCGCCGGGAAAGCGTCCAGCATGATGCCCACGCTGGGCAGGCCGTAAAAGATGATGAAAAGCTGCACCAGCAGCGGCGTGCCGCGGATGACCCAGATGTAGAACCGGGCCAGCTGGCTCAGCACCGGCACTTTGGCGTACTGCACCAGCGCCACGGCCACCGCCAGCACCATCGCCAGGGTGAACGAGACGAGGGTGAGGGGGATGGTCATGGTGAGGCCCGCCGAGAGGATGCGGGGAAGAGCCTCCCAGAGCACGCTGACGGTGCGGTTGGATAAGAGTGTTTCCAGCATGGATACTCCTTTTTCAAAATTTGAATAAACAGACAGGACAAGTGGGTGGACATATTATATACCTTAAAGCAGGGTCGAAGTCAAGAGGAAAAAATGAAAATCCTACAAAACCTACCAGAATACTATAACATGATTTGGAAATGAACGCAAATGGTTTCGAAAAATTGCATGGTATAGACGAAATGGACGAAAAACAGGTGCTGACTTTGTGCAGAACGGCAGAGTAGTTGACGCGGCAGAAGCTTTCGGGTACAATAGAGCTGTATAGACCTGTAAAGGTACAAACAGGCCGCACGCCCCGCCAGACGGGAGCGCGGCGGATACGGAGGACAAACGTGATGAAACGTATTGGTATTCTGGGCGCTGGCACCTGGGGCATGGCCCTTGCACGGATGCTGACTGTGAGCGGGAATGATGTGCTGGTGTGGTCGGCCATCGAGAAGGAGATCGACAACCTTTCCACCACCCGCAAGCATCCCAACCTGCCGCAGATGAAGATCCCCGACGAGCTGCGGTTCACCAAGAGCATCGAGGAAGTCTGCAAGGACAAGGACATCCTGCTGTTCGCAGTGCCGTCGGTGTTCGTCCGCTCCACGGCGGCAAAGGCCCGGCCCTATGTGGCCGACGGCCAGATCATCGTGGACGTGGCAAAGGGCATCGAGCCCGACACCCTGTACACCATGACCGAGATCCTGGCCGATGAGCTGGGCAAGGAGGGCGGCCCGAAGGGCGTGCGCCTTGTGGCCCTGTCCGGCCCCACCCACGCCGAGGAAGTGGCCATCGACCTGCCCACCACCATCGTGTCGGCCAGCAAGGATATGGAGGCCGCTGCCTATGTGCAGGAGGTCTTCACCAACAATGTCATGCGCGTCTACACCAACGAGGACATCAAGGGTGTAGAGCTGAGCGGCGCCATGAAGAACGTCATCGCGCTGGGCGTCGGCATCTCCACCGGCCTCGGCTACGGCGATAATGCCCGCGCTGCCCTCATCACCCGCGGCATCGCCGAGATCGCCCGTCTGGGCGTGGCGATGGGCTGCAATGTCCACACTTTCGCAGGTCTGGCCGGCATCGGCGACCTCATCGTGACGGCTACCAGTATGCACAGCCGCAACAACCGCGCCGGTATCCTCATCGGCAAGGGCGAGACCCCGGAAAATGCCGTCAAGGAAGTCGGCATGGTGGTCGAGGGCATGAACGCCCTGCCCGCTGCGCTGGAACTGGCCGAGCGGTATCAGGTGGAAATGCCCATCGTCCAGACCGTCAACGCCATCGTCAACAAGGGCATGAGTGCGGCAGAGGCTGTCAGGTCCCTGATGGAGCGCGGCCTGAAGAACGAGCTGCCGCAGGGCTACGAAAAATAAACGAAAAGGGGCGGTATCATGCCTTCTACCTACGCACACCGCCGCTTTGGTGCGGATGTTCTGGCCCTGCTGCCGGACGGTCTGCGCGCGACGCTGGAACAGCACCGGGAGCTTTACGACATGGGTCTCCACGGGCCGGACCTGATGTTTTATTACAAGGCCCTGCAGTCGAACCCGGTGAACCGTCTGGGCAACGCCATGCACGAGCAGAAGGGCGAGGTGTTTTTCACCCGCGCCCGCACCGTGGTGGAAAATGCAGCGGATAAAAGCGCCGCACTGGCTTATGCGCTGGGCTTTGTCTGCCACTTCGCGCTGGACAGCACCTGTCACCCTTATGTGGAGGCCTATGTCCGGGAGAGCGGTGTGGGACACTGCGAGATCGAGACGGAGTTTGACAACGCCCTGATGCGGGAAGACGGCCTCGACCCCATAAAGTTCTTCACGGCCAGCCATATCAAGCCCAGCCGGGAGCGGGCCGAGGTCATCGCGCCCTTCTACGAGGGCGTCACGGTGGACGAGACGCTGGCGGCGATGAAGGGGATGATAACGGTGCATCATCTTTTGCAGGCGGCGAACCCCGTCAAGCGCTGGGTGGTGCTGACCGGGATGCGCGTCGCGGGCAAGTATGAGTTCATGCACGGCCTTGTAGCAAACCCGCAGCCGAACCCCAAATGCGTCCAGAGCAGCCAGAAGCTCGAAGAGCTGTATAAAACGGCTGTGCCGCTGGCGGTAAGGCTCATCGAAGAGTATGCAGAGAACAAGCCGCTTGGGGCGGAGTATCAGCATACGTTTGGGGAGAACTGAGAGGAGCACCGGATGGAAAAGAGCGGTAAATTCCGCCTGACGAGCTTGGAGCGGAACTGGATCCTGTACGACGTGGGCAACTCGGCCTTTGTGCTGATGGTGGCCACCCTTATCCCCATTTTCTTCAACGCGCTGGCAGAAGCCGGGGGCCTGAGCTCGGTGGAGTATCTGGCTTACTGGGGCTATGCCAGCTCGGCTGTGACCGTCATCACGGCTGTTTTGAGCCCCATTTTGGGAACAGTGGCCGATACGAAGGGCTTCAAGAAGCCTATCTTCATACTCTGCGTCTTCGTGGGCATCGTGGGCTGCTGCGCCATGGGCGCGGCGTCGGCGTGGCTGCCGTTTCTGGTCATCTTCGTCATTGCGAAGGTGGGCTTTTCGGGCAGCCTGGTGTTCTACGACTCGATGCTCAGCGACGTGACCACTCCCGAGCGGATGGACGAAGTGTCCAGCCGGGGCTATGCGTGGGGATACATCGGCAGCTGCGTGCCCTTCGTGGTCTGTCTCGGCCTTGTGCTGGGGGCGGGGAGCATCGGCATCAGCCAGATGACGGCGCTGAATCTGGCACTCCTGCTGACGGCGGCGTGGTGGCTGCTCACGACCCTGCCGCTGCTGAAAAGTTATAAACAGCTCCACTATGTGGAGGTGGAAAAGCACGCTGTCCGGCAGAGTTTTGCCCGCATCGGCCATACCCTGCGGCATCTGCCGGAGGATAAGCAGGTGTTCTGGTTTTTGCTGGCGTTCTTCTGCTACATCGACGGCGTGTACACCATTATCGACATGGCGACGGCCTACGGCACGGCGCTGGGTCTGGACACCACCGGCCTTTTGCTGGCACTTCTTGTGACCCAGATCGTGGCGTTCCCGTCGGCCCTCATCTTTGGGCGGCTGTCGAACAAGTACCCCTCGGCAAAGCTCATCCCGGTGTGCATCGCGGCCTACGCGGGCATCGCGGTGTTTGCGTTTTTCCTGACCCGGCAGTGGCAGTTCTGGGTGCTGGCCGTCATCGTGGGCATGTTCCAGGGCGGCGTACAGGCGCTCAGCCGCTCCCACTTTGCAAAGATCATCCCGCCGGAAAAGTCGGGCGAATACTTTGGCCTCTTCGACATCTGCGGCAAGGGCGCATCCTTCCTCGGCACCATGATCGTCAGCGTGGGAAGCCAGCTCACCGGCAGCGCCAATGTGGGCGTCGGCTCCCTCATCGTGCTGTTCATCGTGGGATTCGTGCTGTTCAGGGTGTCGTGCCGTCAGGGTGAGACAGTGTAAATCGTTTTGACCTCTGCTTTGTCTTCGGACAGGGCAGAGTTTTTTGTTTACCAGCGAGTTATGATTCACAAACCATTCATTGTGTTTTGGCGGGTAGGATGATACAATAGAATCAAAATCCAGAAAATACAAAGGAGCAAGACCATGAAACAATATCCCGGCTACACCCTCGTCAAGCACGAGGACTGCCCCGAACAGCACGGAACGCTGACCGTGCTGACCCATGACGTCAGCGGGGCGGCTGTCCTGCTGGTGGAAAACGACGACGACAACAAGGCCTTCGGCATCGGCTTCGGCACCTTCCCCTCCGACGACACCGGCGTGTTCCACATCCTCGAGCACTCGGTGCTGGCAGGCAGCGAGAAGTACCCGGTGAAGTCGCCGTTTTTGCAGCTGCTCAAGAGCAGCATGGCGTCCTTCCTGAACGCCATGACCTTCCCGGACAAGACGGTGTATCCCTTCGCTACCCCCAACGAGACGGACTTCAAGAACCTGATGGACGTCTATCTCAACGCGGTGTTCTGCCCGCTGGCCATGGTGGACAAGGGCGTGTTCGAGCAGGAGGGCTGGCACCGGGACGAAGACGGCACGGTGAGCGGCGTCGTCTACAACGAGATGCAGGGGGCGCTGGCGACGCCGGACGCACAGCTGCAGAACGCTCTGAGCCGGGCAATGTTCCCGGATACGGCTTACGGCTTCGTCTCCGGCGGCGACCCGGCGTCCATTCCGGCGCTGACCTATGAGAAGTATGTGCGGGTCTACCGCCGCCACTACAGTGCCGACAACTGCTGCATCACCCTCTACGGCAAGATGGACATGGCCGAGAAGCTGGCCTTCCTCGACGAGCAGTATCTGAGCCGTATGCCCAAGAGCGCCAGCCGCCCCCGCCTGACGGTGCAGGACGAGCAGGTCGGTGCGAAGCGGAATATCCCGTACTATACCGAGAAGCCGGAGCCGGACGAGGCTCAGTGTGCGCTGGCGTGGTACACCGGTGCGTTCAGCGACCGGGAGCGCCAGCTGGGCGTGGAGATCCTGCTGGACGCCCTGCTGGGGACGAACCAGGCGCCTCTGAAAGCCGCCCTGCTGGAAGAAAAACTGGGCGCGGACATCGACGTGGGCTTCGATGACAGCACGCTGCAGCCGACCCTGGAGCTTGTGCTGCGGGGCGCGACGGAAGAGTCAGCGGGCAAATTTGCCGCCGCCGTGCGCAAGGCCGTGGACGGCATCCTCGAAAAGGGCATCCCCGAGGAGCTTCTGATGGCAAGCCTCAACTCCACCGAGTTCGCTTCCCTTGAGCGGCCAGGCAGTATCCCGGACGGCGTGCTGGACGCCATCAATGCATCTACAGGCTGGCTCCACACCGGCGACCCGGTCCTGCTGCTCCACACGAACGCTCTGTTCGCTTCCCTGCGTGAGAAGCTGGAACAGGGCTGGTTCAATGAGCTGCTGCGGGAGCTGTTCGCGCCTGCGCCGGTGGAGATCATCCAGGTGCCGACCCTGCCCAGGAAAGAGGAAGAGGGGCGCGCCGCCCGCACCGACGGCAAGCTGGTGCTGGACCATCCGCTGACAGCCGCCGACCTCGGCGAGGGCAAAAAGCAGACCCCGGGCAGCAAGGAGCTGCTGACGGGTGCAGAACTGCTGCACCACCCCTCGGCAGGCAATACCTACCTGTACCTTTACTATGATCTGGGCGGCATGGCACCGGAAGACATGTCCTGCCTGCATCTGCTCACGGATGTCATGGATGAGCTGGACACCGAAAAGCACACGGCCCGGGAACTGAACACTCTGCGGAACACCTGGCTGGGAAGCAGTGGTGCGTGGATGGACTGCTGGACGGGACGGCAGGAAGGCCGACCCTGCCACGCCAAGCTCATCGTGGGGATGAGTATGCTGGAACGCAGCCTCGAAAAGGCTGTGGAGCTGGGCAGCGAGTGGCTGTATGAGACAACGTTCAGCGGCCCGCAGGCCGAAGCTGCGATGGAGCGGGTGGCAAGCCAGCAGAAGCTGCTCATGGAGCAGAAGTTCCTGCGGGAGGGCCACGCCTTCGCCGCCATGCGGGCGGCGGCACATTTCTCGGTGGAATCCGCACTGAGTGAGCGCTGCAACGGCGTGAGCTACTACCACTATCTCTGTGAGCTGCTGGAAAAGGCCGACTGGACCGCTCTGGGCAAAAAGATGGAAGAGCTGTGGAAAAGCGTGCTGAAAAAGAACGCCCTGACCGTCAGCCTCCACGGCAGCGACGCGGCGCTGGATACCCTGAAAAAGCTTCTGCCGGGCAGTGCCTTCGCGGCAGAAAAGCGCGGAGAGGCAAAGCCCTACACGGAGGAGCTGACAGCTCCGGTGAACGAGGCCTTCATCATCGACGGCGGCGTGAACTACGATGTGCTGGTCTGGCCCATGGAGCGGCGGTTGGAGCGGAAGGTGCTGGCCCGGGTGATGAGCTACGAGTATCTGTGGCACAACATCCGCGAGGTGGGCGGCGCGTATGGTACCGGCATGGTGACCCAGAACGACGGCACCGAATATCTCTACACCTACCGCGACCCGCACCTGAAAGAAAGCTATGAGACTTTCGCAAAGGGGCCGACAGAACTGGCAGGCCGCGACTACACCGAGAAGGACATGAACGAGTTCATCGTGGGCGCAGCAGCAAAGCTGGACACCCCGCGCAAGCCCCGGGAAGAGGCTGCGTCTACCGACTGCAAATATTTCTGCGGCATCACCGACGAGATGACTGCCGCCGAGCGCAAGAGCCTGTGCAGTGTGGATGCTGCCGCCCTCAAGGCCGAGGCGGCGGACCTGTCGGCCCGGATGGAGAAGGGCGTGAGGGTGGTCTTCGGCAGCAAGGAGGCTGTGGAGGCCGCAAAGGAGCTGTTTGACCGGGTGGAGACCCTGTAAAAATACGCAGAGAGTCTCCCGGAGACTTTGCGCAGAAAATTGAGTGAAAGATCCCCTGTCTGTGGAAAAGAACACAGGCAGGGGATTTTTGCTGCTCTGAGATATTACTTACAGGATAAAATATGCGGTAAAATACGAACTTGATGGAAAAAAGTATGTACTCCTGCGGCGGAGAAAAGTGTGGTATCCTTTTGCCAGCGACAGAACGAAAGGAAGTGAGAACGCGGGATGGGGCAGGAAAAGCAGGCTGCGGCCAAGGGGCTGGAAAGTCTCCGGAAAGCCACCGACACCCTGAGCACCATGCTGGCGCAGGAGGTGAAAGATTTGAACGCCCGCCAGCGCACGGCCCGCAGAGAGAACAGCACCGACCCCGGCATCATGAAGGGACTGAAAGAAGCGACTGCCGTGCTGAAAGATCTGGCGGGCGTGTCGAAGACCCTGAACGACCAGGGCGTGGACGCAGAAGGGCGGGAATGCGGTGTGGTGCTGCTGCCGCCGGTGGAGGATGTATGACGACAGAAAACAAGAATGCGGGCGTCGTGTGGAGGCCTCAGCCGAGGCAGATGGAATTTATGCGGAGGCCGGAGCCGGAAGCACTTTACGGCGGCGCGGCAGGCGGCGGTAAGAGCGACGCCCTCGTCATCGAGGCGCTGCGGCAGGTACATATCCCGCACTACCGGGCGCTCATCCTCCGCAAGACCTATCCGCAGCTTTCCGACCTCGTGGACAAGAGTCAAAGCTATTACCGCCGGGCCTTCCCGGAGGCGCAGTACAACGCCACGAGCCATGTGTGGGTCTTCCCCAGCGGGGCAAAAATTTACTTCGGCTCGATGCAGTACACCAAAGACCGGACGAACTATCAGGGCAAAGCCTTCGATTTCATCGGGTTCGACGAGCTGACCCACTTCGAGTGGGAGGAGTACAGCTACATGATGAGCCGCAACCGCCCCACCGGCCCCGGCACCCGGGTGTATCTGCGGGCCACCACCAACCCCGGCGGGGTGGGCCACGGCTGGGTGAAGGCGCGGTTCATCACGCCCGCCCCGCCCGGCACCCCCATCGTGGAGGAATACCCGGTGCGGATGCCGGACGGCACCGAAAAGGTGCTGCGGCGGGCGCGGGGGTTCATCCCGTCCAGCATCTTCGATAACCCAGCCCTTCTGGGAAATGACCCGGACTATCTGGCCAGCCTTGCGGCCATGCCGGAGGCCGAAAAGCAGGCGCTGCTCTACGGCAGCTGGGACAGCTTTTCGGGGCAGGTGTTCACCGAGTGGCGGAACGACCCGAACCACTACCAAGACCAGCGCTGGACCCACGTCATCGCGCCGTTCACCATCCCGAAGCACTGGAAAATCTACCGGGGATACGATTTCGGCTTTTCGAAGCCGTTCTCGGTGGGGTGGTACGCGGCGGACGAGGAAGGGCGGCTCTACCGCATCAAGGAGCTGTACGGCTGCACCGGACGCCCCAACGAGGGTCTGCGCATCGACCCGGTGGAGCAGGCACGGCGCATCCGGGAGGCCGAGCAGAACGACCCGGTGCTCCGGGGCAGAGTCATTCAGGGCATCGCCGACCCGGCCATCTTCGACGAGAGCCGGGGCGAGAGCATCGCCGCCATGATGGAGCGAGGGCCGAACTTTCTGCACTGGATGCCCGGCGACCACACCCGTCTGGCGGGCAAGATGCAGATGCACTACCGGCTGAATTTTGACGGTGAGGGCAGGCCGATGCTGCAGGTGTTCAATACCTGCAAGCACTTCATCCGCACCATCCCGAACCTTGTGTACGACGAGAGCAATGTGGAGGACATCGACACCCGGCAGGAAGACCACATCTACGATGAGTGCCGCTATGTGCTGATGGAAAATCCCATCTCGCCGCCCCGGCATACATCGGCCCCGCCGGTGCTGGATGACCCGCTGGAGCTGCATCGGAAGGCGAAATTTCTGAGGGTGTAAAGGCTCTCCCTTTGGGAGAGCTGGCGAGCGAATGCGAGACTGAGAGGGCGAGGATGCTGACGGCGAAGTACAGACCCGACGATAGTATCACTCTGACAAAGGGGCTGCCTATCACTGTGCGGCGGCTCTCGGGAGACAGGCTTTCCCTCTCCGTCACCTGCGGTGACACCTCTCCCAAAGGGAGAGGCATTGGCAGGCCGGTCAACTTTGTGTGAGACGGAAAAAGCCCGATGGGGCGTGAAAGACAAAGCCCTGCAACAGAGGGCAGGAAGGAGAAAAACGAATACTATGGATGAAGCAACAAAACTGCCCATCGGGCCGGAAGAGGTGGCTGAGGCTGCGCAGATCTTGCAGCGGTACAAGGCGGGCAAGGCCGCGCTGGACAAGCGCCTGGTGGACAACGAACTGTGGTTCCGGATGGGACACTGGAAGAACTACCAGAACCCCATGATGGAGGGCAAACCCCAGCCGTCCAGCGGCTGGTTGTTCAACTCCATCGCCAACAAGCATGCCGACGCGATGGACAACTACCCCAGTCCCAACGTCCTGCCCCGTGCCGAGGACGACGAGGCAGCGGCACAGGCGCTTTCCAGCGTGCTGCCCGTGGTGCTGGAACAGGCGGACTATGAGCAGGTGTACAGCGACACCTGGTGGCGCAAGCTCAAGCAGGGGACCGGAGTCAAAGGCGTGTTCTGGGATTCGGAGCAGCGGGGCGGTGTGGGCGAGATCGCCATCCGACCCATGAACCTGCTGATGCTCTACTGGGAGCCGGGCGTGGACGATATTCAGGCGTCGCCCCACTTTTTCTCGCTGAGTCTGACCGACACGGCTCAGCTGGAAAGCCGCTGGCCCCAGCTGGCCGGACACACTGCCAGCGTGCTGGACGTGCCGCATTACATCCACGACGGCGGCCTTGATACCAGCGACAAGAGCGTCGTGGTGGACTGGTACTACAAAAAGCTTTCCCCCGAGGGCAGGAGCATCCTGCACTACTGCAAGTTCTGCAATGGCGTGGTGCTCTACGCCAGCGAGAACGACCCGGCGCTGGCCGAAAGAGGCTTCTACGACCACGGCAAGTATCCCTTTGTGTTCGACGCGCTGTTCATGGAAGAGGACAGCCCGGCGGGCTTCGGGTACATCGATGTGATGAAGGAGTGCCAGACCGCCATCGACAAGATGAACCACGCCATGGACGAGAACGTCCTGCTCTCGTCCCGCCAGCGGTATGTGCTGAGCGACACGGCGGGCGTCAATGAGGAAGAGCTGACGGACCTGTCGCGGGACATCATCCATGTGGTGGGGCGGCTGAACGACGACAGCTTCCGGCCGTTGCAGACGGCGGGTCTGCAGGGCAACAGCCTGAGCTACCGCAACAGCCGCATCGAGGAGCTGAAGGAGATCAGCGGAAACCGCGACATGACCCAGGGCGGCACCGCAGGCGGCGTGACGGCAGCTTCGGCCATCGCGGCCTTGCAGGAGGCGGGTTCGAAGCTCAGCCGGGATATGCTCAAGAGCGCTTACAGGGCATTTGCCAAAGAGTGCTGCCTTATCATTGAGCTGATGAGGCAGTTCTACGACGAGGAGCGCATCTTCCGCATCACCGGCAAGAGCGGCGAGAGCGAGTTCGTCCGCTTTTCGGGCCAGGTGCTCCGCGCCCAGCCTGCAAGAGTCGTGGGCGGCGTGGAGCTGGGCAGTCATGAGCCGGTGTTCGACATCGTGGTGAGTGCGGAGAAAAAGTCCACCTTCTCCCGCCTGTCGCAGAACGAGACGGCCAAGGAGTGCTATCAGCTGGGCTTTTTCGCCCCGGCCAACGCCGACGCCGCGCTGGCGGCGCTGGAAATGATGGACTTTGAGGGCATCGAAAAGGTTCGCCAGCGGGTGCGCCAGAACGGCACCCTCGCCCAGCAGCTGGCACAGATGCAGGCCCAGATGGCCCAGCTGACGGGTCTGCTGGAAGTGCAGAAAAAGTCCGAAGCCCCCAAGCTCAGCGGCCCGGCACAGGAGCTGAGCACGGCCGCGATGGCGAGGGCGATGAAGACGCAGAAAGGAGAAATGAGATGATAAAAGTAAACTACACCGAGCTGGACGGCCCGGCAGGCCCCACCTGCCGGCTGGAAGCTTCGGGCCACGCGGGCTATGCCCCCGCCGGGCAGGACATCGTGTGTGCGGGGGCCAGCACCCTGATGCAGACCCTCTGCGCCCTGCTGGCGGGCGAGGAAGGCACCAGGAGCGGCGTGTGGGACGAGCCGGACGGCCCGCGTCTGGCCGTGACGGCGGCAGCACCCCAGAAACCGTGGGTGGAGGGGGCGTTCGAATTTGCAAAGGCGGGCTTTGCCCTGCTGGCAGAACGCTACCCGGACAATGTCCGCTTCGCCGATTTGAGCGGACGGGGAGAACAGTCGATGGTGGATCTGCAGCTCTTTGCCTCGGAGGGCGGCGATGCCGCCGCCCCCTCCGCTCCTGCCCTCAGCCATGCACAGGCTCAGCAGGCCATCGCCTCCGGGACTATGAAGGCGGATGAGGGCCGGGAAGCTTCGGATGTGCCGACACCGGCGGCAGTGCAGGAGCCGGAAGAGCGTCCTGCACCGCCCGAACGCCCTGCGCCGCTGCCGCCCGTCCCGGGCCTGAGAGAGGGCGCGAACACCGTCCGCGCCCTCCACGCCCGCTGGGCGGCGGAAGAGGCGATGCTTCGCCGGGACGTGCCGGATTTTTCGCTCAAGCAGGAGCTGGCGAACCCCGAGATGCGCCGCCTGATGGAGCTGCCCGGGATGCGGATGGGTGACGCCTATCGTCTGGCCCACTACAACGACGCTCTGCGTCAGACCGCCCAGACCGTGGAGCAGGGCGTCGTGGAGCGCATCCGCCAGCGTTCGGCCCGCCCGGCGGAAAACGGTACCAGCCCCGGCGGTGCGGCCATCACCCGGGCCGATGTGGCCAGCATGACCCGCGCCCAGCGTGAGGCACTGGAACGCCGTGCGATGCACGGGGTGAAGATCAGTTTTTAACCTCTCACCGCGTCGGTCTGACTTCGTCAGCGCCTCGCGAAGCTCCCCTAATAGGGGAGCCAAGAATCGATGAATAACAGAAAGGACAAATGACATGAAAAGCTACAACCTGAAGATGAACCTCCAGCTCTTTGCCGACCCTTCTGCCAGCCTGCAGAACACCACCGGCACCATGACCAACGAGATGAAGACCTTCTACGAGAAGCGCCTTATCGACCAGGCAGAGCCCCGTCTGGTGCATGACCAGTTCGCGGACTACTATCCCGTACCCCAGAACGGCGGCAAGACCATTGAGTTCCGCAAGTACGACAGCCTGCCCAAGGCCGATACCCCGCTGACCGAGGGCGTGACTCCCAACGGCCAGACCCTGAACGTGACCACCATCACCAGCGACCTGCACCAGTACGGCGGCTGGACTCCGCTCACCGATGTGCTGCAGATGACGGCCATCGACAACAATGTGGTACAGGCCACCCGCGTTCTGGCAAGCCAGGCGGGCCGCACCATGGACAGCATCACCCGCGATGTGCTGGCCGGCGGCACCAACGTCATCTATGCGCCGAAGCTTTCCGCAGACGGCACCGAGACTGCCGTCACCAGCCGCAAGGCGCTGGACAAGAGCTGCACCCTGACCCCGAAGCTGTTCTTCCAGGCGGCGGCACAGCTGGGCGCGATGAACGCTGACCCCATCGGCGACAGCTACATCGCCATCATCCATCCCTACGCCGCCTACGACCTCAAGACCTGCAAGGAGTTCATCGAGGCCCACAAGTACGCCGACCCCGACACCATGTACCGCGGCGAGATCGGCAAGCTGGGCAACATCCGCTTCATCGAGACCAGCGAGGCAAAGATCTGGAAGGACGCTACCTGTCCGGTGGGTCTGGCCGTCTTCGGCACCCTCGTGCTGGGCGCCCACGCCTACGGCGTCACCGAGCTGGAGGGCGGCGGCCTGGAGCACATCGTCAAGCAGCTGGGCTACGGCGACGATCCGCTGAACCAGCGCGCCTCTGTGGGCTGGAAGGGTATGCGCGCCGCCGAGCGTCTGGTGGAGCAGTACATGGTGCGCATCGAGAGCGTGTCCAGCTATTCCACCACTGCGGCGGCAAACTGAGCCAGCCGGAAAGGAGAAGCTATGGCAGAAAAGAAGAATGTCCGCATCCGGCTGTTCAAGGACAACAGCCGGTACAAGGGCGATCTGTTCGTGAGCGTCAACGGCGTGAACTACAAGATCCGCCGGGGCGTGGAGGTGGAAGTGCCGCCTGAGGTGGCCGAGGTGCTGGAACACAGCCAGCAGCAGGACGAGTACACCGCCGCCCGCATCGCTGCGGCAGAGACTGCGGCCCAGTAAAATAAGACAACGCGGCCCGACAGAAACGGCGGAGAAGGCCGCTTCTGCCGGGCCTTTTTGGAAAAAGCGAAAGGAGGCTTTTTATGACGGTAGGAGAAGCGATGGAACGGGCCGAAGAGCTGCGCCCGGGCAGCCGTGTCGCGGCCCGCACCCGGCAGCGCTGGCTGTGCGAGGTGGACGGGATGCTGCGGGAGAAATTTTTCCGGCCCAGCAGCGCCGACAGCCGGGAGGGCGTGGGCGCGGACATTGCGTGGGACAACGGTCTGCGGGATGACGACGTGCTGCTGGTGCCGCCGCCCTTCGACAGCCTGTACCCGCACTATCTGTGCGCCATGACGGACGCCGCGCTGGGCGAGAACGACCGGTACGCCGGTGAGCAGGCCCAGTACAACAGCATCTTAGCCGAACTGGCCGCGTGGCTGCGGCGGAAGAATCTGCCCGCCCGGGGCTGCAGCTGGCGCTGGTAAGGAGGGAGAAAGATGATACTTTCGAACCGGAACGGCCTGAAAAACACCCGGAATATGCTGCGGGTGTTCGGCGGGCTGAACGAGACGTACAGCTGCACCGAGGCAGAGTACAGCGCGGGCATCAACTTTTCGGCCCGGAATTTCCCGGCCCTGAGCACCCGTCTGCCCCGGCGGAAGCTGCGGGAGGAAGCAGACCTGAACGGGATGTATCACCTGAACGGCCTGTTGACCGTCTGCGGCAGAGACCTCGTCTACACGCCGGACGACACGGATGAGATGGAAGTGACCCTGAAAGACGCCGTGGAGAACGGAAAGAAAACGCTGGTGGGCATCGGGACGAAGATCCTGATCTTCCCGGACAAGCTGGCTTTCGACACTGCCAGCCGGAAGGTGAGCGCTCTGGGCGCGGTGTGGTCGGGCAAAAATACCAGCGTGGAGTTTGCACCCTGCGACGCGGAAGGCAAGGTCTACGAGGTGAGCGGCTGCGGCCCTGCTGAACCCGACAAGCCGACGGACGGTCAGCTTTTCCTGCGGGTGGAAGACCCGGAAAAGCCATGGAGCAGCGAGAGCACGCTGGAAGTATATAGTAAGGCGTCCGGCAACTGGTCGGCGGTGGTGCTGGACTACTGCCGCATCTCGGCAAAGGGGGTGGGGACAGACTTTGCGGCAGAGGACACTGTGACCCTCACCGGCTCTGCAGCGGAGCAGGCCGGGCAGTGGAACGAGCTGGACGGCGACCGCATCGTCTACGACGCCGGCGCAGATACTCTGCGCGTCAAGGCCGACCCGGGCGGCGAGTGGTTCTATGGCCGTCTGACCCGCACCGGCGCAGCGGTAAGATGGGTGAGTCTGGACGGCAGCGTCAGCCGGGAGTTCGTCTCGGCAGAGGTGGTGGAGCTGGAACGCCGGGTGCCGGACATGGACTACCTGACCGAGTGCGACAACCGGGTGTGGGGATGCTCCAACAAGGAAAACGTCATCTACGCCTGCAAGCTGGGCGACCCCACCAACTGGTTCTCCTACCGGGGCATTGCCGCCGACAGCTATGCCGTGACCGTGGGCAGCGACGGGGCATTTACCGGCGCGGCTACCTGTATGGGATACGCGCTTTTCTTCAAGGAAAACACCCTTCACAAGCTTTACGGCTCCAAGCCCTCGGATTTCCAGCTCAGCAGCCTGCGCTGCCGGGGCGTGGCAAAGGGCGCTGCCCGGAGCCTCTGCGTCATCAACGAGACGCTTTATTATCTCTCGCCCGACGGCGTGATGGCCTGGGACGGCAGCATCCCCACCAAAGTCTCGACGGCCCTCGACCCGGCCCGGCTGCGGAACGTGAAGTCGGCGCTGGGCGGCGCGCTGGACGGGCGGTATTATCTGCACCTCGTGCGGGGCAGCGGCGAAGCCCAGGCCGTGCGGCTGCTGGTCTACGACACCGAACGGGGGCTCTGGCAGGAGGAAGATGTCTGCTCCTACGAGATGGCCGGAAGCGGCGGGCAGCTCTATCTCTGGGACGGAAAGGCCATCTGGGCCGCAGATGCAGACCGGGAGGAGAACTGGCAGCAGGCGGGCGGCATCGAGGACGGCGTGAGCTTCGAGCTCGTCAGCGGGAACATCGGGCTGGACGGCCCGGAAGAGCTGTATCTCTCCCGGCTGACGCTCCGGCTCGAGGCCGAGGTGAAGAGCTGCATCGAGGTGGCTGTGAGTTACGACAGCGGAGCGTGGGAGACACTGGCCCAGCTGACCGCCGACGGGCGGCGCTGCATCGATGTTCCGTTTGTGCCGAGGCGGTGCGGGAGCCTGCGGCTCCGGCTGAAGGGCAGAGGCCAGCTCACCCTGCGCAGCCTGACCCGGACGAGCGCCGCCGCGAAGGGCGGCATTCTGGCACAGGAGGTGAACTGAACATGGCAAGTGTCACGGGACTTTCGAAGATCGGACTGCCCCATCTGAGCGAGAACATGGACGCGGAGGATGCCCGCGCCATCCGCAACTACTTATACCAGATGCAGGAGCAATTACAATATGTGCTCTGCAATCTGGACGTGGAAAATATGTCGGAGCCGCTGCGCGCCCGGCTGAACAGCATCCAGTGAGAAAGGAGAATTTATGAGCACCGAGAAAAAGAAAGAACAGCAGCTGCTGGAAGATGTGACTGCCCAGCCTGCAGTCCAGTCCTCCTACAGAACGGCGGGACTGAACAGCCGTAAAGAGGTGGAGAATGCACTGACAAATGCGGTGTACACCCCCGGACAGAGCGTCATCGACGCAGCAGCGGACCTGAGAAACTGGCAGCAGAACCGGCCGGGCAAGTATGAGAGCGCCTATCAGGGCCGCATCGAAGACCTCATCGGTCAGCTGCTGGAGCGGAACAGCTTTCAGTACAGCTATGCACAGGACCCGCTCTACCGCCAGTATGCCCAGCAGTACACCCAGAACGCCCGCAACGCCAGCGCGGACGCCGCCGCACAGGCTGCAGCCCTCACCGGCGGCTACGGCTCCAGCTATGCGGCCAGTGTGGCCCAGCAGGCGTACCAGCAGCAGATGGGCGCGCTGAACGACGCCCTGCCGTCCCTCTACCGGCTGGCGTTGGACACCTACAACAGTGAGGGCGACGATGTCGTGACCCGGATCGACCAGCTCAACACGCAGGAGCAGAACGCACAGGCGCAGTATAACGCGGAGCTGTCGGACTATTACAGTCAGCTCGACCGGAAGGGCAGCGCCTACAATGCTGCCTACGAGCAGGACTATGGCCGCTATCAGGACTATCTGGGCCGGCTGGACACCCTGTACGGCTACTATTCCAATCAGGAGCAGCAGGCCATCGCCAAGCGCAAGCAGGCGTTCAATGGTGTGCTGAGCATTCTGGGCGTTATCGGCGACGCGGTGCAGTTGGCCATCACCGGGACCACCGGCATCGGCTCGCTGGTGGGTACGCTGGCCAACACCGGGTATAATATGTATGCCAAAGACCGCGCCTACGCGGCCGAGCGTGCTGACGCTGCGTGGGACCAGCAGATGCAGGAGACCCAGCGGCAGGACAGCCTTGCCCAGCAGAAGTACAAGAACGAGCAGGCGGAGCGGCAGTATCAGGACACCCTGCGCCAGCAGGAGTTCAACAACAATGCGACCAGCGAAAAGCTGAATATCGCCAAGGGCGAATGGGCGCTCAAGCAGTCCAAGGCAGCCCAGAGCGCCCAGCAGGCTGCGGCAAACGCCGGGGCAAAGAGTGCGGGCAGTTCGGGAGGCCCGGGCAGCGGGTCAGTGCTGTCGTCCGGAGGCAGCACCATCGTACCTTACAGCGCCGCCCGTCTCTACCGGCAGGGCAGGAGCGATACGGCTATCCGCAGCGAACTGCTGAAGGAGGGCTACTCCAACGATGAGATCGCCAATATCCTGAAGCAGCTGGGAAGCTGAGAAAGAAAAATGCCAGAGTGCAGAGCACCTTTCGGTGCTCTGCACTCTGGCATTTCACGCTATTTATTTGTTCGGGTCCCACTGACTCTCCACAAAAGAAAAAGTCCGCTGCATTGCAGCGGACTTTTTAGTGGGGTGCCCAGTGGGACTCGAACCCACGGTCTCCAGATCCACAATCTGGCGCGTTAACCGACTACGCTATGGGCACCACATCAATGCGCCCGAAGGGACTCGAACCCCCGGCCCACTGCTTAGAAGGCAGTTGCTCTATCCACCTGAGCTACGGGCGCACGTTGTTATCCCATTGGGTTCTGATATGGTTTGCAGCTGTGAGTCGAAGCACGCTGCGAGAAGTATAATACCATAGCTCCGGGGTTCTGTCAAGAGAAATCTGAAACTTTTTTGCGCTTTTTGCAAAAGGCTTCTCACAGCAGCCACATCCCCACAAAGCCGAACGTAAGCCCGAAGGCTGCGCCTGCCAGCACATCCCGGACGAAGTGCGCCCCAGAAAGCACCCGCAGCAGACAGATGAGGGCGGCGATGGCCAGCATCACGACGCCGACGGCAGGGTAGAAGTAGAGCCACACCATCCCGAGGACGGCGGCACTGAGTGCGTGGCGGGAAGGGCAGGAATTGCCGTGGGTCTCCTTAGATACCAGCGGCACGAAGCCCGGCTGCTCATAAGGGCGGGGAAAGTTGAGCCTCGCCCGCAGGATAGTCCCCAGCCCGAACGCCAGACCCGGAACGAGAATGGCCCGGGCAATGACCTGCATAAAATCAAGAGCGCCGCCGCCCCGTCCGATGGTGAGCATCGTGAACCACCGGAGATTGAGCAGCACCAGAAGCACCGGATAGCAGACGAAAGGCACGAGGGGGAGCCAGCGGTTGAGCAGGATGATGCCCTCCCGCAGGGCGGGATGTCCTTCGAGCCAGTCTGTCAGTCTTTTATATCGTTCCGGTGTCATGCTGTTCCCTCCCTGAGAGATTCATTCAAAACAGGTGTTGAGGTAGTTTTCTACATCGAAAGGCTCCGGCGTGGAGTCCTTGCGCAGGTAGAGGGGATGGTGGGGGTGGCCCTTTTTGCTGCGGGGGCCGAAGGTCACCCAGGGGATGTCCTTTTCCCGCGTCAGGGCAACCATCTCCCGCATCAGGCCGGGCAGATAGTCCCGCTTTTCAATCAGAGTACCCCATGCGGCCCACATGGTGGGCTCGGTCTGGGCCAGCACGGCCTGCAGCCAGCGGAGGTTTTCGTCGCAGAGGGCGCGGTCGGGCGTTTTGTCCATGTCGTTGGGGTTGGTGGCCCGCTGGGGGTAGACGTTGAACATGATCCAGCTGTCGAAGCCGTTGGCGTTGGCCAGACGCTCGACGCTCTTCAGAGTGGGGTCCAGCGCGCCGGGCTGGGCGGTGCTGGGGTTGATGCCGATGCACACCAGCGGGCGGCGGCCCACCCGCCCCAGCACATAGCGGTAGGGCTGGTAGGTGTGGGGCTCGTAGTACCACAGACCGCCGGGATATTCGTCGGCTTCCAGCCGGGGAAGAGTTTCACAAAGCATAGTTTACCTCACAAGAAACGTGTGTTTCTTTTATCGTACCTTAAAATTTGTGCGAAAGCAACACCTTGCGGCGAGAAAGTCTCCCATAATTTCGATTTTCATGCTATACTATCCCTTAGAGGAAAGTATCCCTCTTCGCTTGCTGAAAAAGCAGAAGGAGTTTTGTTTATGATAGAAGATTACCGCAGCGCCCAGCGTGCGGGCCAGCGCGCCTACCGGGCCAATGTGGCCCGGGGGCAGTCGCCCTATCTCGCGGTGCTGGACGACATCCTCACTGATGTGGACATCGTGGCGCAGGAGCCTCTGGGTCTGGTGGACATCCCGGCCGAGAGCATCGTGGGTACCAAGACCGCCGGACGCCACACCGCCTTTGCCTCCAATTTCATGCCTCTTCTGGACGACGACACCGAGTTTGCAGTCAAGTGGTCGAACCTCTGTGACGCCCATCTGGAAGAGGGCATCCACACCCCTATTATTGCCTTCGAATACCTGAACAAATTCTATGTGCAGGAGGGCAATAAGCGTGTTTCCGTCCTCAAATACTATGAGGCCGTGAAAATTCCCGGCACCGTCACCCGGCTCATCCCGGCAAAGAACGACACGCTGGAGAATAAGCTCTATTACGAGTTCCTTGATTTTTACAAGTTTTCCCACATCAACTACGTCAGCTTCTCCCGGTTGGGGGGCTATGCAAAGCTGCAGGCGCTGGCCTGCAAGGCCACGGGCGAGGCGTGGACGGACGACGACCGGCTGAATTTCTCGTCCCTCTACACCATGTTCAGCCAGCAGTTCTATGCGCTGGGCGGCGGCTCACTGGGCCTGACGCCGGGCGACGCACTTTTGGTGTACCTGTCGGTGTACCGTTATGCCGATGCCTGCGAGTCCACCCCGACCAAGGTGCGGGAGAATCTGGCCCGCCTCTGGGACGAGGTGAAAATTCTGGCAGAGCCCCACGCTGTGGAACTGCTGCTGGAGCCGAAGCAAAGCTCGGAGCCGCTGCTGAGCAAGCTGAACATTTTCAGCTCCCGCCCCAGCGAGCTGCGGGTGGTGTTCCTCCACGAGCACAACGCCCAGACCAGCGCATGGGTGCGCGGACAGGACAAGGGCCGTGCCGCGCTGGTGAAAGCTTTCCCGGATAAGCTCTATGTCAGCTGCCGGGAGAATATCAACCCCGAGGTGGACGCAGAGCAGGTGTTGGAAGAGGTAGCCCACGACCACGCGGACATCGTCTTCACCACCAGCGCCCGGATGCACACCGCCTGCCTGAAGGTCGCGGCCCAGCACCCCAAGACCCGCTTTTTGAACTGTTCCCTCAGTGCGCCCCATCCGCTGGTGCGCACCTACTACCCCCGCACCTATGAGGTGACCTATCTGCTGGGAATGCTGGCGGGCATCGTCTCCCACAGCGACAAGGTGGGCTATGTGGCTGCAAACCCGGTGTATGGTGTGCCTGCGGCCATCAATGCCTTTGCCCAGGGCGTGCGTGCCGTCCGGCCCGACAGCCGGGTGGTGCTGCGCTGGGCCTGCCTGTGCGATGCGGCACACCCGCAGGATTTCTCGGACAGGAAAGACGTCGAAGTCTTCTACAGTCAGGACTTCCGGGAGCCGGAAGGAACCTACCGCGATTACGGCCTCTGCCGCCGCCTGCCCGACGGCGTTCTGCAGCCGCTGGGCCTGCCGGAGTGGCGGTGGGGCGTGTTCTTCACCGAGATCGTCCGCTCCGTGTTCGCCGGGACATGGGACAGTGCCCCCGGCGGCAGGGCAATCAACTACTGGTGGGGACTCAAGAGCGGTGCCGAGCGGGTGGAATACCCCACCCGGCTGAACGACGGCACCATGCAGCTGCTCAAGATGGCAGAGCGCCAGCTCTGCGATGGGGAGATACATGTTTTCCCGACCGAGAGCTACAGTCAGGGCCATGCCCTTCACCATGCGGCTTCCGGCATCTATACGCCCAAGGAACTGATGGAGATGGACTGGCTGGAAGAGTGCGTAGAGGGCGAACTGCCCAGCTACGACGAACTGGACGCCAAGACCCGCAGCCTTTTGAACGTCAATGGTCTGGACATCGTAAAGGGAACGCCGCAGTAACAGGCAAAGCCCCAAGGATAGAAAAGAATGGAGCAAAAACATCGTGAAAATACTTGCGATCTCGGATGTGCCGTCCAAACTGCTCTGGGACGAGAGTGTCCACAAGCGGCTGGAAGGCATCGACCTTATCCTCTCCTGCGGTGATCTGCCGAAAAAATATCTCGAATACCTCACGAACTTCACCACCGTCCCCATCCTGTACGTCCACGGCAACCACGACGGCAGTTACAAGGAATCGGAGCCGGGTGGCTGCATCTGTGTGGACGATGCGGTCTATATCTGGAAGGGGCTGCGCATCATGGGTCTGGGCGGGTGCAATCGGTACAACAGGGATGACACCTTCCAGTACACCGAGGCTGAAATGCGGTGGCGCGCCCGGAAGCTCTGGCTCGCGGCCCGGCGGGCGGGCGGTATTGACATCCTGCTGACCCATGCCCCGGCATCCGGCCTCAACGACGGCACCGACAAGGCCCACAAGGGATTTCAGGTGTTCAACGATCTGATGGACCAGTATCAGCCCAAGTGGTTCATCCACGGGCATATGCACCTGAATTATGGGGCAAACCTGCCCCGTGTCTGCACCCGGGGCGGCACGACGGTCATCAACGCCACCGAGCGGTACGAGTTTGAGATACCCGACCCCGTTCAGGTGCCGAAGCGGAAGCTGTTCGGTTGGGGATAAAAATCAAAGAAAAAGGAGAACGACAATGGAGATAGAACGCGCCTTGCAGCAGCTGGAATTGCTGCAAAAGAAGCTGTACGCCTACCACTGTGCGGACAGCTCCCTTTATCTGGACGCCGTGACCACCGCGCCCAGCGATACCTCCGAGGGCAGGGGCGTGGCCATGAGCATTCTTGCCGGGGAGAGCCAGAAGCTGATGACCTGCCCCGAGACGAAAGCGCTGCTGGATGAGCTGAGCGCCCGGGCCGGGGAGCTGGACCTCGTCCACCGCCGCGAAGTGGAGGAGCTGCGCCGCAGCTGTGAGCAGCTGACCCGCATCCCGGCGGACGAATATATGGCCTACAAAGAGCTGTGCAACCGGGCGGACGACGTCTGGCACAAGGCCAAGGCACAGGACGATTTCGCCCTGTTCTGCCCCGTCTTGCAGGAGCTTGTAGACTACAACCGCCGCTTTGCCGGTTATTATGACGCCTCGAAAGCGCCCTATGATGCTCTGCTGAACGAGTATGAGCGCGGCGTGGATAGGAAGATGCTGGACAGCTTCTTTGCGACGCTGCGGGAGGGGCTGGTGCCGCTCATCCACAAAATCGGCGAGAAGCCGCAGATCGACGACAGCTTCCTGCATCAGGAGTACCCGGCAGCACAGCAGAAGGCCTTCGCCGACTATCTGATGGAGGTGATGGGTCTCGACCGCAGCCATTGTGGTCTGGGCGAGACGGAGCATCCCTTCACGCTGGAATTCAACAATAAGGATGTCCGCATCACCACCAACTACGACGAGCACAATGTGGCATCCTCGATGTACTCTGTCCTCCACGAGGGCGGCCATGCTCTGTATGAACTGGGCATCCGGGATGACCTGCAGTACACCTGTCTTGCGGGCGGCGTCTCAATGGGCGTCCACGAGAGCCAGTCCCGTTTCTATGAGAACCTCATTGGCCGGTCGCGGCCCTTCGTGGAAGCAATCTATCCCAAGGTGCAGGAGTTCTTTCCCCGGCAGCTGGGCGGCGTGAGCGCAGAGCAGTTTTACCGCGCTGTCAATAAGGCTCAGCCCAGCCTCATCCGCACCGAGGCCGACGAGCTGACCTACTGCCTCCACGTCATGGTACGGTATGAGATCGAAAAGCAGCTCATCGGCGGCACGCTGGAAGCAAAAGATGTGCCGGCTGTCTGGGCGAAGCTTTATAAGGAATATCTGGGCATCGAGGTGCCGAATGACCGGGATGGCTGTTTACAGGACAGCCACTGGTCGGGCGGCGCGTTCGGCTACTTCCCATCTTACGCGCTGGGCAGTGCCTACGGCGCTCAGATGCTCCGCCGGATGGAGCAGGACGTGGACGTCTGGGGCGCAGCGGCCCGGGGCGACCTCACACCCATCACGGCGTGGCTGCGGGAAAAGGTCCACCAGTACGGCGGGCTGATGGAGCCTGCCGACGTGGTGAAGAACGCCTGCGGCGATTTCAGTGCTGAGGATTATATCCAGTACCTTACCCGAAAGTACACCGAACTGTACGGCTTATAAAAAAGAAAAGGCGTCTGCACAAATGACTGTGCAGACGCCTTTGTTCGTGTTGAGGAACATCACAGCTCCAGCTTGCCGGAGACTTTGTTGATGACATAGTAGGCCATACCCTCTTCAGGCTTGACGTAGACCTTGCAGGACTGGACGCCCACCTTATGGGTGGCGCGGTAGTCGGCCTTTGCGCGCTCGATGACATCGGTGATGTTGTACTGGTTGGTGCCGAACTCGACATAAACCTCCGGGGAGAGCGGGGGACGGCCGCGCCGCTGTGCAGCACCAGAAGATTTGCGCTTCTTCGGCTCTGCCGCAGGAGTCTCAGGAGCAGCGGCCGCTGCGGGGACAGCAGACTTTTTCTCAGACATAGCTTATACCTTCTTTCCTGTATTCCACTGCAAATTGGAAACGTGGATGATTTCCGGGCCGGAAGCTGTATTACCGGTCAGTCCGACCGCTTTCTGTTCGTGCCAACGATTGGAAGCACTATACTTATATAATAGTTATTTCTTTGACGTTTGTAAAGTGTTTTTTGGAAAAAGCATCCCCATATTTCTGCGCCCGGAGCGCTATCGCAAGTCAAGAAATTAGCGCAACACTCAAACAGCATATTTGCGATATGCAATTCAACGTTGTTGCTGTTGCATTAAAAAGTTGAATTGCTATAAATTCTGACAAAAAGGGGGAAAGAATGCCTTGGAAAAAAGAAACTGTCCGGATTTGTGTGCGGCGCAGCGGAGAGAAAAGAAATGCAGCGCGCGGGGAAAAGCAGAAATTTCCGGGGAATTTACCCGGCACAGCAGTCCTCGGCCCGCTTCACGACGGGGGCGAGAAGTTCCTCGTCCCAGTCTTCGGCGAGGACAAAAAGGGCCTGATCAATGACCTCCTGCGCGCGGGTGTCCGGGCGGCCCTGTGCCAGCCGGAATATTGCTGCCAGCAGCCGCAGTTTGAGGGTGCGGATGTTCTCCGGCGCGGCCCAGAGCCGGGCGAGGTCGTAGTTGTCGGTGTTGCCGCAGCGCATGGTGCAGATGGCGCAGTTGGGGGCGACGCGGTGCTTTTCCGTCTCGACGATGTGGTACATCCGGCGCAGTGCGTCTTCGGCAGCGTCCGGGTCTGCAGCCAGCCGGAGACCGGAGGTCAGCACACGGTCAGTGTCCTCGGTCTTCGGCTCGTTGACGGTGGAGCGGGCCAGCCCCACCAGCGCCCCTAACAGTGCGTCGCGCTGGTGCTGGGCGTCGGTAACAGGGGCAGAAAGAAACTGATTCATAGAGAGTACTCCTTTGGGTATGATGTTGTCTCTCTCAGTATACACGCCCGCGGCCCAAAAGGGGAGAGGAAATTTGCAGAAATTTGATGAGTTGTGAGCTGCATCTTGATTTTGGGAGAAAAATCCGCTATAATAACTATGTTAGCTGTAAAATAGAATACGCCGGTGTGTCGGAATGGCAGACGAGGGGGACTCAAAATCCGTTTCGTGTTTTTTCGTGTCCGTGCGAGAAATTCACGAGTGTTCGTTGAATTTTGAAAGCTTGTCGAAGCAGGATTTCTTACATCCCTCCTGAGCATCCCTCCAATCTTCAGAAACCGGTACTAATGTCCCAAAATTGAATATAAGCCGATGTGGCGGAATGGCAGACGCAAACGACTCAAAATCGTTCGGGAAACCATGTGGGTTCGAGTCCCACCATCGGCACTCCATCATAAAACAGCTTAGAATCGAAAGATTTTGGGCTGTTTTTCTTTTTCTGCTCAGTTTCTTATACTTTGGTGTTTTCTGGGAAGATATTGACGATTGCATTCGCCGAGGACACCTTACTGGAGAAATCCAGATGTGTATAAATGTTGCTTGTTGTGCTGATGTCACTGTGACCGAGCCACTCCTGAATCTCCTTCAGGCTCACGCCATTGGCATAGAGCAGACTGGCACAACTATGGCGCAGATCGTGAAAGCGGATACGCTTCATCTGGTGTGCGACCAGAAAATCCGGGAAATGCTGACTCAGAAAGTCGGGCCTAATCCGCTTTCCCATCGGGTCTACATAGATATAGTCAAGATAATCGGTGCAATAGCTTTTGCCGCAGACCTTCCGATTCTGCTCCTGCTCCTTTTTCATTTTATTGAGCATCTGCTCACAGGCAGGGATTAGGGGAAGTGTCCGGCAGCTCGACTTTGTTTTTGTCTTATCTCGTGCGATTTCCGTTACCGTTCCGTTGACCTTTGCGGTCACAACCGTATGCTGAATGCTGATTTTCTTGTTCTCGAAGTCAATGGCATCCCATTTCAAACCAACAATTTCACTGCGCCGCAGCCCATAGAATGCAGCCATGATGACGCCAAACTCCGAAGGGTCACCTTGAATCACCTTGAAAAGTTGCTCCAGTTCTTCACCGCTGTAAATCTCCGACTTGAACTTTTCCTTACGAGGACGTTCAACGCGATCTGCCGGGTTGGAACGGATCATGCCGATTTGAAAAGCATACTGTAAGCATTTGCGGATGTTGGCGTGATAGTGAATGACGGTGTTTGCCGTAAGGCCACAATCCAACTCATGCTGGTAGAAGTCTTGGATGTATTTGGGATGCTGTTCCATATCCTGCAATGTATAGTGGAGCGGTTCAAAATATGGGACGATCTTGTGAACGATTGCTCTTTCATAGCTGGTATAGGTTGTGATTTCCACTCGTGACTTCATCATTTTCAACCAGTCCGTGATGAAGTCGGTGAAAAGTACCGGGGAGTTATCAAGGCAGGGGTCAACTTCTTTGATGGGACTGACCTTCAGCCAATTATTGTCAACGGCATATTGTAGGGCATCGGTCAACTCCTTGTGCCAATCCAGAAGCTGCTGTACACTGGCCTCCTCCTGCTGACGCTCATAGCGGAAGAACGTTTCCAGATCGCGCGGAGAGAGTGCTTTCAAAGACAGCCTCTTCTTTTCAAAGTATGGGACAACTACCCTTCCCAGATCATAAGCATATCTGCCATAGGTTTCGGGCGGAAGGCTCATCACGCTTTCTCGAAGCCAGCGGTTCAGATATTCCGATACCGGCAGGTCGGAAACCTGCTGCATCGTTTCAGGGTTAAACTCTTTTTGTGTTTTACGCAACAGAGATTCAGCTCTTTTTTTGTTTCCTTTAACAGGAAGTCCTGTGCTGATGGATTTGGTTCTGCGCTTTCCATCTGTGTCTTTCCAGCTCAGAATCATCTGATACATACCGTTTTGTTCTCTTAAATGTCCGGCCACATTTGTCATAGTTATGCTCCTTTCTGTTCGCAGCCAAACGTCCTTTGCTTAGGCATCATAAGTTTAGAAGATTCTGGAGTGTTTTGCAAGGATGGCGCAAGGGAGTTTGAAAGGTGCATCCCTCCAAGTTGCCGATCATGATCGAGCAGGTACTCTACCACGCAGAGTTTTGGTATCTTATAGCTGCGTCCTACACGCGCCGAGTGAATCTTATTCTGCTTGACCAGCAGATACGCATTCTTCCGGCAGATGCCAAGCATTTCCTGAAGATGCTCCACCGTCACCACATCCGGGTAGTCCTTGAACATCGTCAGATACCTCTCCGTCTTTCGGTCAGGCTCTTCCTGAATCAAAGTGCAGGCTGCGATCTCGCTCATTCCTGTCCTCTCTTTCTAGTTCAATATGTCAATTATTCAAAAGAAAATACTATATGTAAAGTGCGATGGTCTTTTTCGGGGACCATCGCACTTGCCAAAGGAGATATTTGAGCTTAGAACTTCATCGGCAGTGCGTCTTTCCTGCACTTGCCGTTGTAGGTGGTGTAGATGGGGTAAACGTACCGCCGCCAGCCCGGAAGCTTGGCGGGGTTATCCCGGCTGACACGGTAGAGCTCCATGGGATGGACGCCGCTCAGCGCACGGACAAGCCGCTCCTCGCTGTACTGCCCATGATACAGCTGCACAAAGTACATCACGCCCCGCAGGACAGCCGCCCGGAAGGAATCCGGTCTGCCCTCCCACGCCGCCACGATGTGCCGCAAAGCTTCGCAGTAGATCTCTTCGCCCAGCTGGTCGTACAGCTTCAGCGCCGTGCCCACGCAGCCGATGCGGTAGTCGCTCAGCTGCATACTGTCGTAGTTGAGGGAAAGCCCCGCCCGGTTAGTGGCTGCGACAAACGCCTTGGAAGGCGCATCGCCGCCCACCACCTTGGCGCGCAGCTTGATGCCCGCCGACAGGGGTGCGGCGTGACCGTTCTGCTCGGCAAAGAGCAGGGCTTCCTGCTCCATCGTCAGACCAGTGTAGACCTTGCAGAGGATCGGGCGGTCCTCGCCGCCGTTAAGGAGGATGCAGCCCTCGATGGTGTGCTGCCCGTCCATCACATAGTACCTGCCGTTGCGGAAGCTGACCTTCGGCTCGTTAACGATGTACTCGTTGAAGTCCCTTGCAATCAGCTCCACCCGCTTGCGCTCTACGCCCCGCTGGTAGATCTCGCGGGGATAGATCAGCTTGCTGCTGTGGATGACCATGAGCTGGTACGGCGGGTTGATACCAATGAAAGTATTGTTGTCGTTCAGGCGCATCGCATTTCCTCCTTGATTCTCCAAATGTACTTCTCGGCTTCCTCTAAGATCTCAGCCACCTGCTGCTTACGCTTCGGGACGGTGAGCAGGCTGGGATTGAAGGTGAAGCTGTATTCGAGCCGCTGGATCATGGCATGAACCGCGGATTGCAACTCGGTGTACAGCATCATTTCCTCGATGCTTCCGGCGTTCTCAAAGGACGACCGGATGGGCGTATAGGGGTAAACAGGCGGTTTGCCGTCCACCACCTCAGGCGGCGCGTAAACCGCCGTAGAGCGTCGGATAGGCTCTATCTGCTGGATGCTGCCCATCGGGTTCAGCGCAAGGCTGATGCGAACTGCATCATCCACCCGGCGCATCTCCTCTGGGGTCAGATGCCCCAGATACTTCAGTGCCCGGCTCTTGTCGATGGTGAAGATCTGCTCTGCCTGCACAACGGACGGCATATTCAACCCTGCGTTTTCCAACAGGCAGTGGGTCGGCTGGTTTACTTTCTTTTCCGCCTTGCTTGTCATGGTCGCAACGATCAGGGTCGGAGAGTGATAATTGCCCACGTCATTCTGAAGAATGACCGCTGGGCGGTCACCGTGCTGTTCCGAGCCGGTGCTCGCCCCGAAATGAGTGAAGAAGATGTCTCCGCGTTGGAATTTCCAGTTTTGCTGCAAAATTGTACCTCCATGTTGTTATGTGCAAAGCCCGCCGCCGGATGTTCCGCAGCGGGCTTTGTTCAAGGTATGGTGGTATGGTTGGGTCAGCGGTGCATGACCACATAATCGTAGCCGCGCCGCATCTGGCAGACGGTGCAGGTGTCCATGCTCCGGTCTGGGCTGGGTACAAGCGCAATCTTGAACGCCTTTGCATCCACAAAGTGCCGCAGACAGGTACCGCAGAGGGTTCGGATGGACTTGACCATCTCAGGGGTCAGCTCCATCTCCTCGTAGATCTCCTGCTCGCGCACCGTGGGGTTCAACTCGTCCATAAAAGTGTCCTCCTATGTATCGAAAGTGGATATTCGGGTAAAGAATAAATAAGAATACGTAAAAAACGGGAACTGCCGGATGCGTGGAACGTACCCGACAGTTCCCGGATCAATATGATTAAAGGTCTCGCATATTCGCCCTCGGCTCCCTGCGAGTGGGGCATGAACATCTGGCAGCGGACTTGTACCGCTTCATTGGCATTTCAGCCACCCCGTCTGCTTTGTGACCGGGCCGCGAATTACGGAAGTATCATTATCGGAGTACCAGATGACGGAACTATTCAGTTTTCAAGGTCCCTGAGGTCGGACGTTTCGCCCTGCGGCAGGTGCCGCTTGGGAAATTGTCCTCTCACTTGGTAGCCGACGAGAAAGGTCAATTCGTAGCATTGAAATTGAAGTTTTTCAAAAATTTAGTAATTCTCTTGATTTTGATACTAATAGTGGGACGAGATACGCCGTAGACTTTAGAAATTTCAGTGATGTCGTATCCCTCGTAAGCGTACATGGTGATGATTTCCAAATCTTCGGTTTTCAAAGTTTCGAGTGCAGTAAGCAACTGCTCGTTCTCAATCTCACCAATCCATGCAAAACGGCTTTTAGTTTCGTGGTAAGTATCTGTCACGGTAATCGCATCCTGATAGCGTAGCATCAAAGGCGACGCTTCTTCCTCAGAGCTTTCATACGCAGGAGCGGTGAATTCCTGCGTCCGCTCGATAAAGGTACGCTCCGAATTGAATTGCTGACGGTCATAATCGTACATCTTCTGGATGGCCTCTTTCGTCATTCCCGCAGCTGCGTACTCGATGCGCAACTTTTCCCAGTGTGCTTCAAACTTCTTCAACTCATAGCCTTTATTAAAAGACATCGTAAACCTCCAAATTTTCGATAAGTCGTAAAAAGTCGAAAATTTGGAAGGCTACGGATATTTCGCCGCTTGGGGCATCCATGAAAAACGGACAAACATAAAGCCTGCTCCTTTTTACGGGAGCAGGCTACCTGAAGGCTAAAAAAATAGCCGGACAACCAACTAACAGAGCGGTTCTAAAGCAGAATCACTCTATCAGCTGTTGCCCGGCTATTTGGTGCGCGTTTCATACATTGCCTTGCGGCAATGGCCCGTTGCTCGGTGACGAACAGTCCATATTCAGGGTGCAATGCACCCGATTTTTGAAATTGTGGTTTGTCTAAAAAAGTCAGCGTCTGCGGTAGGCTAAGTCAACTGTTGCTATGTTACCGCACTTGAGGCACTTTATGCTGATAGAGCCTGAACAGCTCTCGTTTTTTTGGTAGAGCTTGTGTCCGCAAACCGGACAAAACCTCCAGCCAATGCTGAATTGTGCCTGCTGTATATTGTTCAGCGGTTTACTCTTAAAAGAGCGATTATTTGACCAAGTCATATTATTCTCCAAATCGAATGACGTCCAATGGATGGCAGTGGATGGGTTTTCCGTTGATGACCTGCATCTGCTGTAATCTGATCCTGATCGCAGACCACGATACCCCGATCCGTGCAGCCATCTCCAGAATTCTTTCATAGTTCGGGTCCGATGCGGATTTGTACAGGATTCCATTTGGCAGGCACAGCGCTGCACGTTCTATTTCGGCGTTGACCAGAAATGTTGGCATCAGCAGCTCCGCTGCAAGGGTATTCGCCTGCCATTCTTCCCATGAGGGCTGTCCGTTTCGTTCCCGATAGGCAATGTGCCCACGGCACTTGACTGCTTTTCCGTAGTCGTTCGGAAACAGGTCAGCCAGTATATGGTGCGCCGCTTCATGCGCTATCGTGAAATTCCGGCATCCGGTGCAGCTGTCTGACGCAAGGGCGGAATCGATTACAACGTCCTTCGGCATGAACACCTCCACAAGCTTTGTCCCGTCCCCCAAGGTTACGGTAAAACCGCATTTCTGGAAAACAGTCAGTCCTAGAATACTTCCATCGCTGCATAGCGGCAGCATTTTCACATTCAGCCCAAGAACAGAACTTGCGAGCCGTTCAGGGTCAATGGGTTCTGGGTCATCTTTACTGATCCCGAAACGGGTATAGTACTGGTCGATATACTTACCCGCTATGTGCGAAAGATCTGCGCGGGATAAGTATCTTGCCATTACGAAGCACAGCTTTCCGGCACGGAGCAGTAGGCTTCCACGAACCACTTGCCCCGTTCAAGCCAAAGATTCCGCTTCTGACCGCAGATCAGGCAGGTGAAGCAGTGACCTTTTCCGCCTAGGCGTGATGTCCCATGTTTGACTGCCAAGACACGATCAATTCCATAAGTGTGAGCCTTGTCATAGTTTATGGCAAGAGGGCGGATCTTACCGTCAGGAGTAAAACGAACGTCCACTTCGACGTATCTTTTCTCACGGCGAAGGTTGTAATCACCACACATCAGAATTCCTCTTTTTTGCGGATTTATCAAAACACGGCGTGCATTACTTGCGAATCATACTGCGTGCCACGAGCTGTTTTTCGTTCAACAGCGGAACGGACACTGTATGTTTTTTCCACTCATCCATAGAGCAGGTCACTGCTTTGCACAGACGGCATTTTGTCCAGCCACCGGTTTCATCAAGATCCACATCATAATTCATGGTTCCGCACATTGGACATCTTACATTTTCTTTTCTCATAGTATCACCTCGCAAAAAAACGCCAAACAAACACAATCCCATACGAAAATAACATCAAAAGGCTGTTATTTGTGGATTTGGTTTGATTATACACCCACTTTATGGAGATGTCAATTACGCATTTGTCGCCATTTTAGAGATTTCCTGTTGATTTCTTATATTTTCTATACTATAATAGAGCTACCGGATCACAAAGGAGTGTTCTTGTTATGAAAAAGAAAACCACGCTCACCAAAATGCACATAGCCCCATCCACAGTGCGCTATGATGCAGTCGCTGCGAGGGATAGCAATGAGGTTGGTCAGATTCTCGCAGGCACACGAAAAAGGAATGGCTATTCACTTGTAACTTTCTCTGAACTTCTCCGTCACTATGGCGTCGATGTCAGTGATAAAGGAATCAGCAAATGGGAAAAAGGCTATACCACTCCTAGCATCTACCAACTAGTTGCAATCTGCTACGCATTGAACATCAAGGAGGGTCCTTCCTACTTTACAAAGAACTTCCAGAAACCCGCCCTTCTAAATGACATCGGGCAAAAAAAAGTCGCTGAGTACGAAATGGACTTGATTGCATCCCGGCGCTACCAGCCAGACGCAGAAGAGCCCGCGGAAATCGACTACATAATGATGCCTGTATCAGAGTTGCCAGTATCGGCAGGTCTAGGAGCTTTTCTTGAGGGTGAAATGTTCCAGCAGATACAAGTGCCTGCCAGTAGCGTTCCGGCTGGTGCCGAGTTCGGGATATATGTTAGCGGTGATAGTATGGAGCCACGCTATCATAACGGACAGATTGTATGGGTGAAGCGCTGCGAAGAACTTGAGTGCGGGGATATCGGGATATTCGTATATGATGACTGTGGATATCTGAAAAAATACGATGAACATACCCCAGACAAATCCCAAGCAGAGTTCCTTACCGACAGCTATGGCGTGGTGCATAACCAACCGGTTTTGGTTTCTCTTAACACCAAATATTCGCCGATCCTTATATCTCCAGAGCAAAGATTCGAGGTTGTTGGAAAAGTTTTGAACTAAAAAGATGGGAGGAGTTTTTGTGGATACGATCAAGCGTGTTCAGGATTTGATGCAAGTGCGTGATATGAATCTATGTGTATTGGCAAAGAAATGCGGAATATCGTACTCCACGATTCAAACCACCGCCCGTCGGGGAGGGCAGTTAAGCGTAGAGACGATTGAAAGAATTTGTCAGGGTTTAGGAATTACATTAAAAGACTTCTTCGATTCCTCCTACCTGTAAATATAGGGGCAGCAAAAAAGCCGTTCGCCACGCTGGAAAATCTGCGTGGTGAACGGCTTTAATACTGCTTCTATTTATCCTTTGGTAATCTCCAGATAAACACTAATCTCCATGATTGTTACCATTGAAGGAATACATTTGCGACGATCTTCGGGCATACCGAATAAGATTTGCATTGGCAGTTGAAGACGGCTCATGTTACCTATTGCAATTCTGACTATTTGGAAATATACTTGTAAGTATCAAATTATTTCACTTTATGGGAGGAAATTATTATGGCAAGACCCAAGGGAAGCAAGAATAAGGCTCGTACTGTAAAGGCCAGCGTTGATTATGTAGCAGTCATTGCAGAAAAGGCCGCAAAAAAAGAGAAAATCGAATCTGAGGTTGCTACGTTGACTGCAAATCTCGATGATCTGAAGACGCAGCTGAAAGCCAAGAAAGCAGAATTGAAAGCCGCCACCAAGGAACTTGCCAAAGCCGAAAACAAAAAAGCTGCCGCCGAAGCAAAAGCAGCAGAAGAAGCAAAGAAGGGCGAAGCAGAAGATGTGCTGAAGAAGCTGCTTGCCAGCGGTATGACGGCTGAAGAAATCCTTGCAAAGCTCCAGTAATGCAATATGATGAACTGGACAAGCTGCTGAAGTAAAGGAAGGGGCTGTTGCACAAGGATAAAACCGGTGTAACAGCCTCTTTTTCATTCATGCTGCAATTTTTTCAGCTTTTCAAACGTATCTAAATTAAAGTGGCATATCATCTTCCTATTTCACAAATCCTTGCCGTTTTCAGACAGGAGGTTGCTTTTATGAAAGTATCTGCCGACTATCGTATGCTCGCTCTCGATGCCCTGCGCGGAAAATGGAAAACTGCTGTTTTGACAGGTATTGCCGCCAGTGCGCTCGGTGCTACCATTGTGAGCAGTTCCAACAGTGCCGTATCCAATTCCAATCAGGCAAAGGACATCCATTTTGAACTGTTCTCCCAGCCCAACGGCGGTCGGCTGCTTGCTGTTCTGCTTGCCGGCATTGTTCTGTGGGCAGTCCTCCAACTGATCGTGGGCGGTGCAGCTCGACTGGGATATGCTCGTTTTAATCTGAACCTTGTAGATGGAAAGGATGCAGCCATCTCGGATCTGTTCTCTCAGAAAGACCGTCTGTGGGATGGCTTCTGCATGAACTTCCTGCAGGGTCTGTACACCGCCCTCTGGACACTGCTGTTGGTGATTCCGGGAATCGTGAAAACATACAGCTATGCGATGACACCTTACATCATGACAGAGCATCCTTCGCTGACTGCAAACGAAGCGATCACAGAATCCCGGAGGATCATGGATGGCAACAAATGGCGGCTGTTCTGTCTGGATTTCAGCTTCATTGGCTGGGAGCTGCTCTGTGCGCTGCCACTGTATGCCGAGGGTTTTCTGGTTCTCAAATATTTCACCGGTTCAGAGGCTCTGGCGATTTCTCTTGTTCTTCTGCTGACAATTCCATTGAGCATTGGCTTCTTTTTTGTACACCCCTATGAGGAAGCTGCATGGGCTACTTTCTACCGCGATATTACCGCAGCACCTACCGAACCGGATGAAGCATATTGACTTTTATATTAAAATTATCGTTGTAGTTCCCTTCATCGGCTATGACTCTAAATGGCCGGATCAGAGTAAACATAGATTGAAAAAGCTGATCCAAAACGCAAACGATTCTATTGTTATTTCACACTCTGCGGATGTTTCCAGTTATAAAAAAAGAAATTATTATATGGTCGATCATGCAGAGTACCTTATCGGTGTGTTTGATAATCAGAAAAAGCTGCGCTCAGGTACAGCACAGACAGTCAACTATGCCTTGCATCAGGGAAAAGTAATCACTCTGATCCATCCAGACACTATGGAGATAACAGCCCCTGCGCCTTAACAAATTCACAAAAATTTTTCATTAGCATTTCCAACAAAATATTTTCATTGAAGGGGTGCTGTGATATAATAAGATATAAAACTACGCTCAGAACAAATGGTGCCGCTATGAACAAATATATTGGACAGCAATTTGCTGCTTTAAGATACGAAAAAAATATTTTGGTTGTTGAAGAAACTACATCTGCTGGTGGATGCGGCTCCTTCAACGCGGCTTCTTCATGTCCTGCGTCAGCCTGTCTTTATGACAGTGCGGCGTGGGGCTTTTTTATTGCCTGAAAGGAGTATGAGAACATGAGTCTGAAATATACCTGCCCCAGCTGTGGAACCCCATTGGGTTATGAGGGATTGTGTTGGAAATGTAAGTGCGAGCAAGAACGGCAAGCTGCTCTGGCCTGGATGCCGGAACAAATTGTCGAAAAACAAAGAAACTTGATACAGAACATCCAGAGGCTGGCTGATATGGAGGACCCAGAGTTCGCCGACTTTTGGCAGCTGCTTGGCTACCATGATGCCATCACCCCGGAGATTCAGCGAGTGGCACTGGCCGCAGAGGTGTTCTGGCCCTGTGAGATCTATTATCATGCTCCCGCCGATGTGCGGGATGGTCTGATCCATGCGCTGTTGTCCGCAGAATATTCCAGCGCGGCCTCCAACCTGATGAGTTGCCTTGCTATGCAAGGAGATGACAAGGCAATGGAGACTCTGCTGGAGCTGGAGCGAAATCCCCGGCCCTGGCGCAAGGGCCTCTATGTAGACCCATCCAGCTATGCGCAGATCGGAGGCTGGACCTTCGACAAGGAGGGCCAGAAAATCCAGCTCAACTTCGATACCTGCTATCCTATGGTCAAAGGAACCACCAGCGAGAAATCTCCCGTCCGCATTGGCCGGGCACGGGAGGACACATGCCCCCACTGTGGCGGACGCATGGTGGACATGCTGGTGCTGGATGGCCGGGATGAGCGGCTGAAATTTCTGGGGTTGGATGGTATTCTGACTGCCACCTGCTGCCCCAGCTGCGTGGGATTCCTCAAAGGCCCCGCCTTCAACCGGTTCGCTCTGGATGGCGGCGTGGAGGTCTTTCCCTCCGAACTCTTTGACGGCACGGAGAAGACGGATTGCTATGTCAGTCCCGAGGAGTACAAGGCCCTCACGGAAAATCCCTTTGTGCTGGGCGAAGCGCCTGTGCCCCTGTTTTACGGTGCGGCCTGCCAGGATGTGAATACCATCGGCGGCTTTGCCAATTGGGTGCAGGACGCGGAATATACTACCTGTCCTCACTGCGGCAAGCCCATGAAGTATCTGGCCCAAATCCAGTGGGATACGGTGTTTGACTGTGCGGAGGGCACGCTCTATGTGGAGTTCTGCTCGGACTGCCAGATCGTATCCATGCAGCACCAGCAGACCTGAAAAAGTCGCACAGTATGAAAAGAGAAATACCAGCAGGTATTTGCGTAAGGAGGCGTCCACTATGTGCGAGCACTGCCGAAACATTCAAACATGGAGAAAATTTGACGCCCCAAAGGACTATCTGGCCTGTATTGCTTACATTCAGCAGTTGGTGTCGGAGGGGGAATTTGAACTGATGCAAGAGGAATCCACCTGCCCACTGGAGAAGGTAAAGACAGAGGATGGCTGGGCAGACGAAATTATGGCTCACATGATTCGGTGCAAGCACTGTGGTCAGATCTTCACCTGTGTGGTCAACACCTGGCGAGGCAGCGGACACTTCAAAAAAGGCAAAGGATGACACAGAAAAGGCGGTGAAACGATGAATCAGACAGAAGAAACAAAACTGCTGGAGCAGATTGAGAAGTGGAATGATGCGGACGAGTTCTCACGATGTATTGAGGCCATCGAGGCTATCCCGGAACAGGAGCGGGGCTATTTGCTGACCGTCAAGCTGAGTCGGGCTTACAGCAATCTGGCGGCTCTGGGAGATCATGGAGAGCATGGGACCGACGGTGAAGTGGACGGGGATCTCATCCGACACGCCATTGAGCTGCTGGAGTCCGTCCGCACCCAGGGTGAGAACGATCCCTACTGGAACGCCCGGATGGGCTACTCCTGCCTGATGGCATACGGCTCCGCAACCACCGCTTATGAATACGCAAAATGCTGGCTGTCCCTGGCCCCGGATGACCCGGATGCCCAAGAGCTGGTGCGGGATTGTGAGAAATATCTGGAGGAGGAAAATTCCTTGGAACTGGATTGGAAAGAGCGGGAGGAGATCATCCGGTGGGAGACCATCCCCCCTGCCGACGATGACATCCTCGGCCATGTGAAAGTACATATCGACCAGTATTTCGGTGTCTATACCCAACTCCTCACGGACGACAGCGATCCGGATCACCCTCTGGAGATCGCCGTCATCCTGCCTCGACCGGAACATGACTACTACACCCTGGTCACTGTGGGTCTGAGCCGGCATCGGATGGATTTCTCGGAGGAGCGTCGGGAGGAAAAACTGGAACGGGCGGAGCTACTCATCAATCTGCCCCGAGACTGGAAGCTGACAAAGGCGGACTGCCGGGAGGAGCGGTGGAGCTGGCCCATCCGGATGATGCTGGCCACCGCCCACTTCGCCATGGAGGACCCGGAGGTAGGGCTGGAATCCAGGACTACACTGGATGAGGGTGAGGATGGCATCCCCTTCGCGGAGAACACGGAGCTGCGGGGTGAGATCCTGCTCTATCCCGGTGTGTTTGGGACGGACTCCTTTTTCTGCCGCCTACCGGACGGGGACGAAGTCAACTTCTATCAGGTGATCCCCCTCTATCGGGAGGAGATCCAATACAAGTTGGAGCACGGCTCGGATTCCCTGCTGGACCTCTGCCCAGACGAGAGCCTGGAGGTCATCAATCCACACCGGCTGAATGTGGTCACCGACCGAGAGAAAATCAGCTACGACCCAGCGGAGATGGACAACGCCGCAGACCAGATCAAGAAGATCCAGGAGCTTCACCTGCCAGTGGACGAATTGGACGCCTGCAATCTGATGGCTTTCTATCTGGGGTGGGCTATCAAACGGGGCCAGATGAGTAACCCGTTCCTCTCCCAGTATCGGGAGATAGTGGAGGCGGTCCGGGCCGGAAAGGGGCCGGATCTGCGGGTGTTCATCCTGGACAAGCTGGATGGGAAAATGTCTACTCAGTTCTTTGACCGGAGAGGCTCAGGCTTTGCCCAGTGGTACGCCCAGGACAACCGCTCTAACCCCTATATCTACCGCCGGGACTGCCGGAATATCGTCTTGGCTGGGCTCAAAGACCGCGTCTGGAACAGCTCTACGGAAGAAGAAGCGGCCTACCTGCTTCTTCCATATACCGAAAAGAACCGTCAGAGTGTGGAGCATCTGCTGGATGAGCGGTTTCAGCAGTATCTGGAAGCGGAATTTGTAGATGACCCCGAGGAGCGGGTGGCGCGGGCAGCGGAAGGAAAACCGGCTGTCATTCCTGACTGGGACGGTCCCCTGTTCTGCTACGCTTCCGACCGCGTCGCCCAGGATGGGTGCAAGGTGCAGATTATGGACCGGCTGTTCCCTGAGCGTGAGGATATGGGTTGGGAGAGCGGTTGGGCCTTCTACTCCGGGGACGAGGGCGATGTGTACGGTGAAGGGGATGAATACTACGAGTCGCACTGCGGCTTCTATGATATTCGGGACATCTGCCGCATCGATCCAGACATTATCCCGCTCCTGAACCTGCCCTATGGTACCATGCAGATGCGTGGAGAAGATGGAGCGTGGTATGAGGTGATACGCGACGACGAAGGCGAGGAGGAAACCTAAATGAACAGCGAACAGATCACAGCATTTTTGCAAGAGCATTGGTACATTGCTTCGGTGCTCATCGGAGCCGTGATTTTAATTGGGGCGATCCGCAACTGGAACTGGCTCTGCGACCCCACTGGTACGCGGGATGCCCACCGCCACAGCAGAGGATACCGGCGTGTGGTTTTCTTCCTGCTGGGCGTTCTTCTGATTGTAGTGAGTATCTGGGGATTTGTGCTGAAATTGAAATAGAAGGAGAAAGATTATGATGACTGAGAAATATCCCACCTGGCTCACCGGCCATGTGAAGGAGTGGGCGCAGAAACGCCTGTCCACCGTGACATTGTGTTCTACCACTGGCAATGAACTGCTGGAGGTTTGGTATTACGGAGATCTGCTCACAGTAAAGGGAGAACCCCAATCCTATATTGTAGATGGCGATGCGGCTCCCGGACTGGTGGCAGCCCGTGACCCGGAGAGCGGCGAGGAGTTCGTCATCTTCGACGGCGGGCGACATGGCTATGACAATATGTTCTGCGATGAATATAATCCAGCCGAACTGGAGGATCGTCCCCTCAAACGGTACGAAATCCCTGCTTCCAAGCTGGTGCTGGAGCTGGGTTACAGTATCGACTATGAGGACGAAAAAGAGGACTTCGAACCGGATGAAGCGGATACCGTGGAACTGCTCAACGGTGAACGGATGCTGTGGGAACAGGTCAAGCGGGACGGTATCGACTACATTGCGCTTTACTATGTGAATGAGAAAGGAATACAAGTCCAGATTTTGGACGCGGAATTGGCATGAGTTTTGTGCTGGCTCAGGAGGTGGAACTGCAATGTCAATCACTGCTTATAAAATAGAAGCCATCGGTCATGACCGAACCGGCGAAGACTATGGCTATGTAAATATTATGTACCGCTATGGCAACAAGCAGTCCTGTCCTCGGCCAGATCAATGTGAAAAGATGGAGGTCATGTGGGCGGATGAGAGCGTCTACGGGCCGCCTGCTCCTGGCAGCAAGGTGGGCGACTTTATACAGACATGGCTGATGGGCTCCTGGGACTGTGGAGTATTTACCCACCGGGAGATTGCCCAGCGGCTGATGGATACCTTCACCGGTCTGAAGATCAAGGAACTGGCGTGGTTTGAGAACCCCAGGGAAAAGACTCTGAAAAATGGTAAACCGCGTGCGCGCCGGGCCAAGTGGCTGCCGGAGCGGGAGGTGGATCTGGTGTATCTCTACTCCGACCACTATCTTGACGCAAGAAATCCGACTCCCGTCCAAACCGACTTTTTCACCGTTACAAGGACGGACGCCTGGGGCGTGAGCACCTGGTTCATGTGTACCCCAGAGGCCGCCGGGAAGCTGATCGTCATGGATTACGACAATCTGGCCATCAAGGAGACTACCATTGTGGGATAGAGGTGATACAGCATGATTGGAACAGATGAAAACTGGGCGGTTCTCCATGTGGAGGTCATTTTCTGGAGTGGCAAACGAAAAACACCTCCCAGCCTGGTCAGTGGAAAATATTGTCCCCATTTTGCGGTCACCGGAACCACGGAATATCTGGGTGTGTGCTTTCTGGATGGAACGGAGCGTTGTGCATTTGGTGAACCGGCTTTTGGAAATGCCCAGCCCCTCTATCCAGATACCATTGACTATGCTCCGCTGGAAAACAATGCGGAATTTTTGATCTATGAGGGAGCTAATGCCGTTGGTAAGGGCCGGGTGCTGGGCCGGACGATACCATATAAAGTAAAGCCACAACGAAAGTAGGTGCCTTATGTACCAAATTGCATATATTGGCCGCTGGGAGACCCTCCCAGAGACGGCTGTCGCTATTTATGAACACGATATTCCCAAACTGGAGGCGCTGCTCCAAGGCGGTCTGGATCTGGGTGCTCCCATCCAACTCAGCGAATACATCAAGCTGATGCCGCTGGAGATCGCAGTTTTTCGGAACGATGTGCCCATGATTCACTTCCTGCTGGAGCATGGAGCTGATCCCGGTCGGGCAGAGGAACAGCCCCTGCTGCTCACCGCCGCCCGCTGTTGTGGGCCGGAGGTGGTGGCGCTCTTTGCTGAACAGACCGCAATACTCTCCCCGAAGCAGAAAGAGCGGGCCATCCAGGAAGTACGCTGGGGCAAGCGCCCGGAGAATATCCAGGTGCTGGAGCAAGCTGGGATCACAGTGGACAAGTTTGGCGGCGAGGCATTCCGGGCCGCTGTGTCCGAGGGCAACACCAAACTTGCCCGACTGCTTCTGGAAAAAGGGGCAGACATCAATTACCACAAGCCAGACATGGTGTTTCCGAACGCCCCCACCGCTGTCACCGAAGCGGCTCGGCATAAGAATCTCCCCATGGTGCGCTGGCTCATTGAGCAAGGAGCCGACATCACCATTGCTGACAAATACGGCGACCGGCCTTACACCGTGGCGGTGCAGAACAAGAATCAGGAGCTGGCCGACTACCTGAAAGCCTTGGAACCGGCGGAATGGCACAACGAGCAGGAGAAGCTCCGGCAGCTTATGCCCTACAAGCTGCCTGCCAAGCTGGTGGAATACTTGAAGACCGGCCCCCTGCGGCTGGAGTTCCCGGATCAGGAATGGGTGAAGTGGGCGGAGCTCTACTCCTTCATGGATGTGCAGGAGATGACCTGGAAACGGAAGAAGCTGCTCTCCCTGATGGTGCAGATGGACAACTACAGCGACTATCTGCTGCTGTGGAGCCCCAGGGACAAAAAGCTGTGGTATCTGGACATCGAGCACGAGGAGTTCCACCCTCTGGCCAAATGGGATGACTTCATCGCAGATCCCGGCCGGTATCTGAACGGGATGATCGAGGGCGAGTTTGAGGAGTAAAGCCATGACATCAATAGACTTTCTGAACAAGGTACATAAAAGCCTGGACTCGCAGGAATATAACCTCTCTTATTCTCCGGCCAAGTCCAAGAATTATATGCTGTACTGCAACGGCAACTTCATCGGTGGCCTGTTCGATGAGGAGCTGTGCTTCGTCTACGCCGACAGTGTGAGTGAACTGCTGGGGCAGCCGGAACCCGTTTGCCACGGCTACTCCAGCACCGCCCAGCACAGGATGCTGGTGATCCCGGAGGAACATTGGGCGAAGGCGCTGAAACTTCTCTATGCCGAGAAATTTGATTGGAGCCGTTTGGTGTACGACATCACATACACCAGCATCGGCGCGGCTGTAGTGGAGGACTTCTACGACGAGAATGTGGTATTCCTGCGCTTCTGCTTTGAAAAGGAACTGCTGAAAAAGAACCCTCTGGACCGGCAGGGCCGTATCCTGCGGATGGTCTATATCAATCAGAATCTGACAGAAGCAGGCAAATATCTATTCCCCAGACTGATGCAGAAGTTCCTCGTTTTTACAGATTGCAAAGGAAAAACCAGTCTGGAAACTATGCTGAAACGGTGGTACACCGCGCTGGAGAAGGAGTACCGCAACCAGATAACAGGAGGATAACATTATGAAGCTGAACTGTAAACGCATTGATTTTACATATACACCCGGCGAGGAAATCTTCAACTTTCCCGGGGAATCGGGACTACCCTTTATCTTCGATGTAGAGGAAGAACTGACCGGCGATCCTGCTGCCATGGATGCGGTGGGAGAAATGCTGGATGAGGCGGAGAAATTGGCGGAGACGGCCAAAGCCGCCATCAAAGCAGCACTGGCGGACGAGGATAGCCGCTACCATAGCGTTGTGACATTTTTCATGGAGTTCCACCGGGACGATGTAGGCCCGGATATTGCGGCGGAACTTTTTCCGGGAACCGACCCAGCCAAACTGTCCTTTGCTGAGATGGTTGACTTTTTGAAGCTCAAGCGGTTCGGCAGTCTGGTGGATAGCGAGATGAACCAGCAAGTTTTCATTCTGGATCTGTCCTTTAACCCGGAGATTACCGACGAACTGATGGTAATCTACTTTGATTTGAACAAGGAGATTTTCTGTATCACACATGAGAGCTGAGCGTGACTGACATACACGAGGAAAGGAGCAATCCCTATGAAAGCATTTGACCCCAATTATAAACTGCTGGACGAGATGTATCAGGACGATTACTATCCTGCTTCTCTGGTGGACAAGGTCAAGGACGAGCTTCAGAAGGTCATCGACCTGCTGGAGAACGGCGAAACCGACCCCGAAGTGGTACAGGAAACGCTGGACGAGGCGGTCTGCGGCATCAATGATCTCCAGGAGGAGTTTGACGAGAACGACAGCGAGATCGAAACGGTGGCACGGGAATGCATTGCGGCAACTGTGGCCTACATTCTGGAGTGGTTCAACATCCCCATCGACACCGAGGAGGCTATCCGGGAACGGGACTGGTGAGCCCTATGACAGAAAAAGAACTGGCCGTTTGTGATGAGTGCGGCAGCCTGTTTTTCAAAGGCTCCTCACAGATGATGGGGCTGTGCCCGGAATGTGCCCATATTCTCTATGGCTACCCGAATTGTGACCATCATTTTCAGGATGGCCGGTGTGTGAACTGCTACTGGGATGGCTCAAAGAGCGTGTACATCAAGAAACTGAATCAACAGGAGGAAACTGATATGCCTACAACTGAATGGCTGAACAAATACGAAGCAATCAAGGATAGACTGACCTGTAAAGATGACTTAGAGGCCCATTTCACAGAGAAAGTGATTGGGAACATGGGCGTGGATGTGCTGGACATCGGCGCCGTCCATTTCCCCACCGGGCAGATCTTTGCCTGTGATCCGCTGGTGGAGCTGGAGGACACTCTGCCGTTCCTTCAAACGATCCCCGCCGGAAATTATCCCGTGAAAATCTGCGTGGTGCCCAGCGAACAGTACGGCGACCGCTACGCCTGCGTCAAGGTGGAGGTCAGCCAGGAAAAGCCTGTCCGCTATGAGTTGGGCATGACCGGCAAAGAGGATCTGGACGAGGAACTGGGTGAGGACGAGTATTTCGGCTTTGGCGTAGACGCCGGGATGGGCTGCGTTGCGGACATCCAGACCCAGGCGGCCTTCAAGACATACTGGGCCAAGCGGCTGGAGGAAGACCCGGACATCGACCCCTACAACGACCTGTTCTGTGATCTTCTGGAGGAAAACGCCAAAGCCCACCCTAAATATCAGGGAGACTACGGCGACTGGCTCAACTGGACGGTGCCGGACACGGACTGCAATCTGCCCATCTTTGCTTCCGGCTGGGGGGACGGCTACTATCCGGTCTACTTCGGCTATGATGCAAAGGGCGAAGTCTGCGCCGTGTATGTGCGGTTCATCGACATTGAAGCCAGTTACAAAGAGCAGGAATAAGGAGGCGCGCTATGGAATTGCCAAAACGGGCACGAACAGCGGATTGGGAAAACGGTGTCCTAACTTTAGATGGAGAAAAGAAATTTGATATTCCGGAGCTGACCACAGAGATCATGGAGCAGCTGGCCGGTTACACCCTGGTGGGCTTCCATGTGAAAAGCTATCCGGTGACGGATGAACTGCTTGCCCCTTTTGCCGGACATAAAAGCATGGCCAACTTCGGCGTGGAGGACGGTGCGCTCACTGACGCCTGTTTCCCCGTTTTTTCCGCTATGCCCAAGCTGCGTTATCTGCTGCTGGACGGTAACGCCGCCATCCACGGCAGCAGTCTGTCCGCTCTGCAAGGCTGCAAGCTGGACCTTCTGACGCTCAACCGTACCGGGCTGGATGATGCCGGTCTGCTCCAGGCGGCCTCCATCCCCAAGCTCTCCCACATCCAGATCGACCATACCGCCGTTACCTATGAGGGCCTGCTGGCCATCGCTGGCAACAACCGCATCGAGCCAGTGGCCCATGTGCAATTCACCCAGGAGCAGATGGAACACTTCTTCCAGCTCCAGCGGGAAAAGGCCAAAAAGCCCGTCCAGCTGGATGAGCAGGCGGCGGCGGAATGCCGCAGGGTGCTGTCCGCTTTCTTTGCCGAGATGACGCAGTGGGAGCAGTACATGGAGCAGGCCGGGTTTGAAGGTGCTGAGGCAGTGCCCCGCCTGCTGACGATCTGGGAGAAATATGTGAGCGAAAAGCCCCGTCCGGGCTATCGACCTCTGGGCCTCTCATACAGCGCCCAGGGCACCTACAACGGGGAAGAATTCCTTGACGCAGAGCAGATCACCAAAAACAAGCTCTACATCTACACCAGGGAGAAAAACACCGGCTTTGACCGCCGCTTTCTTATGAAGCGTGTGGGCGAAGGCTGGAAGATTGATGCGGTGCAGGAGCGGCTGAACGGCTGGCAGCGCACGGAAGTGTGAGGCATCACATGGCTTGGGAATATGAAACCTTTGGCCCGGACGGTCAATGCAAATTGTTCGGTGTGAACATCTTTGACTACGACTGGCAAACCACCGGCAAGCGGGTAAAAATCAAAGACCCCATCTATCACCAAGACCATACCTTCGAGGTCTGGCAGGTAGAGATTGATGGGCAGATCCACCGCTTTGCTGCTGGAGAGTTCTCCAACTGCGTATGGGGATTTTATTTAGAGAAAGACGGATGAAAGGAGTGTGTGGGCGCATGAGCCGAATCGTCGATAAACCCTACTTTACATACAGTGCATACAACGCCCTGACCTCCGGCATTCAGGTGAAATGCCCCAAGTGCCACGGCGCGGGTGTGGTGACAGCGGATGAGGATAACGCCTATTTCCGCTGTTTGAGTTGCGGCCATCAGGAGACCCGCGACCGGACGATCTACCGCTATGATGTCCATAACCAGTGCAAAAACTGCGGCAGATACTATCGGGTGGATATTGAAGATGAGGCAAAGCAGCAGTTTTCCGTTCTCCATGTGGCCTGTCCCTATTGTGGAACAACCATGTCAGGAGAAGTTCATAAAACAGCGGAGGCGTTTTCATATATTGGCGAAATCAGGGATGGGCGAGAACCTTATTTCAGGTTGGAACTATGGTTTTTGACCTCCTTCCAGGGTAAGTCGGTCTGGGCACTCAACCGGGAACATCTTGCCTATTTGATCGGCTATCTCAGCGCCGACCTGCGGGAAAAGCCGCCGGGAAGAGCGAAAATGACCCAGGCTGACCATCTCCCCACCTTCATGAAAACCGCAAAGAACCGGGAGCGGATCGTGAAGCTGCTGAGGCAAATGCAGGAGAAATGAGGATGGAACAGAAAGTAATTTACAACGGCCAAATTCTTACGCTGACTCACTTTTGGGCAACGGGAGAACCCTGCCTGTGGATTACCGACCCGCAGCAGATCGGGATGCCCAAAATGGAGTTTGTGGGCGGATACCCAAATGAATACTGCATTTTCCTGAAGAATCTGACGGAAACAGAACTGTCACAGATCACATCTCTGGACGGCGCTCCACTGGATGTAAAAGAAGAACGAAACGACATCGAATGAGGAGAACACTATGAAAGACCTTTGCCAATACGGAAACCGACCGGAGGACGAATGGGAAATCTTGCCCTGGATACCCGATCCGCGTCCGCCCTTCAAAATCTGGGTAAAGCCGGAGCAGATCGCGCCATTCTTTCTCATTCCCCACCACCCCTATGCCATCTCCCTTCTGCTGAAGATCAGTGACGGGTTCCGGACAGAAGAATTCTGCCGGCTGGGACTGACCGGCAGCAGCGGAGACTGGGAACGGCTGGTCCGGGGCGTGATCCGGGAGTTTGAGAAAAATAACAGCGGCATGGATCTGTTTCACTTCGACTCCGACGAGGATGTGTTCTGCGTCTATTCCCAATACATCGACGATTTGATGATGCTGGCCAAAATGATCCGGGCGGCCTGTGCTGATGAAAAAACGATGCGGACTTATCTTGGCAAGACCGAGTACATCAAGCTCTTTTGGGAGGGCGCACCGGAGGGAGAACCACCGGTCATCCTCTATGAAGTGGATACCGAAAATGAGCGGCTGGCCCTCCGCTCCATCGACATCTTTGCGAATGGCCGCACCCGTAACATCCCTGACCTTTACGACGGCGCCATCGAGATCACGCCGATCCCCACCGTGGAGGAATTGAACGCCCATGTCTGGGGCGAGGAATTCCACGCCTGCATCATAGAGCAGGCGGAATTTGAGGCCATCTGGGAAACTCACACCTATGATGGAGCGTTAAAGTAGCCAGGAGGAGACACTATGAACAAACCTATAAAAGCCAAAAATCTGCCGTTGTTCTCCATCATTGACCTGAACCAGCTGCGCCGGGAAAACCATCTGGAGGGCACAGAAGTGACAGACTTTTTCACGGAAAGGGATGGAAAAGTCTATCTTCTCATGGAACAGCCGTCCGAAACACAGGGTAAGGACTGGCTCAGCACTCCTTCCACCTATACCGCAGTGGAAATCCAGCTGGATTGGGCGGAACAGCGGGTGCTGGAAACGACGCTGTTTCCTCTTGGCCTCTTGAAGTTCCAGTTCCATTATTTGCGGCCCGCAGGTGACCACTTCCTCCTGCTGGGGGCAAGATGCGCCTATCGGGAAAACGGCCCCGACCAGAACGCCTGGATCGTCAGCCGGGACGGAGCTGTGCTGTCCCGTTTCTGCCTGGGGGATGGCATTCAAGACTGTGTGGTAAAAAAAGATGGCACCATCATTACCAGCTACTTTGACGAAGGTGTATTTGGTAATTACGGTTGGGATGAACCTCTGGGTGCTTGCGGCCTGATTGCATGGACATCGGAGGGAACTCCTCTCTGGAAGAATGAGAACTATTCCATCTATGACTGCTACGCCATCAGCCTGGACGAAGAAGAAAACCTGTGGTTTTATTATTACGATGAATTCCGGCTGGTGCGGACGAACTTCAAAGAGGACTTTGTATTTGAACTGCCAATCGAAGGAAGCGGAGCTTTTTCTGTTGCCCCGTCCGGCAATACCTTCCTGTTTCAAGGCGGATACCAGCAACGGGATAAATTCTACTTCCTTACCGCTCATGGTGATCACCTTGGGAAAAAACAGGAGGCTATTCCCACCTGTGACGGAAACAAGGTCGCTGTGGAGCAGTGCAGCCTGCTTCGCAGCCGGATGTTGTTCCTTGGAAAAGATGGTGTGCTCTATGGAGGTATTTGGGGGAGCGATGGCCAATGAAACAGTCTGATATTTATACCGAGGCTCTGATCTGTCTGCGGTCGATTTTACAGACAGACCACCCGGAATTCCAAAACTGGATCGACTGGTTGGAGCGGGACATTCAGGACTGGAACCAGCGGCGGGAGGTTGCCCACCATCTTCGGGCATACGGAGGTATGGGCTCGTTCAACGACCTGCCCAGTATGCGTGGAAATCACGACTATATTTTCGACTTTCTCAAGTCCGTGTGCTATGCCTTCGGCCATCTTTATGGCAAACGGGAAGGCATTTCTCCGGAGGCATTGATGGAGGAGTGCCTGCACGATGTAGAGCAGGCAGCCTATCACCCCCATAAGGCACTGAACCAAGCCATTGCCCAGCACTTGATGCAGGGCGATTTACAGGAAAACCTGGATAGGCTGTAGGAGGACTTGTTATGAACAAAAGACTATTACGCACCCAACTCAATCAAATGGAAAACATCGAGAAGCAGGTGCTGATGGAGAGCCTGGCTGCCCGTTATGATATGACCTTTCTCGGTCTACATACTTTTGACCGCTGGGGCCAGAGCTGCACCACCGGCATCTTCAAGAAAGATGGTCGGGAGTTCGTCTTTGTCCCCGGCGATACCGTCACCCTGGGCTGGGAGCAGTTTGCCGTGGGATTGAATCAGGAGAGCTGGGAGGAATTGGAGTATCTGTTCCGAGAATGGGAAATGGAGCGGGACCCGGAGGAGATGATTCGGGAAAGCATGGCTCCTGTTCGGCAGGCGGCCATTGGACCCATGCTGGTGGGCCGGGAGCTGGAGGAAATTAACTGGGAGCCAGTCAAAATGGATGATCCCAGACTGACTGTCCACCCTGACTGGCTGAAGGAATTCCGTGATTTTGCCTGGAGTGACAGCAGCAGTCTTACCTTGCATCAGTCGGCCCGCATTGAGCGGACGGAAAAGGGCTTTCAGATCTGTATCTATAACCACACAGACTACGATGCGCTTCTTGCCATGCTGGAAAACAGGGGCTTCTCCCTGCCCACGGCGGACGAGTGGGCCTACCTGTGTGGCGGCGGGTGTCGGACCCTGTTTCCATGGGGAGATGGGTTAGACTACTCCATGCGTCTGCACTGGTTTGAGAACATGGATGAGGATGAGAACCGGCCCTATGACATGGAGGAGCCCAACTTCTTCGGCCTGTCCATCGCCTACGATCCCTATATGCGGGAAGTGGTGCAGGCTGATAGGCTTACCACCTGCGGCGGTGACGGTGGATGCAATATCTGCGGTGGGCTGGGCCCATTTCTCGGTTTCCTACCCTGTTCGCCCCACTGTAAGCCAGAAGTGCAGGAGGACAAGGAACTAAACGGAGATTATGACTTTTATCGGCCTATCATTCGGTTGGAGAACTATGATTGACAATAGAAGCTTGATACGAAATAAAGAAAGAGAGGTGCCGACATGGGAGCATGGGGCATAAAAGCATTAGAGCGTGACGAAGGGTTGGATGTACTGGACATCCTCAAAAATGAATATGTACCGGAGCATCCGGTAATGGATCTGGGCGAGATGATCGAACTGATGAAAGAGGAAGTCATGCTGGGATCTGACTTCTCACAAATCGACTTCCTCTTTGACAATACTGCGATGGCTCTGGCGGAGCTGTATTTCCAATGGAAGGATAACAGCAAACTGGACTACGATCATGAAGAAGCTATATGGGATAAAGTCACCGGTTTCACAGCATCCAAAGAAGCCCTTGCTTTCCTGCTGCGGCAGCTCACCGACATCAAAAACGAGGTGCCGGACGAGGACGGCATCCGTGAGATTGTGGATCTTTGGAAGAACGAGGACAGCGGTGAGATCGCTCCTGCGTGGTTGGAACACTTGAATCAGCTCATTGATCGACTGGATTCAGAACAGGAGGCACGACAAATGTATATCAAAAAATACTGGGGCAACTTTATTGGCGGTTCCGATGACAGTCTGAACCTTGTGGCATTTTTGGAAGACCAGAAGAAAGAGGAGATCCCCCTCAGCGAGATATTTGCCAAGATTGGGCTGGACAAACAAAACTGGGACTTCCGCCAGACCGTGGAGTATCTGGAGTTTACACACTCCGATGGCGTGGAGATGGACTTCCACTTCGCCATTGATGTGGTCACTGATCTGGCCGCCATCCTGCTGGAGTGCAGCGTCAGCGGCAGTGTAAACCTTCAGGATCTGGACGAGTACAACACCCCTGCCCGCCGCATCCGCATCACCGTCACGCCAGAGGAGCATGACGCCATGAACAAGGCACTGGCGGATTTTGCCCAGAATCCGCTGGAATACGACATCAGCGAGATGATGGGTGAGGATGAGATTACAGATATGGCTTATCAGGTGGAGATGCTGCGGAAAGAGCTGTACGAAGCCTCCGGCCGTAATCGGAACTACCATGTAAAGGCGGAAGATGTAAAAGATCTGCTCCCCGACTGGGAGGGTGCCGATGGCTGTATCGCCACCAACCGTATCACGGTGGAGGGCTACAAGGTCGGCTACTGTTACCGGGAGAAGCCGGACGGCGGCTGGGACAGTGGCTGGCGCTTCACTGCTGGTGATGAGAGCGAGGCGTACATGGACGATCCCAACAATGCCGGGATCTACAAGCTGAACACGATCTGCAATGACGATCCCGACATCATCCCTTTGCTGAACACCCCCGCTCCCTGCGCCTTTGAGCGGGATGAAAATGGCGTGTTCCAGCAGATCAAAGACTGGAAACCAGATGAGGACGAGGAGGACCCTGATATGGATATTTTGAAGCAGTGCCAGAAGTGGCATGAGGAGGACAAACACCAGAAAATCGTTGACGCACTGGAGGCAATCTCTGCCGAGGAGCGTACCCCGGAAATGGATATGGAGCTGGCCCGCGCCTACAACAATCTGGCGGACTCCAGCGAGCCGGAGGGAAGGAAGCTGCTTCACCAGGCACTGGAACTGATGCAGTCCCATGAGGAGGAACTGGGAGATACTTATTCCTGGAATTTCCGTATGGGGTATGCCTATTATTATCTGGATCAGGAGGGCCGGGCTCTGCGGCATTTTGAAAAAGCTCTGGAACTGCATCCCGGTGATGATCCTAAGCTCAACACCCGACAGGACATGGAGGAACTAATTGACTCGTGCAAAAAGGGTATTTCTCTGCCGCAGTTCTGGGAGTGCTTCCGGGAACGGACAGAGAACTGGTGGGAAACCTTTGCCGAGATGGAAGCAGAGCTGCGCCAGATGATGGACGAGGACAAAGATCACACCCGCGGTGCGGAGATCGTGGCCCAAATGGAGGAAACCCTGAATTTGGTTTTTGACGAGATTTCCTTCGAGATGGGCTTCAACGGCGAAAAGCATGAGCTGATCCTCACCCCGGAGGGGGATAAGGTCAAACTGTTTGAGCTGGTCTACTTCCAGAAGCACGCCCCCAAGGAGGTGCTGGAGCACTGGAATATCCTTGTGGGCCGTCAGCCTTTCCAGAACATCGGCCTGCGTACTGAGGAGGATGGCTGGGAGATTTCCGGGGATGATGTGCAGATCTGGCTGGAGGAGCAGGGTGAAAACAGCTTCGCCATCTCCGCCTACTGTGAAAAGCTGCTGCCTATGCTCCGGGAGGAAGAAGGCCGGGCCTGGTGGATGCTCACCACCTTCACCGACCAAGTGCTGGGCGAGATCCCCCACATGAGATACATAGACAGCTTTGATGTGCTGGAGGAACCCAAGGCAGAGCCGTCCTTTCTCCTGTCCCAGCTGCCCGACAAACTGCGGGAGCAGGGCCTGGAGCTCTCCACCGACCCGGAAGCCTATCTGGAGAGCTACCTTGGTTACAAAATGGAACCCAAACAGGACCCGGACGCCGATTGGCGGCTGGATGTAATGGCCGGTTCCACCTGCTGTGTGCCGCTCATCAACGGCTATCTGAATGCCGACAATGATTTTATGGACGATCTCCATGCCGACGGCGCGGTGGCGGGCTTCTTCTGCTATCCCCTGGATACCCTGCGGGAGGAGGAAGGCAGTCAGAAAATTTTCGACTTCCGGGACAAACTGGAGGAAGTGCTCACCGGCGGGGATGGTTCGGAAGTGCTCACTCTCACCGGCGGGGCTACCGGCCTCTACTGTGGCTATGTGGACTTCATCGCCTGGGACATCCAAGAGGCGCTGAACATGGCGAAAGAGTTCTTTGAAGGCACGGACATCCCATGGGCCATCTTCCACACCTTCCGCCGTGAAGCCGGTTCTGTATCCCTAAAGCAACAAGATGATGGGACAGAAACTGAGAATCAGGATGACGAGTTGGACGAAACGCTGACGGGCATGGACTATATTCCTTACACCCAACAGAACGCCGAAGCATTCTTCGCTCAGCTGGAGCAGTGGAACGCCGAAGACGAGTACACCCGCTGTATCCAGGCACTGAATGCCATCCCGGAGAACTGGAGGAACTACCGCACCGCCTACGCCCTGGCCCGTGCACTGGAGAACTACGCCATCATCGGGGACCATGACGAAGGTACTTTGAAATCCAAGGGAGACAAAGCCCTTCTGAGGGCCATTGAGGTGCTGGAGTCCGTCCGGGAGGAAGGCCAGGACAAGGCGGAGTGGAATATGCGGATGGCCTATGGCTATCAGTATCTCTACGGCCAGGAGGAAAAGGCCATTCCCTACGCTCAGCGGTGGGCAGAGTTGGACCCGGAGGATGAAAATGCCCCGGCAGTAATTCGGGAGTGTAAGGCGGAGATTCGGAAACGCCAGCGCAGCCGGAAGAAGAAGGCCAAATTCGTGCCCGGTGATACTCCATTTGAGGGCTTCGACCTCACCAACTTCTGGGATGATAATTGGTATGCACTGAAAGAATATGTCAGTGATCCGCCTTCCGATGAGCTGATTGCCAGCGTGGAGGAGGAACTGGGCTACAAGCTGCCCGCTGCCTACATCTGGCTGATGAAGCAGCACAACGGCGGCATTCCGGTGAACACCTGCTATCCCTGCGATGAGCCTACCTGCTGGGCAGATGACCATGTGGCCATCACCGGCATTTTCGGCATCGGACGAGAAAAGAGCTGCTCCCTCTGTGGAGAGCTGGGCAGCCAGTTTATGATCGATGAGTGGGAGTATCCTGCCATCGGCGTGGCCATCTGTGACTGTCCAAGCGCCGGACACGATATGATTTTCCTGGACTACCGAGCTTGCGGTCCCCAGGGAGAGCCTGCGGTAGTCCATGTGGATCAGGAAAATGACTATAAAATTACCCATCTGGCAGACAGCTTTGAGAAATTTATCCGCGGACTGGAGCATGAATCCCTCTATGATCCGGATGAAGATGCAGAGGGTCTTGAGGATGACGCCGACGAGGAGGAAACCGACCATAAGGGTTCCTTTGCCGGATCTGTGCTCCTCTCCAAAGCAGAGTGGGACAAGGAGCAGTTGATTCGAGATCTGCGGGAAGAATGGGGCATCGTGGACGATGAGCCGGCTGAGGGCGACGAAGATGTTGAGAACAGCGATGACGCTGTGGTAATGCGGGTCGGCAATATGATGCTGATCGTGACACTATTCCACGGTCACATCCCTGACAATGAAGCAGAGATCAACGCCGAAAACAACTATATGTGGCCAGAGGCCGTAGAAGTGGCCAAAACGCACAAGGCCCATATCATGGTGGCTGTGTTGGGCGAGGAGGAAAAACTGCTGGAACGAGGTAAGCTGTTCACCAAGGCGATGGCAGTGTGCTGCAAGCAGAAATACGCCACCGGTGTCTACACCAGCGGCGTGGTATTTGAGCCTCGTTTCTATGAGGGCCTTGCCGATATGCTCAAAAAGGACGAACTGCCCATCTTCAACTGGGTTTGGTTCGGCCTGTACCGGAGCGAGGGGGGCCTAAACGGCTACACCTACGGCATGGATGTGTTTGGCAAGGAGGAAATGGAGGTGTTGAACACCGACGCTGAGCCGGAGGAACTACGGGACTTTTTGGCAAGCCTTGCCTCCTATGTGCTGGCGTGTGATGTGACGCTGCAAGACGGCGAGACCATCGGTTTTTCTGCGGACGATAAGCACACCATCACCCGCAGCCCCGGCATCTCTCTGCCAGAAGAACAGATGACCCTGAAGATTGGTTACGAGCCTATAAAGGGAGATCCAGAGGATGACAGCTGCGACCACTCGGACAATGATGACAAGCAGGATGAGGAAGAATTCAGTAATCCCGAAGTCTACACCGAGGAGGAGATGGAAGCCGTCGAGGGGCACATCCAGCAGCATTTCGGCAAGGTCGAGAATGTGTTCCACGAGTTGGTCTCCCCGGACATCCATGTGGACATCTGCATCGTGCCGCCCACTGAGGAGCGGGACTATTATACCCTGGTCACCATGGGTATGGGTGCTCACCGGATGAATGTGCCGGAGGAACTGGCGGAATACAAGCTGGAGCGGGCGGAGCTGGCCATTGCCCTGCCTGCGGACTGGAAGCTGGATCAGGAGTCCATGAAAGACGAAAAGTGGTACTGGCCCATCCGCCTGCTGAAATCCTTGGCCCGTCTGCCTATCAACTGTGACAGCTGGTTGGGGCATGGTCATACAGTGGAGAACCGGGAACCATTTGCAGACAACACCAAACTGTGTACTGCTACCCTGATCGGTCCTCAGGGTACGGAGGATGGCAGCGAGGTCTGCACTCTGCCGGGCGGCGAGGAGGTCAACTTCTATCAGGTCATTCCGCTTTATGAGGACGAGTTGGACTATAAACTGGAACATGATGTAGACGCTCTGCTGGACAAGATGGCGGGGATCAGCTTTGTGGTGAACCCCACCCGCCAGGATGCAATCACCCGTGGCACCCTTTCCAATGATGATTTTGACGGTGAGATGGACGATGCTTCCTATCATATCGAGAGCATTGAGGAGAAGGAACTGCCTATTGACCCCATCAATGCTTATAACCACATGGCCATCTACCTGCGCTGGTGTATGGAGCACGACCTGATGGGCGAGGACTTCTTGAAAGAATACAGCGAAGTGACCAAACAGGTCAAAGCTGATCCTGCCAATGTGGATCTGAGGGAGTTTATCCGGGATGAGCTGGACGGCTGTCTGTTCTCTGTGCTGTTCAATCAGCAAGGCCGTGCCTTTGCAGGTTATTACTACGGAGAGGGCGACAGCCCCTACTATCCTGCCGACATTGATGACTATGCCCTGAAATATTTTGGTCCGTCCCGATACCACTCCAATGAATTTCAACAGGAGGCATACTTATTCATCCCATTTGATGAGAAATACTATCAGACCATGGCTCAAGTGATTGAGGAACGCTTTGAAAACTGGCAGGGACAGGACTTCGACGAGGACACGCTGGAGTCTTCCGAAGTGGCTCATGCCATCATGGAGTATCTGGACTGCGAGTGTACCTATTTCCCATCCATGGCAGATGATGACCCCATCATGTCGGCATACAGCTACGCCCAGCGGCTGGGGGTACGGGAGGGCTTTGTTCCCGTACTTATCCAGGCGGATGATGAAACGCTGTTGGAATGTCTGGTAATGAACGCCGACCCGGAGCATGATGCGGACTGCTATGAATTTGACCTCAAAACGGTAGAGGAGTACCGGAAGAAGATGCTCTCCGCTCCTGTTAAGGACGGAAAGGCGATTTTGGAGGAATTGACCGGCCAGCGCAAGGAAGAAGCCGAGGACGATGATCTGGACTGGGAGGAGGAAGTCCTGGGCGAGATGGAGGGCGGAGAACCCAACGACCGCTTCGCAAACTATTGGAACGATGATACCGGAATGACATATCCGCTCATTCTGGCTAAAATTCCGGTAAAGAACCCCTGGGAGATCTTCGCCTACCTGCCCTTTGGAAATTGGAATGAGTGTCCCGACACACCGGACCTGATGGCAGTGGCGAAATACTGGTTCGAGCAACATGGTGCCATCCCTGCCGCCATGAGCCACGATGAATTGGAGTTTGAACTTCCAACTCCGATCTCCAAGGAAAGAGCTATGGAGGTGGCTGTGGAGCAATATGGTTTCTGCCCAGATCTGGATCAGAATGAGGATGGAAGCATTGGCTCCTTGGCAGATGTCCTGTGGCAGTCCACCGTCTGGTACTTCTGGTGGGATTGATGGGAGGTGCGACCAATGACAGAATATCAGAAAACCTATATCGAACTAAAAAAACAGTTTGTTGCGACCAATTTGAGAACTTCGGGGCTGTACTGCGGGGGATATCACGCTTTTCAAAGAACGAGCCGGAGTTGCGCGCAGCGCGCAGATAATCCCGGCAGTTAAACAAAATCTAATCAAGGTTGAGAGCTTTTTCTTCAGCCTTCGTCTTTGCCATGGCGTTTTTCTCCAATCTGAAAATTACAAATTGCGGACAAAAAGGACGCATTGTTGTGGCAAGCAATGCCGTCGTATATACAACGGCGACTTTTGCGTTGCAAAACGCTTGTTGGGGAGTGCCCCAAACCCCTTTGATCTGCATTTTTCAATGCAGGCTACGCCTCCCTGCGGGATGCTTTTGAGGATGTCAATCGTCACATCCTACGAAAAAGCCTGTACCTTTTTGGCGCAAGGGTCAATAGAAGAATTTGATGGTTCATGTTATAATAGCAGACGTTGCGTGTTGTGCGGTTTGCACACGAACAAAGTGAAAAGGAGCTATTGAACGTGGATACGATTTATCTGCTGCCCGGTGAGGAACGCTGCGTTGATTTTCGAGATGCTAATGGTGTCCCGAAAGTACACTACACTTACTGCTCCATCCGTGGCAAACTTTTCAACTGCACCTGCTGCACAAAGGCCGAAGCTCAGCGGCTGTGTGAAGATTGGCTCGTAAAACAAGACCGCTGCTACATAAACTAAAAAATGCCGCCGAGGATGCCTCCCAACTGGGAAAGCTCCTCGGCGGTATTCGTTTATCGGGTCGGTGTTTTTTCGGTGGTTTCCTTTTCTTCCGCAAAAAATCGTTCTACGTTTTTCTGCGCCCGAACCAGTTCTTGCATCTCATTTCGTGCCTTGCGGTAGTCCGGGTAGGCAGCTTTCTTTTTTGTTAGCAGTTCTGCGAACTCCGCATCCAACTCCTTGACCTTCGGCAATTTTTGCAGCCCGGCTTCGTCAAAGGCCGCTTTCGCCGCCTTGTACAGAGTGATCTCCTCCCGGTGGGCTTCCAGATACTTTTTACTGTACCCCGACTTGCGGTAGGCATCATAGACTGGGTGAGTCTTGGCATAGTTGATGATGTGGGTTTTCAGGACGGCAATTTCCGTCAACCGTGCTTCCGCTGCCTTGATGGAATCGCCCATGACATGATAGCGTTCGGTTGCCGCCGCTGCACGTTCCCGCAGTTCCTCTGCACTGCTGATCTTCTGCTCCTGTAAAAACAGCAGGGTCTTGGACATCTCCTTTAGGTTGAACTTGGTTGCCCACTTTTTGTAGCCGACACTTTTGCCTGCCGCCATTTTCTGCGGAATATCCACCAGAAGCTGGAACGGTTGCTCCTGCGGTGGCTGCTTTTGATAGGGGTGGTGTTTTGCCTTGCCCTCCAGCACCGCCTTGATCTCGTCCTCGCCATAGCCTGTGCCCAGTGTGCGGAACCGGATAAAGCGTTTCTGCCCCTTGCCCTTCACCGACGTGTACTTGCCATGCTTCACCTCATATCCCTGCTGCTCCAGCTTTTGCAGAAAAACTTCAAAGTCCTTCGGCTTTTCTGCAAGGATGGTGTCAATAATTCCACACAGGCGGTCACGGTTGCTTTCTTTGGGTGGGTAGACGATGCGCTTCTGTCGTTCCCGATAAGGCTTGTACTCGATGGTGGAGAGCTGGTGCTCCAAGCAGATCAGATCGCTCAACCGCTGCACCGCAAAGGTGGAGAGCCAAAAGTTGCGGAACTTTTTTCGACCATCCAGTGCCGTAGAGTTGAAAACAATGTGGTTGTGGATGTGCGCCCGGTCGGTGTGGGTAGCAACGATAAAAGCGTGCTTGCCCTTCAAAAAACGCTCAGCAAATTCGTAGCCGATGCGGTTAGCTTCCTCCGGCGTGACCTCCCCCGGCTTGAAAGACTGTCGCACCTGATAGGTGATCACATCACTTTTCTGACTGCGCCCAGTGGTCTGCTCGTACAGCCGTTTTGTCAGCAGAAATTCTTCATCCACGGTCAACGGGCTGCACTGATAGCTGCTTACCAGCTCGCCCTGCTCGGTCTTGTCCGGGTTTTGGACATAGCTGGTGTGATTGTGCAGACACGCCCCGATGGACTTGCCCTTGTTTTTCCGCATAGGGATCAACCGTGTCGCTGCCAGTGGTCATCACCCCCTGTTACAAAAAGAAAATGCCGCACATCGGCGGCATCAAGATAAAAATATCACAATCCGGCAACCCAGCCACTAAAACGTTCTGCTGCATCTGCGATCAAAGTGCCCATAAAAATCAACACAAAGCAGCCAAACTCTGCCACCAGCAAGATCAAAAACTGTAACCACTCCCGGCAGTACAGCGTATAAAGACCGCAGCCGAAAATATACAGCATGGGCAGCGCCAGCACAAACGCCGACAGGTTCAACGTCCATTTCAGCATCAGCGCAAGGAAAGCCGTAATCAGCCAAAACGGAAAAACGATCATCTTAAAAACGAACCTCATATCCAGCACCTGCCTTTCTTTCGCCCTTATTATAAAGGTAGCAACCACTGCGTTGCAAGGATGTCAACTCTTATGTAGCCCCGCAGTCCTCCAACTGCGGGGAAAAATCTTAGAGTTCTGCCAGCCGGGAAAGAATCTGCCGACCAATGTCGATCAGCTCATCCAGCCGTTGCCGCAGGTCCTCTATGTCGGCGGCATAGACCCGACCATTTTCATTGGCGGCTTTGGCGTACTGGTTCAGATTGTTGCTGCACATCTGCAAGAGATACGCCATGCGCCGCAGTTGCGGCAGGTCAAGATTCAGGCAGTAGCCATCCAGTGCCATCTTGCGGATATAGGCACTCAGGCTGCGGATACCCATGCCCAGCATTTTCTCATAGATGCGGTTCTTCTCGGTCTTTGTGGTTCTCAGGATGATGATTTCATCCCGCTTTTCTTTCACCGGGCATCACCATCCTTGTCGTAGTAACTGCGGAAGGGCTTCACAGGCTCCGGCTTGTCCGACTTTTCTTCCAGTGCCGCCAGTACCGAGGGGCGGCGAGGGGCATCCTCCTGTTCTTCCTCGTCCTGTTCCGGCCCATGGCTCTTTTCGTCCACATCCAACTGGGCGTTCAGCTCTGCAAGCCGTGCGGACTTTTCCGCCAATTCTTCCTCCTGCGGGAAGGGCTTTTCCACCTCGATTTGTGCCGCTGCCTGCTGCTGATGCAGGGTGTCCAGCTCGTTTTCGGCAGCGGTGATGCGCTCCGGGAAGTTGTTCAGCGAATTATCCAGACGGATGATGTTGCCCAGCGGGTCGGTGCCCAAAGGCACCGTATACTTCCGCTGCCCTTTCAAAAGTGCCTGATACTCCGTGCGGAAAGCATCGAACCGCAGAGAAAGCTCAAAGCCCCGGTAACTGCCGATCACTTTTTCCTCAGCGTTGGGCAGTTCGGAACAGGCAAGCACCAGACGCTCACCGGCGGTTTTTTTCTCATCGTAGGTCACGCCCTTGATGGTCATGCCGCAGAACTCTTCCTTGCCCTGCGGGTGGGCGGCAGCAACTTCGGCATCCGATTTCAGAGCTGCAATTTTTGCAGTCTGCTCCTGAATCTCTGCCGGGAACTTCGTCAACAGCTTATCTTCCAAACGGAACTTCTGGCTCTGATGGTCGGCTTTCAGCACTTTCAGCTTTGCGACCTGCACATCCAAATCCATCTTCTCCTTAATGAGCGGATTTCCAGCGCACAGTGCCTTGATCTCCGCATAGGAAAGTGCCTGTTCGTCTACATCCTCGCAGGAGCGCACAGGGGATTTGGAAGTCATAATTTGGCTGATAAATCGCTGCTTATTTTCCAAGGTTTGGAACAAATAACTGTCAAATGTCCCTTCCGTGACGTAATTGAACACCTTGACTTCCTTATTCATATTGCCCTGCCGGATGATGCGTCCGTTGCGCTGGGTCATATCACTGGGCTTCCAGCCAACATCCAAGTGATGCACCGCCACAAGACGCTGCTGCACATTGGTTCCTGCGCCCATTTTTGCCGTGCTGCCCAGCAGGACGCGCACATCGCCGGAGCGCACTTTCGAGAACAGCGCCGCCTTTTTTGCTTCGGTGTCGGCGTTGTGGATAAACTCGATCTCGTTTTCCGGCACGCCGGCGGCGATCAGCTTTTTGCGAATGTCATCGTAGACATTGAAATTGCCATCGTTTTTCGGTGTGGAGAGGTCACAGAACAAAAGTTGGGTCAGCTTCTGGTCTTTGCCCTCCTCCCAAATTTTCAGCACGTTCTGCACACAGACGTTCAGCTTGCTGTTAGGGTCATCGGGCAGCATGGGGTTCATCAGGCGCACATCCAAGCCGATCTTTCTGCCGTCGTTTGTGACGCAGAGCATATTGTCCACGGAGGCATCTACTGCACCGGAGTGGATTTCTGCCGCACGTTTGCTCAGTTCCTGCACCATTTCCTTCTGAATTTCCGAGGGCTTTGCCACCACGGTTTCAAACTTCGCTTCGGGCACAGGCAGATGGAGCTGGTCGGATGTTTTAATGTCCGCAACCTCCTTGAACATGGACATCAGTTCCGGGAGGTTGAAGAACTTGGCAAATCTCGTTCTCGCCCGATATCCTGTACCTTCCGGCGCAAGCTCGATTGCAGTGGTGGTCTCTCCAAAAGTGGATGCCCAGCAGTCGAAGTGGGTCAGCTTTTTCTGCTGCAAGGTGCTGTACTGCAAATACCGCATGACCGTATACAGTTCGGTCATGGAATTGCTCACGGGCGTTCCCGTGGCGAACACCACGCCACGCCCGCCGGTGATCTCGTCCAAGTATCTGCACTTACCGAACATATCGCTGGATTTTTGCGCTTCGCTGGTGGATAATCCTGCGACATTCCGCATTTTTGTGGTCAAAAAGAATGTGCAGCACCTCTGCGGCTGCGAAGCAGTCCGCAGAGTAGTCTGCTTTGTTGTGATAGGTAACTTTTTGACGTAATCTCCAAGTTTTCCCCCACCTCACGCCGGGCGTGCACCTTTCAGCGCACCCGGCGTACCATCAAATCGATTTACTTTCTTCCTTCAGATTTCAACACTGCTGTGTTCTCACGGACACAGAGTG
>NZ_CABVEW010000009.1:0-106527 GCF_902497445.1 Faecalibacterium sp. Marseille-P9312
CAGATTTCCCATATTGTCCTGTGAGCTTCCCAACGCCGGCTTTTGACCAGTGCAGGTCACAGTAGGGTTACTCCAAATGGATAGAGCAGTGTTTATACACAATACATTACGCGACTTCGTGTCGCACTTCTGCTTCCGGGTCGCAGATGATAATATCATCATCTGTCACCAGAAACGCATTGGTGATCTCACGCTTTGCTGAGAAACTTTTGCCAGAACCGGGAGTGCCGAGGATAAGCCCATTGGGATTTTTCAGCTTCTTGCGGTCAACCATGATGAGGTTATTGGACAAGGCATTCAAGCCGTAGTACAGCGATTCTTTTCCGCTCTGGTACAATTCCTGCGTGGTAAAGGGGATGAAGATGGCAGTGCTGCTGGTGGTCAGTCCCCGCTGAATCTCGATCTGGCAATCCGCCAGCGGCAGGCTGCTCATCAGACCCTGCTCCTGCTGGAAGTCCAGTCTGCACAGGTTGCAGTTGTGCTTCTGAGCGATGGAGCTTGCCTGAAAAACATTGTTTTCCAGTTCCTGTTCAGTCCTGCCGGTGTTCAGCACCAAAAAAGTGACGAGGAACATCCGCTCGTTCTGGCTCTGCAATTCTTTCAGCAGAGCCTTGGCATCCCTGCCGTAGGTCGCCAAATCCGACGGAATGATGTCAATATCATACCCGGCACGGATAGCTTTTTTCTGCTCCTCGATCTTGCTGCGGTCCAGTTCCGTGATGGTGCGTTTCACCGTCTTGATGGCACGGTTCTGGTCAACGGACTGGATGTGCATGGTAACGATCTGGCTGGAATCCATGTCCAGAAAATCCTTCAAAAGCTGGTCGCTGATGTCGGATGCCGTGATGCTCAGAAAGCTGACGGCGCAGAAGATACCGCCCATTTGGAAGGTGCGGCTGTTCTTGAAGGCAAAGGCGGTGGGCGCAATGGCATCCTTCGCGGAAAGCCCGCTTTTCACAAGGTCTTTCCAGTCAAAGTGAAACTTGGATGCGCCATCCATGTTGAACATATCATGCATGAGCTTCAGCCGCTGGACACCGTTCAGGGATTTTGCCTGCACCCCCAGCCGGTGGAAGTTATTCAGCAGGTCATTCTGGATGTGGTCGAGCCGGGGCTTGACCTGTGCCATGCTCTCGCCCTCCACACCAAAGGTGATGAATTTGGTCTTGGTCAGACCATTATTGCCCTTGGCGAGCTGCTGGCGCAGCATCTGGCTGTACTCCGCACGAACATCATCGAAACCGTCCTTCTGGAACGGAATGCGGATGCTCTTTTCAAACTCGGTGCTGTCGGTTGCCATGTTCACAAAGGACAATTCAAACTTAATGCTGGAATCGAAGAAGTTCAGAAAACTGCACCATTCCTCGAAAATGGCGGTCTTGTCCTCCTGCTGCGCCAACTGATAATTGATGTCCTGATACTGGATGGTGCGGGTGTAGTAGTTTGCTTTCACCCGGCAGGTGCCATCCTCAAACATCCGCTGCATGGGGATGGACTGCTGGGCGGTCCGGGGCACGGCGGGTTTCTGCGGTTTTTTCTTGCCGTCCTTACCGGTCTTTTTCCAAAACGGAATCATAGGTTGCGCCTCCCTTCATCAAAATCGCATAGTAGTTGTTGGTCTTGTAGGGGCGGATCTTCGGGCGGACAAACCGGGACTGCACATAGTACGACAGCAGCTTTTCCATGGGCTGACCGTTTTTCTCGTACATCCCAAGGAAGAACGCCGGCAGCATCACCGCCATCATACCGAGGGTGGCAGCAGTGTTGCCGCCGGAATCCCGGAGAACAAAAAACAGCGGCACTCCAATGAGAGCCGCTGTGCCAAAGCAGACAAGCTGCCGTTTGGTCAGGTTGAACGCGACCTTCGATTTCACTTTCGTCAGGTCACGGGGAACTGAAATATACGCAGCCAATAAAGCACCTCCTTTAGTGCGCTCCGAGGACGGATTTCGTCACCGAGCTGGTCTTGAACAGGCTGAAACAGAGCAGAACGGTGTAGCCCACAATGCTCCAAATGGAGTTGATGGCATCCCCGGAAATCGCTACGCTTTGGATCAGCACCGCATAAATGGCAACACAAATCAAGATCAGGAAGCCCTGAAAACCCAGTGCAAACAGGCATTTCAGGTAGTTCTGCCCCATGTGGCTCTGCTCGTGGTTGCCGAAGGTCGCCATGGGGATGGGCGCAAGGCTCACCATGCAGTAAATTTCAATCATTCTTCCGTAGACGATGACGAAAATAACGATGGACAGGATGCGCATGGTGATGCCAATGAAGAAGGACTGCAAAAACAGCCCGAACAGGGGACCAACGTCCATCTGCATCAGGCTGGATTGCAGCATGGACAAGCCAATGTCGTTGACACGGGTATTTCCGGCAATGATGCTGCTGGAATCGGATACCACCTTTTGGGTGACATCGAACACCGCCATCACGATGTCAAAAGTATTGCTGATGAGCCACACCGAAATAGCAGTCTTAAAAATCCAGCGCATGATGAGGGCAGGCTCAAACTGTGCCATATTGTTGTGCTGGGTAATCATCTCGATCAGTTCGTAACAGGCGATAAAGGTCAGGATGATGCCTGCAATGGGCAGCACCACGTTCCGGGACAGCGATTCGATCATGGCGAACACCCGTGGCTCAAAGCTGGAGGGCTTGGTGCCCACCTGCTGTGCGATGTTGCCAACCTGCGTGTTTACATCGTCGAACAAACCGGAGAGATTGGACATAATGCCTGCCGTCAGGATGCCTTTGATCCAGTCGGCAATGGCTTTGAGAACGGTTTCCATTCAGTCACCGTCCTTAGCTGAAATGGTTGATAAGGGTCTTGAGGAGATTCAGGAGAAAAATAATGTGGGTCAAAAACTGCATAATAGCACCGCCTTTCATGGATGGGTGGATAAAAACGCGGCTTGGAGCACGGACATTTAATAAAACTGCAAGCTGCAGAGGGCTTTCCGCTGCTGCTCAAGCCGCCGTATGGAACAATGCCCTCATTTCATCTATCATTTTTGATTGATGAATGATAGATGAAATGATATGAGCAAACACAAAAAGTGTTCGACGGAAACAAAAAAGCCGACTGCTTTTCGGCAATCGGCAAATCATAATCAAAGCTATATAGCTGTTTTTATAAGTCGGCGAACAGGAACCTTATGATAAACATCAAGGATGCGTTTTTCTCCATTTCGCCAAAAGGGGTTCATATAATAACAATCGCATTCTTTACAATACCAAATGTATTCAGCTTCTCCGTTGATCTCTAATGTGAATGCCTTCATTTTTAGAAGCGGATGCCACGGGCAATGTTTCTGAAGCTTTTCTTTTTGACGATCAGCTTTGCAAAGTCCAAAAAGCTTACCACATTTTAGAGGGGGCGGATTAAACTTAAAACGACTATCAATGGGATTTTCTATATAATCATTGAAGTTTGATAATCCAAGTTGATTGAGAGGTCTATAATGAAGCCCTGCATTATGTTGATTTTTTGCCATTATAACAATCCTTTCTCAAGCAAGCATTTTGCCCTCCAGATAGGAGCAGCGGAGATAATCAGGATTGGTGTAGTATACGTTGGAATTGAAATCGGAGATCTCATCCGTGATAAACGACGAAAAAACATCCAGAATTGCCTGTGCAGCATCTTCATCTTTCATGGTGGACAGCACCAGCCCCTGATACAGCATTCCGATGGAGGTTGCAGAAGGGACCGTATAGCGGCACTCCGCAGCAGTATCAAAATCCCCATCCGGGATGTTGAGATCTTCAATCAGCTCATCTGAAACCTGCTCAAAGGACAGACAGTGGTTTACTTCTGCCAGCCGGAGCTGCCGTTCGATGCCGGCTTTTGTGAAGTGACGAATCACATCCTGCCGATGATTTTTGGTCTTACGGGCGATGGTCTCGATCAGGCTGCAAACGTAGAGAACATCATTTTTCTGCTTTTCGGTCATGGATGGATTCACTCCTCTCAAAGGTCAGGCAGTGCAAAGCGTTTACGGTATGAAAGCTGATCTGGTGTGTTGGATGCTTGAACTTCGCCAATGCCCAAAATGCTTCACGGCTGATCTGCCCGGACGTAAATCCATTGACATAGTCCCAGATGGTGTCATCTGCCATGGGACCCTCCACAATATCATAGGGATGGGTTTCGCCTGCACGACATTTTGCAATGAAATCCAGCCATTCGTCCGACATTTCAGGGAAACGCAGGATTTTCAGGTCAGGATTCTCTACATAGCGATAGACGTTCACAATACCATCGGCAGAACGGCGGTCTGCCCAGCGGTAGGCTTGTTGATAGCTGTTCGTGCAGTAGAATCCCCAAGAAAAGTCCTTTGTATACCGTGTGATGCGGATTTCGGGATAGACAACTTCTTCTTTACTGCCATGATACAATAAAATCTCGCTCATCTGATTCACCTTCTGTATGTGAGATCGTTACTATGGCTTTCCTTATTATAAATATGTACCGGGCGGCAATCGCCGCCCGCTGTTCTTAACCGAACAGACCGCTCAGCAGGGGAATCAGGGTAATGCCCACCAGAGCAACGCCGCCGCCAGCCATGAGCTGCTTCATGCCCTGACTCTTGCTGCCGGGGTTGTCGTTACCATAACCTTCCAGCAGGTTGATGGCACCCCAAACGCCGAGACCGGCACCCAGAGCGACAACCAGAGTCTGAAGAACTTCGATAGCAGAGTTGAAGAATTCCATAGTCTTTTCTCCTTTATTATAAAGCGTTTCCGGTCGTTTGTACACACCCGAAATCTTGTAGTTTTACGTTGCATAACCGCAGCAAGGCTGATTTTCTGGTGCACCTTTCTGACCGGGATAAAAATAAAACCGCCTACCGGGTCAGGCAGACGGGAGCGAATCAGCATCCACCACGATGAACTCATCTCCGGGTTGGATTTTTTCTTTGCGGTTCAGATATTTTTCAATATCGAAGGTGTTTTTGGGGTCGTAGTCCGAGGTCAGCTTGTAGTTAGGGTGCTGGGTCAGGTCGTACTTGTCGCTCAAAAACGGTCTGACGCCACGCAACTGCAAAATACACTTGCCGCCGTCCAGCACCGCCAGCTCGTCCCGGCTCAACAATTCGTGGCCCATCTTTTGGAACGTAGTGCCGTAACTGGGGCTATTGCCACGGGTGTCTGAGGTGTTGAAGGCGTCGATGGTCTCCTTGCCCAGCATCTCGGACAAGTCTTTCAGGGTGGTCGGCTCACTGCCGCCGAGGAAAATCTGGCTGTCCATGTTGCCCACAATGGTATCCGCGTTATCCTTGTAAATGGCTTTCAACTGGCTTCTCGCCTGCAAAACAAGGCAGGCGGAGATCTCACGGCTGCGGATGGTGGCCACCAGCTTTTCCAGATTGGGAATCTGCCCGATGTTGGCGCACTCGTCGATGAGACACCGTACATGAACGGGCAGCTTGCCGCCGTATACATCATCTGCCTTGTCGCACAGCAGATTGAAAAGCTGGGTGTAGACCATGCTGATGAGGAAGTTGAAGGTGCTGTCCGTATCGCTCATGATGAGGAACAATGCCGTTTTCTTATCGCCCAGCGTGTCCAGTTGCAGCTCATCGTACATGGTAAGGTCACGCAGCTCTTGGATGTCGAAGGGGGCTAATCTGGCACCACAGGAAATGAGGATGGATTTTGCGGTCTTGCCGGCAGCCAGCTTGTAAAGTTTGTACTGCCGCCCGGCAAAGGAATTGGGCTTCTTTTTCGCCAGTTCTTCAAACAGCAGATCCACCGGGTTCTGATATTCCTCGTCATCCTCCAGCACCTGCATGGTGTTGAGCATTTCCAGCAGGGTGGCGAAATTTTGCTCCTCCACCGGGGCTTCATAATGCAGATAGGCGATCAGGGCAGTGAGCAAAAGACGTTCGCTTTTCTCCCAAAATGGGTCCCCACCGGACCCTTCGCCTTTGGTGTTGGTCATCAGGGTTGTGACCAGTTTGAGAATGTCCTTTTCGCTGTGGACATAGGCGAAGGGGTTATAGTGCATGGACTTTTTGAAGTTGATGGTGTTCAGGATTTTCAGCTTGTAACCGTTTTTCAGAAGTGCGTTCCCGCACTCGACCACGATACTACCTTTCGGGTCAGTGACCACATAGGAACTATGACATTGTAAAAGGTTGGGTTTAAGCCAAAATCTCGTCTTGCCGCTGCCGGAGCCTCCCACCACCAGCACATTTTTGTTCCGGGCGTTTTTGGGGTCCGGTGGGCGGTTGGACATCATCAGCCGTTCCGTTTTGGTCAGGATGATGTTGTCTGCAAACTTGGGTGCCATGAACGGCTCAATATCCTTGGCGGTGCCCCACCGGGCAGAGCCGTACTCCATGCCGTGGCGGTACTTCTTGGCGTTTTTTCCACGCAAATAGACCGCCAGCCGTAACCCTGCACCGCAGCACAAGCCCACCAGCAAATCGAGCGGATGCAAGCTGGGCAGCGGGTTCGCAAACGCCACCGGAACGGTGCCCATCATCGCCATGATCTTATCCCCCAGCTCTTTGCCCTCGGCAAGCCGCCACGCTTCGCCAATGTTGGTTGCCACCAGCCCCAGCAAAATATAGGGCAGATACAGTGCCAGCAGCTTTGTCAGCTTTTTCGTGGTCACAGTCCACGCTCCTGTTCCTTATGCCGGACTTTGCCGGGGAGTTCTGCCGCCGCCTGCACCAGTTCATGCAGTTTTGCCAGCACCGAGGGGCGTTTGTCTTTGTTCAGCAGAGATGCCGAATACTCTTTGAACGCCGAGTTGAAGGCTTCTGCATCCGGGGCTTTGAAAAAGACCAGATACCGGGGCGGCACTTCGGAGGTGTCCTTGCGGATGGCATAGTCGATGCCGTACTTTTTGGCGTAGCGTTCCAGCCCACGGATGCCGGTCTTGCTGATCTCCACGCTGGACACACCCCGGTTCTGCCGCAGAAGAGTGCGGACACTTTGCTTACCTTGGGATGTCTTGGACTGGTACAGCCGAAACGCCGCCTTTACCGCCCGCAGGACAGTCCGGGCAGACAGCTTTGTGGTGGAGATCATAATGTTGAATGACTTCTGTTCGATTTCTTCCTGCAATGCCATCACCTCCCGTGCAGCAGGGTGATTTTAGCGGTCATGCTCTGCCGGGGGCTTGGTGCGGGGCTTTTCTGCGGGAGGTTCATCAGGCACCGGCAGCACCAACAGACGGTTGCCTAGCTTCAGAAAGGCTTCCGGCTGATGGAAAAGCTGCTCGTACTTCTGCGCCAGTTCTGGGGTCAGGGATGCAAAATCCTCCTCGCGCAATCCCACCACTAGAAAGTCTCCGGCAATGGCATCATACATTTCTCCGTTTTCATCCCGAAGAGCACGGTTCAGGGGCAGACCCATGAGCTTACCATCGTCATTGCAGATGATAGCCACTGGGTCTGCAAAGGGGTAAACAGCAGCAATCGTGCCGCCCACCGCCTCCTGCAAGGCTTTCAGGTTGTTGTCAATCTCGACCTGCTGCGGATACTGTCCCGGTGCAATTTTCAGCACCGACAAGGTGTTCTCGTTCTGTTCCATTATCGTCCTCCTCGAATTTGATAGAGATCTCCTGCCAGGCATGGGCGGCGTTCAACAGAGCTGCCACGAAGAAGCCGAAAAAAGCGCCGGCTTCAAAAAATGCGAAACCGATAAAAAAGTTCAGCATGGCACACCTCACTCCATGCAGATGCAGGGCAGCTTCTGGTCGTCTGCCATCAGGGTGATGCTGTGGCTTGCCAGATACTTCTGGAACAGGTAGACTTCATCGATGGTCAGCGAGATGACCTCGCCGTCCATGTTGGTGCGAACAAGAATCACCGGGCCGGTCAGGTAGTGCTTTCCGCCCATCTTCAGCACCTGCGCCGGGTTGTAGCAGAGCAGCAGCGAGGTGTTGGGAAGGTTCAGGCAGGCATCATCCTCCTCAAAGCAGGGCAGGATGCCGGGAGCCTCGTCCAGCGTGATGATGGTCAGCTCCATATCCGGGGCAATGGCAGCGAGATAGACTTCACCAGGCTTTTTTCTGCCGTTCAGAATCGTGTAGATGCGAGTATCAATGGTGACTTTCTCGGAACGGATGTGAGTGGTAGTAAAGTTCATAGACGTTTCCTCCAAAATTTTTGCAAAATAAAAGACCCGGAACTGGGTCTTTTGGTTCAGTCTGCGATCAGCGCGCTTCTTCCTGCTTCTTCTGTTTTGCCTGTTGCTTTTTTAGTTGCCACTGGTCGAGCAGCTTGATGATGATGCTTTCCATCTGCCGGGGCGTGTAATTGCGTGGAAAGTATTTCCGCAGGGTTTCGTTTTTGATGGTCACGGTGTCCAGTTCGCTTTTCTTTTCCTCATTCATAATGTTGTAGACTGCATCATAGTCAAACTCACCCTGCTGCGCCAGCTTTTTTATCCGAATGGCTTGTGAAAGAGATGGTGCGTTCTGGGAAGCATCCATTGCTTCTAAAAAATCCTGTTGCTGTTTTTCGTCCAGATAGGACAGTTCTACCGCAGGGTTAAAAGAGATTTTTTTCTCGTCCACCATGTCGAGCAATTCAGGGACAAGGTTCGTCAGACGCACAAAACGCTGGACTTGATTGCGACTTTCGCCTGAATCTTTTGCTACTTTTTCATCGGCTCTCAACTTCGTCCCAACTTGGGACGAAGTTAAATCTGACCTAGCACCTTGATTTTTTATTGCATCCAGCTTCATCTTGTACGCAAATGCCCGCTCGCTGGGCAGGATGTGTTCTCTCTGCAAATTGGAATCGACCATCAATATCGTGGCGGCATCATCCTCCATATTTCGCACAATGACAGGCACGGTGTCCAGATTTGCAAGCTCTGCGGCGTGTTTCCGACGATGCCCGGAGATGATCTCATAGCCGCCCTCTGGTCTGGGGCGGGCAATCAGCGGCGCAAGCACACCGAACTGCGAAATGCTTTCCACCGTCCGGGTCATGGAATCATCGTCCAGAACTTTGAACGGGTGGTTTTTGAACGGGAAAAGTTCGCTGACGGGAATCTGTTGTACCTGCTCCCGCTGTTCTTCCTGCCGGGATTCTTCGGTCGAAAAAATATCATCGAGACCTTTCAGTGCTACGTTTAAGCCGCTTTTCGGCATCCACCAACACCTCCTTCGCAAGAGATTGATAGGCTTCTGCCACCTTGCTCTTGGGGTCATACTGGAAAATGCTCTTGCCGGCGGCACTGGTTTCAGCAGCACGAACAGACCGGGGAATGGTCTGGTCGAACACCTTGATTTTACTACCGTATGCCTGACGAATCAAAGTGTCGATCTGCTTTCCATAGTTGGTGCGGCTGTCCGTCATGGTGAGCAGGATGCCCTCGATTTTCAGCTTCGGATTGATTTTCTGCCGGTGTACCTTACAGATTGTCTGCAAAAGCTGCTCCAGACCTTTGGCAGAAAGATATTGAGCCTGTACGGGTATCAAAGCAGTATTTGCCGCCGCCAGTGCATTGATGGTGAGCATACCAAGGGAGGGAGTACAGTCCAGCAGGATATAATCGTACTCCCGTTTTGCTCCGTCCAACACCTGTTTGAGCATCTTTTCCCGGTTCATGCTGTTTACCAGAGCCACCTCCAATCCTGCCAATTCGATGTTGGCAGGGATGAGGTCTACGCCCTCTGCATGGTGCAGGATGCCCTCACCGGGTTGGATAGGCTGGTCGTTCATGGCTTTCTGCATCAGAGTAGACAATGTGGCAGGCAGCTCGTCCGGCTGCTGCCAGCCCATGCTGATGGTAAGACTGCCCTGCGGGTCAGTGTCCACCAGCAGAACTTTTTTGCCCTCCATCGCCAGCCCGATGCCCAGATTTTCACAGGTGGTGGTCTTGCCGGTGCCGCCTTTCTGGTTGACGATGGCTATCGTGGTTGCTTTCTTTGAAATTTTCATCACCTCCGATTCGCTAAGTCGTGGTTGGTTTGGTTCTGGTAGGAAAGCTGCATGGTGGTGGGCGCATTGTACAGAGAAGCGAGCAGATATTGTTTCATGTTACGGATCGGGCTGCTGTTCTCTGCAAAGCACTTCAGCACAAAGCGGATGTGGTCGGCGTTCAACTTCATAAACCGACTGCATACCACCTCGGCGGGCTTATCGTCCCCAGCAATGTGCAGCAGCTTACGGTTGGTAGCGCAAGTGTCCACCAGCAAGTCTACGATCTGGTAGATAATGTCCTTGTCATCCGGGCAGAGCCGGAGCAAAAGGTCTATCTCCAAAGACTGAGAAAAATAATCTTCCAGTTGGGTGCGTTTGCTCATCCCATCCGCTTCTTCAGAATTGAATGGATCAGTCTCACTCATTTCAGTATCATTCTCTTTAGTCTTATTACATCGTGATTTTGAAGGGTCTTGACTTGCGTTTTTGAAGCCTCCAGAATCGTGAAAATCACGATTTTGGAATATTGATTTTGACGATTCTGCCGAAAAGTTCTTCACATACACCAAACTTGGCTTTCCCAGACCTCTGCGTTTTCGTTCAATCAGACCAAACTTTTCGAGTTCCCGGAGCAGCTTGGTCGCTTTGTTGTCTGCGCAACACAACGCCCTCTTGACATCCTCTATCGTGAAGATGATGAACACCCGGTTCTGCTCGTCCAGCCAGCCGTTTTTCACAGACAGGCTCATGCGGTCCAGCAGGATGCCGTACAGGGTTTTTGCATCGGTGGACAGACTCTGGAACCGTGGCTCCTGAAAAAGAGCCTTGGGAATGCGGTAGAATGAAAACAGTTCTCCGGCTTGTCCGTAAAAGTAGTCAAGGGTCATGTGGCTTTTTCAACGTTTTGCTCCAGCTTGTGTTCAAAAAATCAACCGCCTTTCGTTTGAAAATAAAAAGCGCACTCTTTTCTTATTGAAAAGTGGTGCGCTATGTAATATAATGGCTATATAATTTAGCTATCCAAAAGATAGTCGATGAGATATTCTTTCGGAATCATGAAAGATCGTCCGACTTTCAGGCAGCGAATTCTATGTTGATGGATTCTTCTGATGATGGCAGTCTGGCTTTTGAAACCGAGTAAAGTTGTTGCTTCTTCGACAGACAGCACATCAGGATAGTTCACAAATAATTTTTTATAATACTCTTTTGCTTGATTTTGATTCATTATCCTTGACTTTCCTTTCGTTTTGTGCCTAAGCAGAGGAGCGTTTTGCCCTGCATCCCTCCTGAACATCCCTCCAATTTCCATTTGGGCGGTCCAAACCGAAAAAACAGAGTAGAGGAAAAACGCATCGAAAAATCGTGGATATTTCAAATTATTGTTCGTTGAGGCGTGAATTTTGCCTTTGCACAGTGGGAACCAGATATCACTAGATATCACTGGATGACACCAGATGGAAGATGAGGATAAAAACTCAAAATCCCTTGTGCTAATAACACGTGTGGGTTCGACCCCCACCACCGGCATAGAAAAGCCGACTGAGAGGTATTCTCAGTCGGCTTTTCTTTTTAATTTTTCCCTTGTCCATCAGGAACGCCGGGAACTGAAATGCTGCAAAACTCAGCGGCGGAGCCGGCTGTTTTAACTACTGTTTAAGACTTTGTGGTTTTCTGTTCATAAACTTCTGGTATCCTGTACATAACGAAACGAGAAAGAGGGAGCTTTATGAACGCCGAACTCACTTTCCTGCAATTCCTGCAATCCCTGCACAGCCCCATGCTGGATGGAAGCATGTGTTTTATTACCCGTCTGGGAGACTCCGGTATTCTCTGGGTGACGCTGACAGCGGTGCTGCTGGTGTTCCGCAAAACGCGGCGGGTCGGATGTGTGCTGGCAGCGGCGCTCCTCATCGACGCTGTCCTCTGCAATCTTCTTCTCAAGCCACTGGTGGCCCGCGTCCGTCCATGCGGCATCCTTACGGAGGTACAACTGCTTATCCCGTACCCGGACGATTTCTCCTTTCCTTCGGGCCATACGGCGGCGTCCTTCGCCTCGGTGACAGCCCTCTGGCTGGCCGGGAAAAAGCAGTGGGCGATGGCGACTCTGCCGGTAGGCGTTCTCATCGCATTCTCGCGGATGTACCTCTGTGTCCATTACCCGACGGATATTCTGGGCGGTGCCATTTTGGGAGCCGCCTGCGGATGGGCGGGAGCATGGCTCGTAAAGAAAGCAGAGCGCCGAATGGCCATCCCGCAGAACTGAAAAAAGAAGAAGAGACCGCGGTACAGCAGCTTGCTGTACGGCGGTCTCTTTTGTTATGAGGCAGACCCGCTTATCTGAGGGAACATCCCGGTTTTCCGCAAAAGCCAAAAAGGCATGCAGGCAAAGCAATGCAGCCCCAAAATCGACTTCAGTAAAAAGAAAAGCACCATACTTCCTGCGAAGTACAGTGCTTTTTTGGTGGAGAATAGCGGGATCGAACCGCTGACCTCTTGCATGCCATGCAAGCGCTCTCCCGAACCACCTTGAAACGCACCCCCAGAAAAGCGTGTGTGAATGGGTATGATTTGGCGTTAATACGCCAAATTTGGTTGAAAAATGATTTTCTGCCCAACAATCAGCATAGCAGCATGAGAACAATTTAGGCACAGAATTCATTTGGCTGTATTTTACAGTCGGATTTACCTGCTGTCAAGATGTTTCATATCATTCATGCCGCTAAAGTGAGTCAATACTCTTCTATTTCAAATTACATAGCGCAATTTCGACCACCAAAATCGAAGTTGCGCTTTTTTCATTCCTCAATAAATTTTTTCACCGGAGGTTTTTTACAATGTTTATATCTCATTGTTGCTTTCAGCCCTTGACACAACCGTATGACCCTTGACTACTTTTACGGACAGGCCGGAGAACTCTTTTCGTTCTTCCGCATTCCAAAGGCTCTTTTTCAGGAGCGGCGGTTTCAAGATCTGTCAACCGATGCAAAAACTCTGTACGGCATCCTGCTTGACCGTATGAGCCTTTCTGTTAAAAATGAATGGTTTGACAAAAAAGGTCGAAGGTCGGCGACACCATGGGCAGCAGTTCTTCCACCACCGAGACGATGTGCGTCATCTACGATTTGAGCTACCTCGAGATGACGCTGGACGTCGATGAGCTGGACATTCTCGACATTCAGGTGGGCCAGAAAGCAGAGATCACCGCCGACGCCATCGACGACTGCACCTTTGAGGGCGTCGTCACCAGCATCTCCTCCGCCGGCACCACCACCGGCAGCACCACCACCTACCCTGTCACCATCCGCATCGACGACACCGGCAGCCTCATGCCCGGCATGAACGCCACCGCCGCCCTTGACATTCCCCCTTGCCGGCGTTATGTTATTGTTAAGGCGACAGCCGGTTTCGCCGTCTTTCGCCTCATATTAAAATCGCTCTTGTTTTATAGCTGTCTGGACTTTACACAAAATTTGGGAAAGATCCATTTTTGTCTAACTTTTGGGGTTCATTTCAGTATCCGGAGTCTCTTTTTTGGCATTTTCTTCAATGTTTTTGCAATTGGAATCTATAGTTTCGATAGCTGTTTTCTTTCAACGGCATGGATAAGCTAGACCTTATTGCTTTGCAGAAACAGCACATCACCCGAAATTTTAATTATTTTCGCTCTGATTCTGATATACTATCGTTAAGACATCGATTTCGGAGGTCCACATGGATACAAGTATTTTCCGTTATGTGCTCGAGGTAGAAAAATACAGAAACATCACCCAGGCGGCGAAGCGACTGTTTATCTCGCAACCGGCACTGACCAAACAGCTGAATAAGCTTGAAAAAGAGTTGGGCTTTTCGCCTTTTGACCGCACGCACAGCCCGATCAGCGTTACACCACAGGGCGAAATTTTTCTCGATTTTGCTCGGCGCTATGTGCAGCTCGAAAGCGAGATGATGGATAGTCTTCGACAGTTTAATCAGATTCCAGCAGAGCCTGTACTGATTGCCACAACGCATCGTGGTGGCGCCTACGCTGCTGTTCAGGCAGCACCTTTCATGATGACACATCCAGAGATACATCTCAGTTACCTGAATCGCAACTCTCAGCAGTGCGAAGAAGAGCTGGAAAGCGAATCCATCGACTTAGCCATCTATACTGAACCTGTACACTCCGAAAACATCGAGTATATGCCAGTACAGGAGGATCCGCTCGTATTTGTCATTCCACAGGAATCACCGATTCTGGAGGACCTAGATATCTCCGATAATTCACTCGAGCATCCGGTTGAAATCGACATCAGCCGTTTCCGTAATCCGTCGCTCCGATATATTCTGGCGACGCCAGGTCAGGGGCTGTATGATGCCGAAAAATCTTTTTTCAGAAAATATCACATCACACCGATTCATCCGCAGCGTATTGATTATGTTGACACGCGATATCTCGTTGCCTGCAGCGGCTGTGGCATCGCCCTGTTGCCGCACACGACGATTCGTAATTCATCTACTGGTCAAAACCCGGTCTATGGCACGATAAAAGGCGATACGCTGTATCGTTATGTCATCGTCGCCCGAAAGAAGGGCCGCAACTTATCCCCTTCTGCAGAAATCGTCTGGCGCTACATGATCAGCGCATCTGCTAAAAATCGATAACATTTTGGAATCAGGTTCATAACAGAAAAAGGAGAAGCACTCGTCATTCAATTTGCAGTACAGAGCGAGTGCTTCTTTTTCTGTTTTATGGCGCTATGTCCATTCCAAATGGTTATCGTCCCATAGAGGAATCGCCATTGTCGCAATCTTGCACAATTACTCCCATTTTTGTACAATACATTTATCAAATTTGCCGGCAAATAAAAGTGCTTTAAAAATTCTGTATCACTTTTTGGGAGGATTTACTGTGAATAAGTTAAAGGAAACGAAGATCCTTGGGTTCCCTCTGTGGATGTACCTTATATTCAGTATACTGATGATGGTGATGGCAGCCAATGACTGGATGCTGACCAACATGGTCGGCGCACTCGCCTTCGCGATGATCATCGGCACGCTGCTCGGCTGGGTCGGTGACCATATCCCGGTCTGGAAGACCTGGTTCGGCGGCGGCATGCTCTTCTCTTGCCTCGTAGCCGGCGCGATGAACACCTTCCACCTGATCGGTGAAGGCTCGATGGAAGCTCTGAATACCTTCAACGGCTCCACCGGTTTCCTCGATCTCTACATTCTCGTCCTGATCACCGGCTCTGTGCTCTCGGTTGATCGTAAGATGCTCATCAAATCCTTCGCCGGATTCGTTCCGACGATTCTTGCAGGTATTGCAGGTGCACTCGGCCTCGCTGGTCTCGTAGGTGCCATCACTGGCGTCGGCGCAATCGAGGCGATCGCCACCTATGCAATTCCAGTCATGGGCGGTGGCAATGGTGCCGGTATCACACCGATGAGCAAGATGTGGGCTGCTGCAACCGGCGGTGATGCCTCCTCCTGGTATGCATCTGCCTTTGCAATCATCAGCATTGGCAATCTCTGCGCCGTCTTCATGTCTGCACTGCTGAACAAGCTCGGCCAGATCAAGCCATCCATGACGGGTAATGGTCGTCTCATGGTCAGTGAAGAAAATGTCAGCACGAAGTCCAGTGACGTGAAGCCGACCGCAGCCGACTACGCAACCGGTCTCGCACTCGGTGTCGTATGCTTCAATGTAGCTAACCTCTACGCAAAGCACATCTCCATCATCAACCATGCAAACCTCGGCTTCAGTATTCATACCTTCGCTTTCATGGTCATCCTGATGGCGATTCTGAATATGACGAATATCCTGCCGGAAAACGTGAAGGCCGGCGCAAGGGGCATGCAGCAATTCTTCGTAAAGTATATGTCCTTCCCACTGATGATTACCGTTGGTATCGGTACGAACCTCGCAGACTACGCGAAGGTCTTCACAAACCCAGCGTATATCGTCATCATCATGGCGACTGTCATCGGTGCGATGATCGGAACCTTCATCGTCGGTAAGCTGTTCCACTTCTATCCTGTAGAAGGAATGCTGACTGCCGGACTCTGTATGGCAAACGGCGGTGGTGCCGGCGACGTACAGTGTCTCGGCGCTGCGCACCGCATGGAGCTGATGTCCTATGCTCAGATTTCTTCCAGAATCGGTGGTGCCATCATGCTCGTCATCGCAAGCTTCATTTTCGGTAAATTCCTGTAATCCTGGAGGTACCTTATGGCAAATCAGAATCCTTTGGCTACGAATCTCACGCTTGAGCAGCAGAAAAACCTGTTCGGCAATGCTTACTTAAATATGCTCTGGCACTGTCCGACCGACCTGCGTTTCCACTACTGGGTGCATCTCCCAGACTACTACTACGACGAAGAGGAGCATGAGTACTCTCTCCTCGTCATCATCCATGGAACCGGCTGTGCAATCGAAGAGTACATCAAGCAGGCGAAGGAACTCGCCGACAAATATCATATGGCTGTGCTTGCGCCTATGTTCCCGGGTGGACTCATTCAGCGCGATGACTTCAACAGCTATAAGCTCCTCTCCTGCGACGGCATCCGCTATGATCTGATTCTCCTCGATATGATCGAGGATATGGCGAAGCGCTATCCAGGCGTTCACACAGATCAGTTTTTCATGTTCGGACACTCTGGTGGCGGGCAGTTCGTAAACCGCTTCCTGCTCGCTCACCCTGATCGTCTGAAGGCCTGCTCCATCGGTGCACCTGGCCGTCCGACCTTCCTGAATCCAGACGAGGACTACTTCTGGGGTATCCGTGATTTCAAGGATTACTTCGGTTATGATGTCGACCTCGAAGCCGTAAAGAAGGTACCCGTCCTCATCAGTGTCGGCGAGCTCGACAACAAGTTTATCGGCGACTCCCCGTATGGCGATAACCGCGTAGCCCGTATGAAGAGCCTGCAGAAAAATTTCCAGGAGCACGGCGTCCATACGGAGCTGACGATCCTTCCGGGCTTCGCCCATGAGGCTGGTGAAAAGGAACGAGTGCAGGCCGCGCAGAAATTCTTTATCCAGTATTTATAACTCAAACTACAGTTTTTTGAATTTCCTTTCTTTGTACCCTCTTTTTAAAAGAGGGTACATTGCGTATTTCTTGCTTTTCCTTCATACTTGCGTACTTTTAGCAGATTATGAAAGCAAGCAGAATTTCTATTCTACGGAATCAACTATTCTGCACTGGAAGCTGCCGTCCGGCGAATCCAACAGGATGTTGATTTCCTGATGAAGTATCTCCCCAAGGTGCCTGATGATGCCTATGTGAAAGTGGAGACCACGAAGATTCTCAAACAGCTTCGATCTCACTCCTTACATTGAGGGGGAGTGATGCGTCCACCTGCAAAACAGTCGGACATCGAACAAGCATTTTCAAAAACAACGAAACAGCAAGAATTGGGGGTTGTCGTCCATGCGCCTGCAAAATCAGGCATTTGGCTGATTTTCAGTGTGACCTCCAAGAAAGCAAAAAGAAAAGCACCGTACTTCAAACGAAGTACAGTGCTTTTTTGGTGGAGAATAGCGGGATCGAACCGCTGACCTCTTGCATGCCATGCAAGCGCTCTCCCAGCTGAGCTAATCCCCCATGGCTGGTGTGCCGTCCCTGACGACGTGTGTTATTATACCAGCCAAATGGAGAGTTGTCAATAACTTTTTTTATTTTTTGTGAGCGACGCTGCGGCTGGTGCTGCGTTTGTAGTAGAACAGGTACTGCTGTACGATGCCAGCCTGCTGATCATAGGAAGGAAAAGGGTCGCGGCCGCCGAATTCCTCATCAATGAGTCGCTGTATCCAGACATCAATGGGAGCCATCGCGGTACGGCCATAGCCAAAGAGGCAGACGCAGTTTGCTACCTTTTTGCCGACGCCGTCCAGCTCGAGGAGGCGGGAAAAGAGCACGTCGTCGGGCAGCGCCGCCAGAGCACCGAGGTCGAGTGCGCCGCTGGAAGCCTGAGCGGCAGCGTTCTGGATGTAACGGGTGCGGTAGCCCAGACCACAGCCCATCAGCTGCGCCTCAGAGAGGCCGCAGAGCTGCTGCGGGGTAGGGAAGAGGAAAACTTTATCGCCTTCGGCACTGAGCGGTTCGCCGCAGCACCGGGCAAGGTGTTCCACGGCGGTGCGGATGGCCGGAATGCTCTTGCGCTGGGAGATGAGAAAGGTGATGAGCATTTCCCATGGGTCCTGATGCAGGATTCGGATGCCCTGCCCGAAATCGAGCGATTTGTCCAGATAGCTGCTCTGTCCCGCCAAGCTGCACCGCAGCGCGGCATAGTTCCGGCCCAAATCAAAGTAGTCGGCCCAGTACTCCCGATCTGAGCCATACCATGCGGCGTCGTATTGACCATCGCCCAGCGGAGTCAGATAAAGAAGTGCGCTGCCGGAAAGAAAGCGGTAGCGCCCGTCGGACAGCTTCTGTGGCCGGAAGCACTGGCCGCTTTCGATGATCTTGTCGAGGTCAAAGTCGTCCTGGATGGCGACGAGCTGATGGGTGAGGGAAACTGTATGCATGGAAAACTCCTTTTTGGAAAAATTGTGGCGATGCCCGATTCGCGGTGGAAACTGGTTTCTATCCGTACCCTCTGCGGGGAGGGTGACGGGCGGCGTGGCAAAGCCGAACGACACCAGTTTTAGCATTTCTATCCACGCCCTCCGCGAGGAGGGCGACGGGCCTGCTGGAGGCACTGCCTACCATCATCGAATTTCTATCCACGCCCTCCGCGAGGAGGGCGACAAAAAGGACAATCTGCCTACCCGGCAGGAGAAGATTTCTATCCACGCCCTCCGCGAGGAGGGCGACTCTTGCTCTTTTCAGGTTTGGCGGTAGACTTGGAAATTTCTATCCATGCCCTCCGCGAGGAGGGCGACGTTCGACGACGTGAGTGTGGAGAAGGCCGAGAAATTTCTATCCACGCCCTCCGCGAGGAGGGCGACCGTTCAAGCAGCTGCTCAAGCAGGCGGGCGTGCTGATTTCTATCCACGCCCTCCGCGAGGAGGGCGACCAGAAAGATCCGTTCGGTGACTCCATCATGGTGATTTCTATCCACGCCCTCCGCGAGGAGGGCGACCGGTGAGCCAGGCACTGGTGTGGTGCAGCGTGGTATTTCTATCCACGCCCTCCGCGAGGAGGGCGACTACGTTCCGGGATCCCCTCCCGCTGGGGCACGGAGATTTCTATCCACGCCCTCCGCGAGGAGGGCGACCTATGTTGTTTATATTGTCAGCAGGGCAAAAAATTTCTATCCACGCCCTCCGCGAGGAGGGCGACCCGTCCACTCGCCCAGCCGGGGCAGCGTAGTGGTATTTCTATCCACGCCCTCCGCGAGGAGGGCGACGTTTGAGCCGACCAGCGAGAGGTACATTCCGTCAAACTATTTCTATCCACGCCCTCCGCGAGGAGGGCGACCTTGCGGACCTCCCGGACGAACAGCGCGAATACATCATTTCTATCCACGCCCTCCGCGAGGAGGGCGACGACCTCAGCCGTGAGGTGTTCGTTGATGAACTGGATTTCTATCCACGCCCTCCGCGAGGAGGGCGACTCTGCTTTGTGGACTTCTGCTCGCGCTCGGTACGATTTCTATCCACGCCCTCCGCGAGGAGGGCGACTTGAGTGCATCGGGCCGCGGCACGGTGCCAAGAAAATTTCTATCCACGCCCTCCGCGAGGAGGGCGACGGCCACCGTCAAGGATCTGGCGCTGGAGCTGGTCATTTCTATCCACGCCCTCCGCGAGGAGGGCGACATTTCCTTACGGAAGACGAAGACGTTATAAACGGATTTCTATCCACGCCCTCCGCGAGGAGGGCGACCCTGCAGCGCGGCTTCGACAACCAGAGCGTCATATTTCTATCCACGCCCTCCGCGAGGAGGGCGACCACGGCCCTCACTGCTGTGCTGGTGAGCGCTGTACTTATTTCTATCCACGCCCTCCGCGAGGAGGGCGACTACACAAGCCCTTGCCCGTGACCAGCGCCGCTTTGACATTTCTATCCACGCCCTCCGCGAGGAGGGCGACCCAGATCGGCGTTGTACTCGAGGCCGCCGACCTCATTTCTATCCACGCCCTCCGCGAGGAGGGCGACGCGACCAGTCTGTTTGCCCAAATTTTATCCATTTTATTTCTATCCACGCCCTCCGCGAGGAGGGCGACCTGAGCTGATTTTGCAAACCAGAGCGCCGGGGCAATTTCTATCCACGCCCTCCGCGAGGAGGGCGACCAAACAGCAATCTGATCGTTGAGCGGGTAGCGTAAATTTCTATCCACGCCCTCCGCGAGGAGGGCGACAAGGATACAAACTTATTTTGGAGGTTACTATTATATTTCTATCCACGCCCTCCGCGAGGAGGGCGACGCTCCGTTCCCCGGCCCCGGATGCTCCCGCAGCAGTAATTTCTATCCACGCCCTCCGCGAGGAGGGCGACGTCATTGTGGGAGACGTACTTGTTTGCTGTGGTGGAATTTCTATCCACGCCCTCCGCGAGGAGGGCGACCCGTAAAATGTGAGGTTGGATGATGTCAAAAAGATTTCTATCCACGCCCTCCGCGAGGAGGGCGACTGCGCGGGGAGATGGGAAACCTGACCCCCGGAACAATTTCTATCCACGCCCTCCGCGAGGAGGGCGACTGCGACATCATCAGCCGCGACGCCTATGCGCGCCTATTTCTATCCACGCCCTCCGCGAGGAGGGCGACTGCACCGCTGAGCAGCTCGCGCTCAAGGCTATGCAATTTCTATCCACGCCCTCCGCGAGGAGGGCGACGTGCTTTTTGATTTTCTTCAAATGATGCCAATTCCAATTTCTATCCACGCCCTCCGCGAGGAGGGCGACGGGAGTGTACATCTGCGAGGCCTGCGGCACCGATATTTCTATCCACGCCCTCCGCGAGGAGGGCGACCAAGCCCCTTGCACCTCCATTTTATTTTTTTATTATTTCTATCCACGCCCTCCGCGAGGAGGGCGACTCCCGAAGGAACCTCCTAAGTCTCTGAACTGCATCATTTCTATCCACGCCCTCCGCGAGGAGGGCGACATTAATGCACGAAAGAATTGCGGCTGTACTGCTTGTATTTCTATCCACGCCCTCCGCGAGGAGGGCGACTAAATGTCTTTTCTTCAACAGGTTCGTGCCAACCAAATTTCTATCCACGCCCTCCGCGAGGAGGGCGACACTTTACGAAAGAGAGTGCTGAGGCCGAGGCAAAGATTTCTATCCACGCCCTCCGCGAGGAGGGCGACAATGTGTCTTGCAAATATCGACAAGCGGATGAAAATTTCTATCCACGCCCTCCGCGAGGAGGGCGACAGCAAAAACAGAGACAAAATCTCTATTTTCAAACAAATTATACAACATTCTGCACGAATTTAGAAGAGCCTTGATTTACAACGGGTCAAAGAACTATCCAAATCATGCAAAACGACTCAAAAATCCGGTGCGAAGGTGCCGGAAAAATGCTGAGAACTCACCCTTCGCACCGGGGCGGGAAACTCAGAACAACAGCAGGCCGTCCTGCTCGAAGGGCGGATGAACGCCGATATGCTCCACCTTGCTCTTATAGTTGTTGCCCAGCTGGTAGAAGCGCAGGCTGTCCAGCGCGGGATCGATGAGGGCCGTCAGCTCCGCCTTGAGAACGGCATACTGCGCGGCATCCAGCAGACACTCGAACACGGAGTTCTGCACCCGCTGGCCGTGGTCCACACAGCGCTTGGCGACTTTGCGCAGACGTTTGCGCCCGGCAGGAGTTTCGGTGTTGACGTCGTAGGTGATAAGGACCAGCATACACATCCCTCACTTCCAGAAAAATGGCGGGTAAAGCTCCATATCGCCCCGCAGGGTGCGGGCCAGAAGCAGAGCCTGCACATAAGGCACGAGGCCCCACGGAAGCTTTTCGTTCAGGAACGGGTGGGTGATGGTCTCCTGTTTGCGGGTCTGCCACCCGCCCAGAAAGGCGCGGCGGCCCTCATCGGTGAGAAGAACAGCCCCGTTCTCCTGCTTCTGGAAATGCTTCGGCGTCATGATTTTCTGGTTGATGCAGGAGAGCGCAAAACGGTCGGCGTAAACAGTGCGCAGCTCTTCCATGAGGTCGAGGGCGAGGCTCCTGCACCCGGGCCGGGCGCGGTGGAGAAAGCCGACGTAGGGGTCGAGGCCCACACTCTGAAGAGCCGCTGTGCAGTCGGAGGCCAGAAGCGAATAAGCGAAAGAGAGCAGGGCATTGGTATTGTCCAGCGGCGGGCGGCGGCTCCCGCCGGGGGAGGCAAAAACATCGTGCTGCTGCAGGGTGAGGGAATCAAAGCAGTCGAAATACCGCTGTGCCGCCTCGCCCTCCAGGCCGCGAAGCTGGTCGAGGTCGTCGCACTGCTCGATGAGGGGCAGCGCTGCCGCCAGCTGGGCGCTGGTGCGCTTGAGCTGTTCCACCGGCACCCGCTGGGGGTGGTCGCGGGTGGCCCGTTCCAGCACCCAGCGGGCGTTATAGACTTTGCCCAGGATGAAATTGCGCGCATAGAGACAGCTCTCTGCCTCGCTGTCTGCGATGCGGTACTGGGTCTGCCGCAGCAGGACGTTGCCCCGCTCTTCGCCTACAGCCCGGGCCAGAAAGCGGCCCTGCGGGCTGAAAAAGCTCAAATCGACCCCGAGGCGGGCGCATTTGCCCATCAGGGCAGGGCTTGCGCCGGGATAGCTGAAGCAGACGATGCCTTCCAGCGTGTGGAGCGGGACCCGGCCCATTTCAGCCTTGTTGCAGAGCAGGACGATGTTCTCCCCCTCGAGGGAAAGGTAGGCGTCCTTGTTGAGGACGTAGAGCGTGTTCAAAAACTTTCTCATGGCGCGGCCTCCTGCATCTCGTCCAGATGGGTGCGGAGATAGGCTTTTGGGTCGGCACGCTGATACAGCACGGGGAGGCAGAGCTCTTTGAGGGAGCAGGCGCTGCAGTGGGTGCCGGGCTTCGACTTGGGGGTATAGCCCCGGGCAAAATAGGTGTGCATCTCATCGGCCATCTTCTGGGTGGCCTGGCGGAGTTCTTCGGTCAGCGGCACGACCTCCCGCCGCCGCGTTTCCTCGTAGAAGAGCGCACCCTCCGGGATGCTGCACACCAGCATCTCTTCCAGCGCCATGGCCTGTGCGCAGAGCTGCAGCCGGTCGGCGTCGCTGGCCTTGGCGCGGCCATGCTTGTACTCGACAGGCATGGGCTTCCAGAGTCCTTCCGCGTTTTGCAGCGGGATGCCCTCCGGGTCGGCCCGGAACTCGACGACGTCGCAGTTTCCGCTCAGGCCCAGCCGACGGCTGACCACCTGCATTCCTCGGGTGATGAGCAGGCCGCCGCGCCGTTCGGTCTGGTTTGCGTCATGACAGCGGGCGTGGTCGAGCTGGCCTTCGACGGTGCGGCGGTTCTCCGCCCACTGCTGTTCCAGATGGATGAGCGCCCACTGGCGGCGGCAGAAGCAGAAGTGCTGGATGCCCGACAAGGGCAGCCAATCGTCCGGGCCGCCCATCAGGACAGCCTCTCGCAGGTGACTCCTTCCGGCAGAGTGTCTGCCACCGTGACGGTGTAGTCGCGGTAGCTGCGGGCGGCGCCCACATCGGGCTTGCGCTCGACGGTGACGGAGTCGAAGAGCTTGTAGGCCGGGGCATTGCCCAGCTCAGAATCGTGCTTGAACACGATGAGCTCCCGCACGGCCATCTTGCCCCGGGCGGCGCTGTGGTCGTTCTCGAACATATTCAGGATGGCAGTCCACAGAAGCTTTAAATCATCCTCGGAGAAGCCGGTGGTCTTCCGGGCGAGGTTGGCCGAGACATAGCCCTCGGCGCGGTAGAGGGCGTAAGGCACGATGTGCTTGCGGCCCATCTCAGTACCCTTCTTCTCGGCATCGGCCTCGGTGGTGATGGCCACGCGGGTGATGGTGACTTCCTGCGGGACGATGGGGTCCACCGACCGGGCAAAGCTCAGCTGGACGGGGCCGCGCACCTGACCGCAGTTCAGCGCACCCTTGACGAAGGTGGTCATGACAGCACCGAAGGTGCGGATGTCGAAGTAGTTCTCGCACATATAGTCCCGCAGCCTGGAATCGATGTCGGGGTCGGCCTTTTTGGCGGCTTTCAGGTCGGGGTCGATGCCCAGAGTTTTGATGGCCTCGGCGTCGCTGCGGTTGAGGGGAACGCCGTCCTTGATGTAGATACGATAGCCTTTTTCGTCCTCTTTCAGGGTCTCGACATAGTTGCGGATCTTCCGCTTGAGGCAGACATCGGTCACCAGACCGTAGCCCGTCTCGGGGTCGATACGGGGCATATTGCCTGCGTCGGGGTCGCCGTTGGGGTTGCCGTTCTCGACGTCGAACAGGATGACGAAATCATAGCGGTTCTTGATGGGCTCAGACATGGTTTATTCCTCCTCATTCTTTTTGGCGTAGCGTTTCTGGGTCTGGTGGTAGTAGCCGATCTCAAAGGCACCCTGCTCCGGCAGGCTGAGCCGTGCCGGGAAGCCTGTCTCGGGCAGCTGGGCCATCAGCTCGGTGAGCTGTTTGCTGAAATGCACCTCGTTGGGGGTGCTCATCTTCTGCAGATGCTTCTGAGCCAGCTTGACCAGCGTAGGGAAGGCCGTTGCCGGAGTGGCACAGGCCGAGTTGAAGTACCGGTCTTTGATGGTGGCATTGATGCCGGGATTGGCGACGCTCTGGATCGTCTCCAGCACAGAGAAGAGACGCCCCAGAACATAGGGGACATTGCTGCTTTCGTTCAGGCTCACGGTAAATACCTCCTTGTTGAGCTCGGTGGGGTAGTTGCGGAGATAGTAGGCTTTCAGGATGGCGGCGCGGCCCCGGGTGACTTCCCGTTCGGCCCGGATGCGGAGGGTCACGCCGTTGAGCAGAGTGGCGGGGTACGGCCCGCCGGTGAGGATGGCCCGGAGCAGATCGCCCACCAGCTGAGGCGATGGATTTTTGTCCCGGGATCTCTGGTTGACCGTCTCCTGCGCCAGCGCCCAGACCGACAGGTTTTCCCGCTTGTCGAAGGCGGGGCGGGTGATTTCGAGCCGGTCGGCGTGGTCCTGCAGATTTTTGGCAAACTGTCCGAAGCTGCTGTGCAGGAAGAACCGGACAGAGAGCCGGGCCGCGTTGGGCGAGATGCCCAGCACATAGAAGTTCTGGTTCGGGTCCAGCTTGTCATCGAGGAAGGAGACGGGGCGTCCCTGAGAAAGGGCTTTCAGTGCGGCGGCAAGGTCGCTTTCCGAGACGCCGCGCGCCTCGGAACCGCCGCAGAAAAACATCAGCATGGCGTTTGAGTAGGCGGGAACGGCGTTTTCGGCCCAGCAGACGATGGTGGTGTCGCCGATGCGCTGACAGCAGTTCCGGTCAGCCAGCAGCAGATTGAGGGCCGTGGTGTAGGCGAAAGCCGCGTACTCGCTGACGGGGGCGTTGGCACCCTGCTCATGGCCATAGGAGCAGAAAGCGGGCGCATTGAAGGAGACCAGCGCCGCACCGGCGGCCTGTGCGCCCATCACACCTTTGATGGCGGGGTGGATGCGGGCGATGCCGGCCTCTTTGCCGGTGATGAGGCAGCGGGCCGTCTCGGCGTCGGCATCAGAGGTGTCAAAGGCGGACTGCCAGGCGTCCCGGATGGCGTCATCTGTGGTGGCCAGCCAGTGGGCGCCGTCGGGGGATTCGTAGCCGAACACAAGGTTCGCGTTGTTGTTCAGGTCGGCCCACTGCTCTGCCAGCAGCGGGTGGGTGGGGGCTGTATCCGGCTCCCAGCTGTCAAAAAAGGCGAGGATGGCTTTGGCGGCAGGGGAGTCCACGCCGTCGAGAACCTTGTGGTGAAGGGCGGCACAGGCCTCGAAGCACTGGCGGGAGCGCTCGGGCTTGCCCTTCTCGTCTGCGCCCAGCAGATAGGACGTATTGTCGCACAAAAAGTTCGCGGCGACGCCGGAGGCGCGCTTGACCCGGTGGGGGACAGGGAGCTCACGGGGGGCGATGACGGTCTTTTTGCCCTTGGGGACTTCCTGCCGCAGGTCGTTGAGGGCGAGGAGCTGGCCGTCGGGGCCGAGGCGCAGTTCATAGCTGACCTTGAACTTACTGTCCCAGCCGGGGGCCTCCACCTTGCCCTGCTTCAAGAGCTGTTCATAATAGGCGGTGAGTGCTTGGAGTATCATGTAAACACCTCCACGTCCCGGCATTCCATCACGCCGTCCACCAGTTTTGCGCGGAAGAACTGGCTGCGGATGTTGGCCGGATCAGAGTAATCGAGGCTGTGGAGCATGAAGCCGAGGTCCTGCGTGACCTTCAGCGCCGGAATGCTGCCGCCCGGCCATTCCCGGAAATTGGCCGGGAACTCCCGGCACCCGAAACAGGGCTGGTGATAGCACTGACCTTTGCGCAGGCGTCGGCGCAGGATGTCCTGGAACTTGCCGGGATTGTCGCTGGGGGCGGCCTTGTCCGTCAAATCAAAGTGGCACTCGATGACGTAGTGGACGTCCTGCAGGACCATCGCGGCCCGCTGCTGGATGTCCTCCGAGGTGTAGAGCACCGGCGGCGTGCCGCCCTTGGCCGCACTGAGGGCGGCGGAGGACAGCAGGGTGGACTTGACCTCGTTGCGCCGGATGTTGGTGAACCGGATGGGCCGCTGGGTGTACTCCTCGGTGGACGCTTCGTCCTCGGGGTCAAGGCCGAAGGGCTTGAGCAGATAGATGGCATCGATGGTGTAGCGCAGCCCGGGGTGCCAGTAGATGGCCTCCACAAGGCCCCGCGCAGCGGATGGAGTGATCATGTCGTAGCTCACACGCTCGGTCTTCATTTCCGGACGAGTGAAACAAGCATAGTCGCCCCATACCTCAATGAGCATGGACATCAGCATCGCCTCCTTTCTAGGTGAAGTTGAATTTTCAGACGAAGATGAATGTTAGCCATTGCAACCACCTCTTTCTTTTAGAAGTAAAGGCCGATGCCCGTCTCCACATCCATGGCAAGGCCGGTCTTTTCACTGTAGCAGCTGGTGTCGGTGAGGATGGCGGAACCATCGGGCCGCAGTTCCAGCGCCCCGGCGGCGTCGAGCTTGTCGAACTGGTCCTTATAACAGGAGACACTGTAAACGCCCAGCTTCCGCAGCAGCGTCCGGGTGACGTGTCCGCTTTGCAGTTGTTCACAGAGGGCCGCCCCCTCGCCGACGGGCAGATAGACCGTGCGAGCAGCGTTCTCGATAAGGCGGAATTCCTCCGCCACCTGTGCAAAGGGGAGCTGGCAGCCACGGATGCCCCGGAGAAAGGCACCCAGAATCCCATGTTTGTCTATAGCGTTGGGAACGCTCAAATCAGAAGGCATGCCGCGCAGCTCAAGAAGCTCCTCAAAGTAAGCTTTGATGGCTTTGGGAGTGTCGAGCATGGATTGATGCCGGGCGGTGTAGTCCAGCGCGCTGACGTTCTGCCTGAGCATCTGGGGCGTGGAACACTCGTCCAGCCGGAACCGGTAGACGATGCTTTCCTCTGCGCCCCGCCGCCCCTCGCGGTTGCAGCGCCCGGCAGTCTGTAAGAGCGAGTCAAGACCGCACTGCTCCCGGTAAGCGACGGGAAAATCCACGTCCACGCCCGCCTCGATGAGAGAGGTGGACACCACCCGGCAGGGCAGACCCTTTTTCAGCCGCTGGCGGATGGCGTCCAGCTGACGGCGGCGGTCGGCGGCGCAGAGCAGGGTGGTCAGGCAGTAGCTGCCCTCGGCGGGCAGAGCAGCGTAGAGCTGCTGGGCCGTCTTGCGGCGGTTGACCACGCAGAGCACCTGCGGATGATTTGCCAGCCGGGCGGCGAACTCCTCCTGCGGCAGGGTGCCGAGGTCTTGCAGGGTGGTGCGCCGGAGCACTTCGTAGAGGCGGGCCGCGTCGGGCGTGATCTCCTGCGGGTGGAGCTCCGGCGCAAAGTGCCGGAACAGCGGCTCAAGGGCAGGCTGGGTGGCCGTGCAGAGGATGGCCGTGGAGTGGTAATGCTGGATGAGCTGGGCGATGGCGCTGACGCAGGGGGCAAGGTAGTCGCCCGGGAGGGTCTGCGCCTCGTCGAAGATGATGACGCTGTCGGCGATGTTGTGGAGCTTGCGGCAGCGGCTGCTGCGGTTGGCGTAGAGCGACTCGAAGAACTGCACCGCCGTCGTCACCACGACGGGGGCGTCCCAGTTTTCGCTGGCCAGCATCTGGCGGTACTGGGCGGGGGTCAGGTCGTCCTGCTCAACAGTCTTGTACTCGGCGTTGGAGAAGTCGGCCAGAACATTTTCTGCGCCCAACAGGCCCGAGAAGACGGCGGCGGTCTGATCGATGATGGACATATAAGGGATGACGTAGATGACCCGCTTCATCTTCTGGGCGGCGGCGTGCTCCAGCGCAAAGGCGAGGGAGGCGAAGGTCTTGCCGCCGCCGGTGGGTACGGTGAGGGTGTAGAGCCCCTGCGGGCCGTGCGCGCCTTTCTCGAGACAGGCGCGGAGGACGGTGTTGCGCTGGACGCTGACGGGTGAGGGCGACTCGGCCCTGAGATAGCGCTGCGCCTGTGCCGAGACGATGTCCCGCAGCGCGGCGATGTCCGTGCCGCTGCCCCGGGGTGCGGCCTTGCCGTCCATGAAGGTCTCGGTGTCGATGAAGTCGGCGTCTACGAGGCAGGAGTAGAGCATCCGGGTAAAGAACGCGAGGCTCAGCGGGTCGGCGCAGGCCCACGCGGGCGGCGTCGAGGCGGGGAGCGTTACTTCCTGCCAGCCGTCGTAGGGGGCTACCGGCTTCTTGCTCCGGCCAAACAGGGTGGCGTCGCCCGGGTCATCGGCGGGGCTCCCGCCGTCGGGCAGGCCGCTGTGGTGTCCGGCCACGGCAAAGGCAGTGTGGAGATGTTGGCGAACCCAGGCCTCCTGCGCCCCGGCGGTGGAGTGGTCCACCTTGGGGCCGCCTTTGAGCCGCAGCTGGAAGGCGTCGCTGTACTTCCCGACGTCGTGGAGCCACGCGGCAAATTCGGCCTCGCTCTGCGCCCCGAAGGGGGCTGCGAAGGAACCGGCCAGTCTGGCAGTGCCGGCGAGATGGTCGTAGACGGTCTGGGTGCGGGTGCCGTCCTCGCTGATGTGGGCAAGACGTGTGGAGTGCTCCATAAAATGACCTCCTGACTCTGGTTTGCAATAAGGATACGCTTTTGAAAAAGCGGCTGTCAACAAAACGCGCTTTTCAACGAAAAATTCTGGGACGTTGCACAAAAAACAGACGGAAAAATCTGCAATGTGCCAAAGAAGAAAGAAACGAGTATTTTCTTGTTTTTATGATAATGCAAATAATGTCCAATAAACTGGACTTTTTCTGATTTTTCAGGCAAAAATGAAAAGAGAACTGCGTTTGCTGTACTGCGGGAGGAAGACCGCCCGTCGGCAGAGAAAAAATGAAGATGTTGTGTACAACAACGCCGCATTAAGATGGAATTAAGGCAGGGTTAAGAAAACTGCAAGAAAAGTGCTGAGTTATTCCATCTGGGAATGGACTTTCGGGAAAATCAAGGCGAATATCCCCCTTTTCATTTACTGAAATCTGTTGTATTATGAATAACAGATATGGAATCTGAGCAAAATGCGCCTGGATGAAGCGCAAACAGGAATGATAAAATAAAGGGCAATAGGGGGAGAGCTACGATGGACGAAAAAGATTACGAGCTGCTGCACGCGCTGGACGAGACGCGCAACATCACCCACGCAGCGGACAAACTGTACATGACCCAGTCGGCACTTTCCAAGCGCATCAAGGCGCTGGAACAGGAGCTGGGGGTGGAGATCGTCCTGCGCTCACGGCAGGGCATCCGCTTCACGCCGGCCGGTGAACAGGTGCTGCTCCACAGCGCCGCCGCCGCCCGCGAGATGGAAAAGATGCGCCGCCAGCTGGCCTCCATCCAGGGCGAAGCCTGCGGCACCCTGCGGGCAGGCATCTCGGTGAACTTCTCCTACTACCGTCTGCCCGAGGTGCTGACGGAATACCACAAAGCCTACCCGAAGGTACGCCTCGACATCGCTACCGGCCACAGCCGGAACATCTACCAGCAGATGCTGGATTCCTCGCTGGACGTGGCAGTGCTGCGGGGCGAGTATCCGTGGGACGGCACCCAGTTCCTGCTCTCGCAGGAGAATATCTGCCTGATCTGCAGCGAGGAGAACAAGGACAGACCCATCTCCGATTACCTTTATATCGACCACAGCAGCGACGCCACCATCAGCGCCCAGATGGCCCGCTGGCGCTACGAGAACGGCGTGACCAACGATGCGGGCAATTTTGTGGTGGATAACATCATGGTCTGCCGCGAGATGGTGGAGCGGGGCCTTGGCTGGGCGCTGATGCCGGAAGTGGCGCTGGAGAACTTCAAGGGCTATGTCAAGCCCTGCACCTTCGAGAACGGCGAGCCCTTCGTCCGGCGTACCTATATTTTCTGCCAGAGAGACGCAGCCGCCCTGCCGCAGGTGCAGCTCTTTATGGACATGCTCAAAAAGCACCGCTGAGAGGAGAAAAACATGGAAACGACTGTTTCGCTGATCCAGATGCTGGATGCACGGGAGCGCCGGGTGCAGCACCAGCAGGAGCTGCTGGCCCGGTACCACAAGCCTCTCATCTGCTTTACCATGAATATCTGCGGCCCGGTAAAGGATTCGTCCCTCATCCGGCGGGGCTTTGGGCGGGGGCGTCAGCTGCTGCGCCAGCAGTTTCTGCGGGCAAAGCTGACGCCGCTGTATCAGGACGCCGTCCGGGAAGTGACCGGCTGTGAGGCATTCTATGTGCTGGACGCCGACCCGCTGACCATCAAGAAATTCACCACCGACATCGAGGACGCTACCCCGCTGGGGCGGCTGTTCGACATGGACGTCATCCGTCCGGACGGCCTCAAAGTGGACAGAGAGGAGCTGAACCTCGAAGGCCGCCGCTGTCTTATCTGCGGCGGGCCTGCTAAGGTGTGCAGCAGCCGCCGCATCCATACCGTGGCCGAACTGCAGGAAAAGACGACGGAGATCCTGACCGAGGCCCGGGACGCGCAGGACATCGCCGACGCGGCCCGTCTGGCCGTCCGCGCCCTGCTCTACGAAGTGACCACCACCCCGAAGCCCGGCCTTGTGGACCGGCGCAACAGCGGAAGCCATAAAGATATGGACGTCTTCACCTTCATGGACAGCGCCGCGGCGCTCTACCCCTATTTTGAAGCCTGCGCCCGGACGGGCCGCGAGACGGCGGAACAGCCCGCGCCCGAGACGTTCGCGGCCCTGCGGCCTCTGGGTCGTGAGGCCGAGGGCGAGATGCTGGACGCCACCGGCGGCGTCAACACCCACAAGGGCGCGGTCTTTTCGGTGGGCATCGTCTGCGCGGCGCTGGGACGCCTCGACCGCTCCCTTTGGGCCGACGCTGCCCGGGTGCTGGCGGAAGTATCCGCCATGACGGCGGGCCTGACCGAGAAGGACTTTGCAGGCGTCACTGCCGAGAACGCCGCTACCGTGGGCCAGAAGCTTTATATCCGGTACGGCATCACTGGTGTGCGCGGGCAGGTGGAAGCTGGACTTCCCGCAGTGCTGAATGTCGGTCTGCCGGTGCTGGAAGAGGGCCTTGCCAAGGGTTACGACTTCGACCGCGCCGGCGGCGGCGCACTGCTGGCCATCCTGGCCAACAGCACCGATACCAACATCATTGCCCGCTCGAGCCGGGAGCGTCAGCTGGCCCTCACCGAAGAGCTGAAAGCCCTTCTCGCCCAGATACCTTACCCGGATAAAGATGCCCTTGCGGCGCTGGATGACCGGTTCATTGCAGAAAATCTCTCGCCCGGCGGCAGTGCCGACCTGCTGGCGCTGACCTGGCTGCTCCATTTTGTTACTACTGAGGGGAATATCGATGAGTGAATATACCATTTCGCAGGTCTATCCGACCGATAAAACCGTTCTGGCCCAAATCGACACACTGCTGGGTCAGGAGGGCATCCGCCGCGACGGCAATCTGGACTACATCTGCGCCATGTTCGACGAGGAATACAACGTCATCGGCACCGGCAGCTGCTTCGGCAACACCCTGCGGTGCTTCGCCGTCAGCAGCGCCCATCAGGGCGAGGGTCTGCTGAACCAGATTATCACCCACCTCATCGAGGTGCAGTGCGCGCGGGGGAATATGCACCTGTTTCTCTACACCAAGGTGAAAAGCTCCAAGTTTTTCGGCGACCTCGGCTTCTACGAGATCGCCCGGGTGGAGGATACCCTTGTCTTCATGGAGAACCGCCGCGACGGCTTCGGGGCCTATCTGCGCGATCTGGAAAAGACCAGGACCGAGGGCAAAAGTGCGGCCCTCGTCATGAACGCGAACCCTTTTACCCTCGGTCATCAGTATCTTGTGGAAAGAGCCGCTGCCGCCTGCGACACGCTCCACCTGTTCGTAGTCAGTGAGGACGCCAGCCTCGTGCCTTTCGCCGTGCGCAGGAAGCTGGTGGCGGCGGGCGTGGCCCATCTGCCGAATGTGGTGCTCCACGACAGCGGCCCCTACATCATCTCGAATGCCACCTTCCCCAGCTACTTCCTGAAGGATGAGGCAGCTGTCATCGACGGCCATGCCCGGCTGGACCTCGCCGTCTTTACGAAAATCGCGGCGGCGCTGAACATCACTGCCCGCTATGTGGGCGAGGAGCCTGCCAGTCAGGTGACGGGGCTTTACAACCAGATCATGTGCGAGCAGCTGCCCAAAGCGGGTATCGAGTGTGTCGTTGTACCCCGCAAAGAAGCAAACGGCAAGGCCATCAGTGCTTCCACCGTCCGCCAGTGCCTGCAGAGCGGCGACTGGGATACCCTCGAGACGCTGCTGCCCAAGACCAGCCTCGACTATTTCCGCAGCCCGGAGGCAGAGCCGGTGCTGGTACGCATCCGCAATGCGGGCAATGTCGTGCATTACTGAGAAAAACTTCCTCTCTCTCTGTGGTCATGACAACGAAAAGTGCAAACCAAAAAAGCAGACGCTGCACAAAGCGTCTGCTTTTTTGGTATCATTCAGTTTGTGGTCTGGGCGGCGGACTGTATCATCTTCCAGACAGACTCGATGCTCTGGCGTATCTGAGCCAGCGTGGCGATGTCCTCGTCACTCATCCGGGAAGCCGGGGGAGAGAGCACCGTCTTGGCAGAAGTCACCGTGCCGGTGAGCTGGATGTGGACGTTGTGGTCCGGGATGGTCAGCAGCACATGGATGGGCGTGGTCTTCGAGAAGAGAGCGTCCGTCGAAAAGCCGAGCACGAGGGTCGTGCCGTCGGCTGCGGCGGGGAACTGATAGTAGCGGTAGCCGTCTCGCGCGGCGGAAGGAGAGACTTTTTTCAGCCCTTTGAGCGAGAGGGTGAAGCCGGAAAGGTCCTGCAGCTCGACCTTGTTCGTCTCGACGCCCAGCACGGCGGCAGCCTGCGTCTGGGAGATGTAGTCTCCCAGACTCCACTCGGGCAGAAGAACACTTGCGAGGGAGAGTTTATCGGTGACAGCCTGACGCAGAACGGTGTAGAGCTGCCCGATGTCGAAGAGCGTCTCTTCCGAGTCGATATAGACCCGGGTGAAGGGAGACGTCTTGACGGAGTCGTCTTCGTTGAGCTGGTAGAAGGAAAGCTGCAGCTTTCCGGGCGCATACTGCCCGCTGACGCTTCCGCTGGAAGCGTTCACCCGCTCGAGGATGTTCAGCAGCGGCGGCTTATCCGGGCTGTTGGGCGCTATCTCATACCGGAAGGTGAAGGATGCACCGGTTTGCAGAGCCGAGATTTTGCTGTGCAGCTGGAAAAAGACCACGCCCACAGCGGCCGCTACGGCCACCAGCACGACCGCTAAAGCAACAAACAGCGGATTGACACGTTTTTTTGGAGATGCCATCTGCAAGACCTCCTGTCATAGACTCTATGATTATAGCATACGAGCAGGCAGACGAAATGTCAAGCCGGAACTTGACGTTATCAGACGGTCAGCGTATACTGTCTGGTACGTCTTATATAAGGTAAAGGGAGGCAGAGATGAAAATAGCGATACTTGGCACCAGCGGCAGCGGAAAATCCACGCTGGCAAAGCGCCTGGGGGAGAGATACGGCCTGCCGGTGCTCCATATGGATACCGTGCATTTCCTGCCCGGCTGGGTGGAGCGGCCCTTCGCCGAGGAAGAAGCCATTGTCCGGCAGTTTCTCGACGAGAACGCAGGCGGCTGGGTCATCGACGGCAATTATAGCAAGACCTGCTATGCCCGTCGGCTGAAAGAAGCGGATAAAATCATCGTGCTCTGGTTTTCACCGCTGGTCTGCCTTTGGCGGGCGATACGGCGCTGGCAGCAGAACAAAGGCCGTGTGAGGGAGTCGTCTGCGCCCGGGTGCGAAGAGAAGATAGATGCCGAATTCGTCCGCTGGATCCTCCACGATGGGCGTACAAAGCAAAAGTGGGCGAAGATGGAGAGGATCGGGGAAAAGTACCCCGAAAAGTATGTGATGATACGAAACCAGCGGGAGCTGGATGGGTTCTTAAAGGAACTTTGAACTGGTTGTCGCGCCGGTGGCGCGGGGGTAGAGCGCGGTTACGCGAGGTTAAGTTCTCTTTTGCGTGCCAAAAGAGAACTAGAAATGGTTCTCGCGCCTGTGCGCGGGGCAGAGCGCTTTTTCATTAAGGCTAATGGTTCTCTTTTGATGTCAAAAGAGAACCAGAAAACCACCAGCGATTTCGACGCGCTGGATCCACGAGAAAGGGGCTGCTCGCCCCTTTCAGACCCCGAAGGAGTAGTCGAAACGGAAAAAAGCTAGTCGCTTCGCTAAGACGGGTTGCGGTGCCCAGCGACCACTTCGTGCCTTGAGTGGCACTCGTGTCCTGCTGACCGCGGCCCCAACAGCTCCTCCCTGTATCCGCCGCAGGCGGCGGTCGTCGCTGTTGCACATTTTTCTCACTTCTCCGATTTACGGCTTCGCCGATGGTGTTACGTTTCAGCAGGACTTTACGTTCAGCAAGGGCGTAAAGTCTGCTGCGAAGCAGCAAATTGGAGAAACGAGAAAAAAGCGTTAAGCGCAGCGACTAGCTTTTTTCCGTTTCGACCTCATCTTCGGAATCGTTAAGGGCGAGCAGCCCTTAACTCGTTGCGGGGAGAGTGGAGTCCAGAGGTAGGGAGGGGGGATTCGAAACACCCCTCCCTATCTCTGGCCCGCGCGGAGCGCAAAGCCGCTTGACCAAAAGAAAAAACCAGCCCCGCGCCACCAGCGCGAGAACCAGCTCAAAGAAAAAACCAGCCCCGCCTCTGGCCCGCGCGGAGCGCATAGCCATTTGACCAAAAGAAAAAACTGACCCCGCGCAGGCGCGCGATACACTTAACCTTTACAGGCTTCGACAAACGCCCCAAACAGCCCCTGCTGTGCCGGGTCCGCGTCGCTGAGCCACTCCGGGTGCCACTGGACGCCGAGGCAGAAGTGCGCGTCCGGCTTTTCCAGTGCTTCCACAATGCCGTCCTCGCTGAGGGCGGCTATTTCTAATTCGGGGGCAATGCGGTCTGCCGCCTGATGGTGCTGGCTGTTGACGAGCACGGTGTCCTGCCCCAGCAGGCGGGACAGCAGGGTCCCCCGCCGCACCGTAACGGTATGGACTTTCGCCCAGTGGTCATTGTGGGGAATGTGCTCGAAAGGCTTGATGTCCTGATACAGCGTGCCGCCCAGCACGACGTTCATCACCTGAATGCCCCGGCAGATGCCCAGAACCGGCTTGTCTGCCGCGAGGAACGCCCGCAGCAGCTTCGGCTCGGCGGCGTCCCGCAGAAGGTTCGGCTCGCCGCAGGCGGGGATGCGCTCCTGCCCGTAGAAGGTAGGGTCCATGTCACCGCCGCCCGGCAGCAAGAGTCCGTCGCAGGTCAGCGCTTCGGCTGCAGCGGCATCCGGGTCGGAAAGCTCTACCCAGTGTACCTCGGCACCGGCCCGGGCCAGACTTTCCACATATTTTGACTGTGCGGTGGTAAGCTCCGGGTCAGTGCTCATCCGGGGCATGGCGATGGTGACAGACATAACAAGCATCCTTTCAACTTCTGGATATAACAAAAACCCAGAACCATCGGTTCTGGGTTTTGTGGCGGAAAGATGGGGATTCGAACCCCAGAACGCTTTTGACACGTTACACGATTTCCAGTCGTGCGCCTTAGACCAACTCAGCCATCTTTCCACATCTTCAGTTCTCAGTGCTTCGGGCCGCGGCCCTCAGCGCTCCACTATAATACCTGAAAGAAGGTCTTTTGTCAAGCATTTTTTCAAAAAAGTTTGCATTTTTTCAAAAATGACGCAGCTTCGATGGCTAAAAATGAAAAGGAGACGAAGACCCCCTTGACGCAGGCGGCAAACGGGGCTATGATGAGGGCAGAGAGTATGCAGAGCGGGAAACTCTGCGGAAAACAAAAGGAATTCAGGAGGAAAAACAGATGAATTATTCAGATGTTTTGGCCAATGCCCGCGAGTGCATCGGCAAATACTGCAAGGCCTGCCCGGTGTGCAACGGCGTGGCCTGCAAGAATCAGATCCCCGGCCCCGGCGCAAAGGGCGTGGGCGACACGGCCATCCGCAATTATAATAAGTGGGCCGACATCCGTGTGAACATGGATACCCTCTGCGAGAACGGCACCCCCGACACCCACGTGGAGCTGTTCGGCCGCAGCTTCAAATACCCCTTCTTCGCCGGCCCTGTGGGTGCGGTGAACCTCCACTACTCCGATACCTACACCGACATGACCTACAACGACGTGCTGGTGCGCGCCTGCGCCGAGAGCGGTATCGCCGCCTTTACCGGCGACGGCACCAATCCTGACGTTATGACCATGGCCACCAAGGCCATTGGCAATGCCGATGGCTGCGGCGTGCCGACCATCAAGCCCTGGAACATCGACACCATTAAAGAGAAGATGGCACAGGCCAAGGCCAGCGGCTGCTTCGCCGTGGCAATGGACGTGGATGCCGCCGGTCTGCCCTTCCTCAAGAACATGACCCCTCCGGCCGGCAGCAAGAGCGTGGCCGAACTGGCTGAGATCGTCAAGCTGGCCGAGCGTCCCTTCATCGTCAAGGGCGTCATGACCGTCAAGGGCGCGCTGAAGGCCAAGGAGGCCGGTGCCGCCGCCATCGTGGTATCCAACCACGGCGGCCGCGTCCTCGACCAGTGTCCTGCTACCGCCGAGGTCCTGCCTGAGATCGCCGCCGCCCTCAAGGGTACCGGTGTCAAGGTCCTGGTGGACGGCGGCATCCGCACCGGTGTGGACGTCTTCAAGGCACTGGCACTGGGTGCGGACGGCGTGCTCATCTGCCGCCCCTTCGTCACGGCTGTCTACGGCGGCGGTGAGGAAGGCGTCAAGTGCTACATCGACAAACTGGCCGGTGAGCTGGCCGACACCATGCAGATGTGCGGCGCGCACTCCATTGAGGAGATTACCGCAGATATGGTGCGGGTCTAAAATTTATGATTTGGGTTATTGTGCTTGTCCTGATATGCTATGTCATAGTGAGCTTTGGAGGCCGGAACAGAGGTCAATGCGGCGAAAGCAAAATCTATGACACATTGGAAAAACTAAGCGGCTGTAAGGCGATGCTTCCGAATTGCTATCTCCCGACAGAAAATGGAGACGTTACAGAAGTGGATTTGATTCTGATTCATGAATCGGGAATCTATGTGATTGAATCCAAAAACTACAGCGGTTGGATATTCGGAAGTGAGAATCAGAGATATTGGACGCAAAGCTTTTCTGATGGAAAGGGCGGCAGCCAGAAGTATAAATTTTATAACCCAATCTGGCAGAATGATACGCATATAAAGGCGCTTCAATGGGTTTTGGGAGATACACGAGTCAATATTTACTCTTACATTGTGTTCGGAGACGAATGCAGGCTGATGGATATTAGACAAAATACGGATAACTATTATGTGGTACAAAGAAAAGAACTTCTGTCGAGCGTAAAGGCAAATGCGGAAGCGTACGGAAGCCTATTGTCCGACGAAATGATTGACCGGTACTATCGTGAACTGTATCCCTATACACAGGTATCAGAAGAACAGAAAATGGAACACGCCAGAAAGATACACGAAAGGTATCATATGTAAACAAAAAGCGGCATCGCAGACTGAAACTGCGACGCCGCTTTTGTTTGTATGATCAAAAATTACTTCAGCGTTCCATCCAGCACCTGCTGATAGTACCACGGTTTCGGGGCGTGGAAGGTCTTGCCGCTGAGAAACTCGAAATCGGGCTGGTTGAAGTGGGGCATGGTCAGCTCCCACGCACAGAGGGCCTGATATTTGAGCTTCAGTTCGCGGTTGGCGGTATTGTTGCCGTACTTGCTGTCGCCGAGGATGGGGCAGCCGATGCTTGCCATGTGGGCGCGGATCTGGTGGGTGCGGCCGGTGATGAGCTGCACCTTGAGCAGAGCCAGACGGCCGGAGACGGCGATGGTCTCGTAGCGGGTCTCCACGTCCTTGGCACCCGGCTGCTTGTCCTCCACGATCTTCACGATGCCGCGGTCGGCGTCCTTGAGCAAGTAGCCGCCGAGGGTGGCGTCCGGGGGCGTGGGACGGCCAAAGGTGACGCAGAGGTAAGTCTTTTTCACCTCGCGGCTCTTGATGGCGGCGAGGAACAGTTCCTCGGCCTCCGGCGTCTTTGCGATGATGACAAGACCGCTGGTGCCGGTGTCGAGGCGGTGGCAGAGGGCGGGGGTGTAGACGTCATTCTCCTTGTACTCGCCCTGCTGGTTGAGGTAGAGCAGAGCGCGGTTCAGCAGGGTGTCGTCGTCGGGACCGTCCACAGCGAGGCCGGCGGGCTTGTTGACGATGAGGATCTGCGGACAGTCGTACACCACCTGCGCCGGGCCGCGGGCGTTTTTCCACGCCGGGCCGTCCACACGCTTGTCAGCGTCCAGAACATCGTCAAGGATGAACAGCTTGATCTCATCGCCTGCCATCACGCGGGTGGAGAGCGGCTGCTTTTTGCCGTTCAGTTTGATTTTATTTTCACGCAGGGCCTTGTTCAGACGGCCTGGGTTCAGCGCGGGGAATTGCTGCATCAGATAGTTGTCCAGCCGGGTGGGGGCGAGACATTTTACTTTCAATATTTTCACGGAAGTTTCCTCTCTAAATTAAGAATAGGTTAAGATTTGCTTTTATTGTAGCGAATCCGCCTTCTTACGTCAAGTTGGTTGTTTACTTTTTCAAAAAACAAGAGTATACTGTGCCGGTGCAAAAAGAATTCATCGGAATTTAACGATGGTTTCATCATCGAATCTCCATTTATGGTATAATGAGAGCCTTACATGATTGAAGAGGGAAGAAGGTATTGATATGACGAACGACAAGAAACGGATGCTCCTTGCAGGCGTTCTGGCTCTGGGGATGCTGGCCGGATGCAGCTCTGCCAGCGCTGCCAGTGCCGCCAGCGGCATGGCCGGTTCGATGCCCGCCGCCAGTGAAGTGGAAGAGGTGAGCAGCGAAGTGCGCGTCCTGCCCGGCGAAGAGGGCGTCATGATGCCCATCGACCAGGGCAGTCTTGAAGAGATGAAGACCGGCTCCTATAAGTTCGCCGCGAACATCTCGAGCGTGGACACCAAGAAGCGCCAGATGACCCTGACGGTCTACGGCTACGACGCTTACCGCGCCGAGGACGTGGACGCGCTGGATGTGGGCAGCGTTTTCAGCACCCATCTGGACGGCGCTGTGGAAGCACAGAACGTGACTGTGGAAAAAATCGAAAAGAATGAAGAGAACGGCACCGTCTCCATCAACGGCGGCATCGAAGAGGGCGGCGTAGACCTCTGGCGCAGCGGCGACATCTACCGCACCGTCACCTACGACGACTACCCGGTCTACTACATGATGGGAGAACTCGTGCTGCCCGTGGACGACAGTGTGACCCTCAGCGACAGCTCCGCCAGCGTGGACGCTGTGCCGGTGGAGACGAGCGGCATCATCGAGGTGGGCAAGGCCGTCTCGGAGGACAAGGACAACTGGACGCCTTACAACACCACCGTCTTCACAAAGGACGGCGTCGTTAGCAATATCCTCCGCATCTGGGTACCGTGACGCGCGATTTTTGGGAAAACCCGTTGACAAATGGCCTGACTATGCTATAATCTGAAATGAACGCAAAGGAGCAGTATGCCCTTTGCGCGTGAATGGTAATTATGGCAAATGGCAAGGATGGGGCCAGAAGGATGTGTGCCGCCGCCCAGAGAGAACGCCCTTGGCTGAAAGACGTTCCGGCAGAGCATTTTTTACGCCACCCCGGAGCTTCCGGCGAAACAAACCGGACGCTGCGCAGCGTTACAGCGCACAAAGCGGCAGGAGCGCCCCGGCGGCATTTCTGCAATTTGGGTGGTACCACGGAGCTTTTCAGACAGCCTTCGTCCCTTTTCGGGATGAGGGCTGTTTTTTGTTTTTTGCCCGACTGCCATAAAAACTGCGTCCGGAGGAGGACGCCGATACACGAGGAGAGATTAAAACTATGCAATGGACCGGTTTGAATGAACTGCGTGACAAGTACCTTACCTTCTTTGAGGGCAAGGGACACCTGCGTCTGGACAGCTTCCCGCTCGTCCCGAAGAACGACCCCAGCCTGCTGCTCATCAACAGCGGCATGGCACCTATGAAGAAGTGGTTCCTCGCTCAGGAGGAGCCGCCCCGTCATCGCGTGACTACCTGCCAGAAGTGCATCCGCACCCCTGACATCGAGCGCGTGGGCATCACTGCCCGCCACGGCACCTTCTTCGAGATGCTGGGCAACTTCTCTTTCCAGGATTACTTCAAGGAAGAGGTCATTCCCTGGGCATGGGAGTTCCTGACTTCCGACGAGTGGATGGCTATCCCGAAGGATAAGCTGCACATCTCCGTCTACAAAGAGGACGATGAGGCTTACGACATCTGGACCAAGAAGGTGGGCGTTGCCCCCGACCACATGGTCCGTCTGGGCAAGGAAGACAACTTCTGGGAGCACGGCTCCGGCCCGTGCGGCCCCTGCTCTGAGATCTACTTCGACCGCGGCCCCGAGTACGGCTGCGGCAAGCCGACCTGCGGCGTGGGCTGTGACTGCGACCGCTATATGGAGATCTGGAACCTGGTGTTCAGCCAGTTCGACGCCGACGGCAAGGGCCATTACGAGCGTCTGGCACGCCCCAACATTGATACCGGCATGGGTCTGGAGCGTCTGGCCTGCGTGATGCAGGGCGTGGGCAACCTGTTCGAGGTCGATACCGTCCAGAGCGTGCTGCACCATGTGGAGCACATCGCCGGCAAGACCTACGGTGCCGACCCCAAGGAGGACATCTCCATCCGCGTCATCACCGACCACATCCGCAGCTGCACCTTCATGGTGTCGGACGGCATCCTGCCCTCCAACGAGGGCCGCGGCTATGTGCTGCGCCGTCTGCTCCGCCGCGCTGCCCGCCATGGCCGTATGCTGGGCATCAGCCGCCCCTTCCTCGTGGAGCTGGTGGAGACGGTCATCCAGTCCAGCGAGTCCGCTTACCCCGAGCTGCGTGAGCACGACGCCTATATCAAGAAGGTCATCGGCACCGAGGAGGCAAACTTTGCCCGCACCATCGACGCCGGCATGAACATCCTGAACAACATGATCGACGGTCTGGAAAAGGCTCACGAGCACCTGCTGAAGGGTCTGGACGTCTTCAAGCTGAACGATACCTTCGGCTTCCCCCTCGACCTGACCAAGGAGATCGCTGCGGAGCAGGGCATCGAGATCGACGAGGAAGGCTTCCACGCCGAGATGACCAAGCAGAAGGAGCGCGCCCGTGCAGAGCGCCTCAAGAAGAACATCTCCGGCTGGAGCGAAGACCTGTTCGGCACTCTGACCGCTGAACCCACCGAGTTCGTGGGCTACGACACCCTCAAGAGCGACAGCGTCGTTGTGGCTCTGAGCGACGAGGAGACTCTGACCGACGCCATCGCCACCGACGAGCAGGCCAAGGAAGGCGTGCTGGTCGTTCTCGATAAGACCCCGTTCTACGCTGAGATGGGCGGTCAGGCCGCAGACCACGGCGTTATCACCGGCGCTGAGTGCGTGCTGCGCGTGCAGGACGTCAAGAAGACCCCGAAGGGCTACTACGTCCACACCTGCACCCTCGAGAGCGGCATCGTCCATGTCGGCGACCATCTGACCGCCCGCGTGGATAAGGAATACCGCATGGCCATCGCCCGCAACCACACCGCTACCCACCTGCTGCAGGCAGCTCTGCGCGAGGTCCTGGGCGACCACGTCCATCAGGCGGGCTCCTATCAGGACGCTTCCATCACCCACTTCGATTTCACCCACTTCAGCGCTGTCACTCCCGAGGAGCTGGTCCGTGTGCAGAAGATCGTCAACGACAAGATCTTCGAATCGATGAACGTCACTGTCAAGGAGATGCCCATCGAAGAGGCCAAGAAGCTGGGCGCTATGGCTCTGTTCGGCGAGAAGTACGGCAAGGTCGTCCGTGTTGTTGATATTGAGGGCTGGTCCACCGAGTTCTGCGGCGGCACCCACGTCAAGAACACCGCTCAGATTGGCGGCTTCAAGATCGTCAGCGAGTCCTCTGTTGCTGCCGGCATCCGCCGTATCGAGGCTGTCACCGGCCGCAATCTGCTGATCCGTGCCAATATGCAGGAAGCGATGCTGCACACTGTGGCGAACACCCTGAAGGCAAACAACGTCGCCGCTCTGCCCGTTCGTGCGGAGGCTGTCATGGCTGAGAACAAGGCCATGAGCAAGGAGCTGGAGGACATCAAGGCAAAGGTCGCTGCTTCCAAGGTCACCAGCCTGTTCGACAACGCTGAGACCGTCGGCGACGTCAAGATCGCTTCCGCTTACTTCACCGGCACCTCCGGCGACACCCTGCGCGGCATGTGCGACACCATCCGTGACAGTGCCAAGGCTGCTGCTGTGGCTGTTCTGGTGGGCAAGTCTGACGACAAGATCACCATGGCCGTTACCGTGACCAAGGACGCTCAGGCAAAGGGTCTGAAGGCCGGCAATCTCGTCAAGGAGATCTCTGCCATCGCAGGCGGCAAGGGCGGCGGCAAGCCTGATTTCGCTATGGCCGGTCTGAAGGACGAGACCAAGATCGACGAGGCTCTGGCAGCTGTCAAGGGCATCGTGGAGAAGCAGCTGGGCTGATGTTGGGACAAAGGAGCTGCGCGTGAAAGGCTCTCCCTTTGGGAGAGCTGTCACCGCAGGTGACTGAGAGGGCAAGCCTGTGGCCCCAGAGCTGCGGCAGCGTGATAGGCAAGAGCTTTGTCAGAGCGATAGTGTCGCTGTGCTTTTAATTTCTTGTCAGCGTCCTTGCCCTCTCCGTCTGCTTCGCAGACACCTCTCCCAAGGGGAGAGGCTTGACAATACGCCGCAGTATCCAGATGATAGAAAGTAGGAAGGAGCGATTCCCATGGAAGATTGTCTGTTTTGCAAAATTGCAGCGGGGGACATCCCCTCGAAGAAGCTCTATGAGGACGAGCAGGTGGTGGCATTCTATGACATCGCCCCGCAGGCCAAGGTGCATTTCCTGGTCATCCCCAAAAAGCACATTCCCTCGGCCGCTGCGCTGACCGAGGAAGACGGCGCTCTGCTGGGCCATGTGTTTGCGGTCATCGCAAAGCTTGCCAAGGAGCAGGGCCTCGACAACGGCTACCGCGTCATCTCCAATGTGGGCGAGGACGCCGGCCAGACCGTCAAGCATCTGCACTTCCATGTTCTGGGCGGCGAGAAGCTGCCTGTCTGATTCCGAAAAAGTAAGGGAGATCGTTGAATATGGCTAAGACTTATACGCTGAATGTCGCGGGCCTGACCCGTGAGCTGACCATCTGCAAGGTGAACGACCACATGGACATTGCGGCCTTCATCATGCTGGGCGACGCCGAGCTGACGGTGGCTGCTGCCGCTGAGCTGCTCAAGAAATGCCCGGATTTTGACATCCTGCTGACCGCTGAGGCCAAGGGCATCCCGCTGGCTCACGAGATGAGCCGCCAGAGCGGCAAGCCCTACGTCTGCGCACGCAAGGGCGTCAAGCTGTATATGCCCGACCCTGTTGTCGTCGAGGACCAGTCCATCACCACTGCTGGCAAGCAGAAGCTGGTCATCGACCGCAAGGAGCTGGACAAGATGAGCGGCAAGCGGGTGCTGGTCGTGGATGATGTCATTTCCACCGGCGGCTCTCTCAAGGCTCTGGACAAGCTGGCCGAGCAGACCCAGTGTACCATCGTGGGTCAGGCCGCCGTTCTGGCCGAGGGTGATGCTGCCCAGCGCAAGGACATCATCTTCCTCGAGCCGCTGCCTCTGTTCCTCCACTAAACCGATATGCGACGCCCGCTCTGCGCGTTCTGCCTGAGTGCGCTGGGTGTGTTAGCGTTGTGCTCATTTTTGCCGCAGATGGGGCTTTTGCTGCCGTCTGCGGCAATTTTTGTTGTCTTCTGCCTGCTGGTCTGGTGGAGAGGCGGGGCCGCGAGAGGGTATGCGCTCTGCCTGCTTCTGGGCGCAGTGCTGGGCGTCGGCATCATGAAAACGACCGGCGCGCGGCTGGCAAAGATACAGGACGCCTACGCCGGAAAAGAAGTGGCCCTCACCGCCGAAGTGGAGAGCACAGGCCGCGCTTACACGGCGGGCCGGGTGAGCGCCGTGCTGATGGTGGAAAAAGTGGACGGGGAAGCTGTCCACCTCCGGGTGGAGTGCGCCAGTCTGCCCAAATGTGAGGCCGGAGGCCGCATCCGGGGCCGCTTTTCGCTGGATGTGCCGGATGCCACCCAGCGTCTGGACGACTACGCCGACGGCATTGTCCTCAGCGCGGAATATCTGTCCGGGATGCTTCGTCTTGGGCCCAGCGAAAGCTTCCGCGCCCGGACGGCTCGGCTCCAGGCGGCGCTGAGCCGCGCCCTGCGAAAAGGCATGGCCGAAAACACTGGCGGCGTTCTGGCTGCGATGGTGGTGGGCGACCGGAGCCATCTGACTTCGACTCTCCGCAGTGCCTACCGGGGCGCGGGGCTTTCCCATGTGCTGGTGGTGAGCGGCCTCCATGTCACCCTCTTCTGCGGCCTGCTGGATGCTCTGCCCCACAAGGAGCGGGAGCGCAGCCGGGCTTACCGCCGGATGCGGTCGCTGCTCCGGGCCGGAACGGCCCTTCTGCTGGTGGGCATCACCGGCGCGACGCCCTCTGTCCTCCGGGCGGCGGTGGCGGTCTGGGTCAGCTCCCTCGGCGTCTGGGTGGGAGGCCCGGCGGATACGCTCACCTCGCTGGGCGCGGCAGGCGTCCTCATGTGTCTGGGCAACGGGTACGCGGTCTATGACGTGGGCTTCGAGCTGTCGTTTGCGGCAGTGATGGGAACACTGGCCGGTGCTGAGTGCGCAGGGCGTGGGCGGGAGCGCTATTACGACAGAAAGAAGAAGCGGAAGAGCCGCCGGGAGAAACCATCCCGCGCGGTGCTCCTCTTCCGGCGCTTTGCGGGCGGCGTGTGGGACTCGCTTTGCGTCTCCCTCTGTGCCTCGGCGGCGACCTTCCCGGTGCTGGTGCTGCGGGGGATGAGCACGACGGTCTGGGCTGTGGCGTCGGGCGTGGCCGTCCTCTGGCTGGTGGGGCCGATGCTGAGCTTCGGCCTCGGTGCAGCTCTGCTGGGTCTGGCGGCCCAGAATTTCGAATCCTTGCCTTTGTTTGAGATCATCCGCCGCCCGGCGGCTTTCTGTGCCGAAGGGCTGGCATGGCTGATGAACGAGTGGGCTTTCCGGGTGTCCATTCTGCCGGGAGCGTCCCTCTGGTTTGATGGGACCTATGCCGCACTGGTGTGTCTTGCGCTGATCCTGCTCTGCGCAATGGCAATGCGGCGGCACATCCGGCTCCGGGTAGCTCTGCCGACGGTCATTCTGCTGGCAGCGCTGGCCTTCGGGCTGGAAACGGCCCTGAGCTGGAATGTGGTGAACATCGAGCTGGTGGGGACCCGGGCTTCACCCGCTGTCATTATTACCCAGAGAGAAAAGGCCGTCGTCCTCTTCCGGGGCGGCAGCACCACCCGGCGGGCGGTGGAAAGCCAACTGGAAAAGCGGGGCGTAAAGACGGTCGAGCTTCTGGTTGACCTGCGGATGCAGCCGGAAGAACCCTGCCGTATCGAGGCCCAAAAGCGCATCAATGCCGCTGCTCTGGCCGAGAAAACCACCCGCCGTGCTTCCTGCGGCGGGGGGGGCTTGGGACTTTTCCGCACCCCGCAGGGCTGCATTCTGCGGATGCGTGTCGGCGGGCAGAGGTTCATCACCCTCAGCGGCACCGTCCGGCCTGCAAAGCCCATCCGGGCCGAGTGGCTGCTGGCCTCGTCGGCAAGGCCGGAGAATATCCGGTACACCGACTGCCTGACCCTGAGCAGCAAATACCGCTGGATGGAGGGAGACGCAGAGCCTGTCTCGCGGCTGCGCCTCCGTCTCGAGGGGTGAGCGCTTTTCAAAGCGGGCAGAGTATGATAGAATAAAATAATCCTAATACAAAGGAGCCGATCATTTGGCAACGGAAACGAAACTCCGGCAGCTGGCCCAGGGAGGCTGTCCGGTCTACTATTTTTATTCCAGCGAGCGCTATCTTGTCCGACAGGCTGTGGCCCGGGCGGCAAAGCTTCTGGCCGAGGGTGAGGACGAAGAGACGACCGTTCTGGACGGTGCTGCGCCCGAAATCGAGCAGCTCATCATGGCGGCAGGCACCATCTCCTTCTTCGGAACGCGGCGCGTGGTGCTTCTGCCCGAGGTGGACCCCGCCGCCTACAGCGACAAAGACCTCGACGAGCTGTGCGCCACGCTGGCCAGCCTCGAGAATGCCGTGGTGGTGCTGGGCAGCGTGTTCGAGATGGAGCGCAATAAGCTCAAGCTGGGCAAGCGGGCGCAGAAGCTCATCGCCCAGTGTACTAAGGTCGGCTTTGCCGAAGAGCTGGCCAAACCTAAGCCCTACGAGCTGAAGGTCATGATGATGGACCGCGCCAAGGCGCAGGACACCACCCTCTCCGAGGGTACGGCGACGGCCCTGCTGGAACGCTGCGGCGAAGACCCGTTCCTTCTCGAGAACGAGGTGGACAAGCTCTGCGCTCTCTCCGGCTACCAGACCGTGACCACGGCCATGGTGGCCGAGATGGGGACTGTGAGCCTCGAGGCCGACGTCTTCGAGATGATACGGATGATCACGGCGAAAAACGCCACCGGTGCCTGCAAAAAGCTGCAAACGCTTCTCCGCCTGCAGCAGGAACCCATCCCCATCACGGCGGCCATGATCGGCAGCTATGTGGACCTCTATCGGGTCAAACTGGGCGCAGCCAAGCGGAAGAGCTACAGCACCGTGTTCAAGGATTTCGGTTACAAGGGCAGCGACTACCGGCTCAAGCGCTCTGCCGAGACAGCCAGCCACTACACGCTGCCCCAGCTGGAAGCCTGTATGCAGATTTTGCTTGAGCTGGACAAGAGTCTGAAAAGCCAGCCCGTGAGCGCGCAGACCCTGCTGGAAACGGCGCTCTGCCGTCTGGCGATGGCGGGAGGAAGAAGATGAGCGAGAAACTGGAACTGCTGCACACCGACCGTGTGCTCATCGTGGAGGGCAAATACGATGCGGCCCGTCTCTCCCACCTGACCGACGCCATGATCCTGCTGACGGACGGCTTCGGCATCTATAAAGATAAGAAGCGTCAGCAGCTCTTCAAACAGCTGGCCCACAAAAACGGCCTTATCCTCCTGACGGACTCCGATGCGGCGGGCTTCCGCATCCGCACCTACATCACGAATCTGGTGGGGGAGAAGAACGTGGTGCAAGCCTACGTTCCGGCCATCCACGGCAAGGAAAAGCGGAAGGCTCAGCCCGGCAAAGAGGGGCTTCTGGGGGTCGAGGGCGTGGACGATGCCCTCGTTTTGCAGGCGCTCCGGGACGCTCTGGGCGAAGAAGCTGGCATTGCCCCTGCAAAGCCGGAGGGGCGGCAAATTACTTATACCGACCTCTATGAGTGGGGGCTTTCGGGTACGGCGGGCTCGGCTGAGCGGAAAACAAAGCTGCTCTGCGCTCTCGGCCTGCCGCCCCGGCTCTCGAAAAAAGAGCTGGTGGAAGCCCTCAACCGCCTTTACAGCTACGAGCAGCTGGACGAAATGCAGTCGGAACTGCTCAAAACATGAAAATACAGCAAACTCTCCTGAGAAAAACATGAAAAAGATTCAAGCAATACTTCTGGGAAATTTGCCGTAAGCTGTGATATAATCAATATACTGTGCGCCCGTCGTGGACGAAACGACGGGCGCAGATCTTTGCAAGGTGCAATAAAGGAGACAATCAATGGAACGCGAAAAACTCAAATCGAGACTCGGGTTCATCCTCCTTTCCGCCGGCTGCGCGATCGGCATCGGAAATGTGTGGAAGTTCCCTTACATGGCAGGTCAGGGCGGCGGCGGCGCTTTCGTGCTGTTCTACCTGCTGTTCCTCGTCATTCTGGGTCTGCCTATCATGACCATGGAGTTCGCCGTGGGCCGTGCCAGCCACAAGAGCCCGGTGCGCGCCTATCAGGCCCTCGAAAAGCCCGGCCAGAAGTGGCACATCCACGGCTACTTCACCCTCATCGGCTGCTACCTGCTGATGATGTTCTACACCACGGTGGCCGGCTGGATGCTCCACTACTTCTACATGACCGCTGCCGGTAAGCTGGTGGGCCTTGACGCCGACCAGGTGGCTGGCAAGTTCACCGAGATGCTGGCAAGCCCGCTGACCATGGGCTTCTGGATGGTGGTCGTTGTGGCCATCGGCATCTTCGTCTGCGCCCGCGGCCTGCAGAACGGCCTCGAAAAAGTCACGAAAGTTATGATGATCGCTCTGCTGGTCATCATGGTGGTGCTGGCAGTCAACAGCATGTTCATGCCCGGCGCAAAGGAGGGCCTGACCTTCTTCCTCGTACCCGACTTTGAGCGGATGAAGGAAGTGGGCATCGTCAATACGCTGGTGGGGGCCATGAATCAGGCGTTCTTCACCCTGAGCCTCGGCATCGGTGCAATGGCCATCTTCGGCAGCTACATCGGCAAAGAGCACGCCCTGCTGGGCGAGAGCGTCCGCGTCGTGGTGCTGGATACCTTCGTCGCCATCACCGCCGGCCTCATCATCTTCCCGGCCTGCTTCACTTATGGTGTGGACCAGACCAGCGGCCCCAGCCTCATCTTCATCACCCTGCCCAACATCTTCGCAAATATGGCGATGGGCCGTCTGTGGGGCAGCCTGTTCTTCCTGTTCATGGCCTTTGCGGCGCTTTCCACCGTGCTGGCCGTCTTCGAGAACATCATCTGCTGCGGCATGGAGCTGACCGGCTGGAACCGTCAGAAGTCCAGCCTTATCAACTTCTTCCTCATCATCGCCCTCTCTCTGCCCTGTGTGCTGGGCTACAACGTCTGGGCCTGGGACGGCTTCGCCATCTTCGGCGGTGCGGTGCTGGATGTGGAGGATTTCCTCGTCAGCAACCTCTTCCTGCCGCTGGGCTCCCTCGTCTACCTGCTGTTCTGCGTCACCCGCTACGGCTGGGGCTGGGACAACTACAAGAAGGAAGTCAACACCGGCAAAGGCCTCAAGATGCACGACTGGATGCGCGGCTACCTGACCTATGGTCTGCCCCTCATCGTCCTGTTCATCTTCGTGTTCGGCCTGTACGATAAGTTCATCGCCTGATAAAACAAAAATACGGGATGCGGCATTTTGCAGCATCCCGTATTTTTTATCGCTTTATTTCACATACCGGCCTTCGCAGATATTCTTGCAGCAGGCGCTGATGGGGAACCAGCAGCAGTCGCGGCAGATGTCGGCGAGGATCTCCGGCGTGGCCTTGGCGTCGATCTCGCGGATGAGGTCCTGGTAGACGTAATCCTTTTCCTCGAGGCCGAAGTATTCCACCGTCTTTGCATCGTAGCGCTTGACCTTTTCCTGCGTGTCGCAGAGGTCAGTCCCCAGCTTGTTGGGGCAGCAGGAGCAGAGGGTGTCAGTGGAGAAGGTGAGGTGGATGGTGGTGCCGGGAACATCCCGCAGCTGATGCACCACGTCGGTCATGTGGGCCACGAAATCGTTGTCATAGCCTTTGCCGGAGTAGCCCTGCGTGCAGAGCAGATGATGGGGACGAAGTACGATGCTCATGCTTTCAGCCCCGGAATGCGCTTCCGCAGATTCAGGCCGATGGCGCAGGCCAGAACTGCCTTGATGATGGCAGTGGGGATGAAGGGCAGGACGCAGGCGGTGATACCCACGGCGATGGTGCTGTGGGCGACGACCACGAACATTGCAACGCCCACCACATAGTTGATCACCGTGCCGACGATAACAGCGGTGACGAAAGCACCCTTGAAAGCGTCACGGTGCTCCACGCCGAGGCCGATGATGTAGGCCATCAGGGGGAAAGAGATGAGGAAGCCGCCGGTGGGGCCGACGAACTTATCGAAACCGCCGGAGAAGTTTGCCAGCACCGGCACGCCCACAGCGCCCAGTGCCAGGTACACCAGCGTAGCGATGGCGGAAAGCTTGGAACCCAGCACCACAGCAGCCAGCGTGATGGCGAAGGTCTGCATGGTCATGGGGACGCCCAGAGGCATCGGGATGGAGATCTGGGCCATGACGGCAATGACGGCGGCGAACAGACCTGCATAGCAGATGTCCCGCACAGAGAACTTGGACTTGGTGGCCGCAGCGGCCTGGGTGTTCTGACTCATAAGAATTGTTCCTCCTATACGTTCTGGCCCAAAGCGGCCATGCTCCCAGTATGGCAGACTGCAAACGCTGCGTCAACTTTGGATTTGCGAAAGGGTTTACAATTCGAAACGAAAAACAAAACAGAAAAATACACAAAAGATGTCGCTTTTGGTTGTGAAATGTGCTATACTAAATCTTAGCTATAAGAAGCACACCAGTGATATATAGAGAGGAGAACATCATGCAGCATGAAACCGTGATCGTGCTGGACTTTGGCGGCCAGTACAATCAGCTCATCGCGCGCCGCGTCCGCGAGAATAATGTCTACTGTGAGATCTATTCCTATAAGACGGACCTGTCCGTCATCAAGGCGAAGAACCCCAAGGGCATCATCTTCACCGGCGGCCCCAACAGCGTCTATCTGGAGGATTCGCCCACCGTCGACCCCGAGATCTTCAGCTGGGGTGTGCCTGTGCTGGGCATCTGCTACGGCAGCCAGCTCATGATGCACCTGCTGGGCGGCCACGTCTGCCGCGCCCCCGAGCGTGAGTACGGCAAGACCGAGGTCTTCGTGGACAACAGTAGCAAGATGTTCACCGATGTGCAGCCCTCCACCGTCTGCTGGATGAGCCACAACGACTATATCGAGCAGGCTGCGCCCGGCTTCAAAATCACTGCCCACACCGTCAACTGCCCGGTGGCCGCAGCTGAGAACGAGGAAAAGGGGCTGTATGCCGTTCAGTTCCACCCCGAGGTGCTCCACACCGCTGAGGGCAAGAAGATGCTGCACAACTTCGTGTACAACGTCTGCGGCTGCACCGGCGATTGGAAGATGGACTCCTTCGTGGAAAACAACGTCGAGGCCCTGCGGAAGCGCATCGGCAGCGGCAAGGTGCTCTGTGCCCTGTCCGGCGGCGTCGATTCCTCCGTGCTGGCTGCCATGCTGGCCAAGGCCATCGGCAAGCAGCTGACCTGCGTCTTTGTTGACCACGGCCTGCTGCGCAAGAACGAGAAGGAAGAGGTCTGCTCTGTCTTCGGCCCCGGCAACGCCAACGGCTTTGACATCAACTTCATCTGCGTGGACGCCCGTGACCGCTACTTTGCAAAGCTGGCCGGTGTCACTGAGCCGGAGCGCAAGCGCAAGATCATCGGCGAGGAGTTCATCCGCGTCTTTGAGGAACAGGCGAAGCAGATCGGCAAGGTCGATTTCCTCGCACAGGGTACCATTTACCCCGATGTCGTCGAGAGCGGTCTGGGCGGTGAGTCCACCGTCATCAAGAGCCACCACAACGTCGGCGGCCTGCCCGACACCGTGGACTTCAAGGAGCTGGTCGAGCCTCTGCGCAACCTGTTCAAGGACGAAGTCCGTCAGGCTGGCCGTGAGCTGGGTCTGCCCGAGTATCTGGTCAGCCGCCAGCCCTTCCCCGGCCCCGGTCTAGGCATCCGCATCATCGGCGAAGTGACCCCCGAGAAGGTCGCGATCGTGCAGGACGCCGACGCCATCTGGCGTGAGGAGATCGCCAAGGCCGGCCTCGATAAGGAGATCAGCCAGTATTATGCGGCTCTGACCAATATGCACAGCGTCGGCGTTATGGGCGACGAGCGCACCTACGACTACGCCGTGGCCCTGCGCGCCGTCACCACCACTGACTTCATGACCGCCGAGAGCTACAATATGCCCTGGGACGTGCTGGGTACTGTCACCAGCCGCATCGTCAATGAGGTCAAGCACGTCAACCGCGTGTTCTACGACTGCACCGGTAAGCCGCCGGCCACGATTGAGCTCGAGTAATAAAAATTTGCCTTCCGGCTTTTTGAACCTCTCGAAAATAGAACAGAACAACGTATAAAAACAGCCCTGCTTTCAAGATTTTTCGCTTGAAGGCGGGGCTGTTTTCGCGTCCAAAGCAACAGAAAAAATAACACCCGAGGAAGAATCAAACCAGTATCACGGTTTCTTCTTCCCTGGGAAAGCCAGAGCTTCCAGCCGGCCCGCGACTTATGAAATCCTCTTGACAAAGTGGGAATGGGCAGTATAATAAAAATGAACATTGTTCATATTGAGGGTGACTACATGAATACGATCGTGACATCCAAGGAAGAGATCTTAAAAAACAGCCGTGAGCTTATCCGGGAAAAGGGCTGGACGGCAGTCAGCATCCGTTCTGTCGCCTCGGTATGCGGGGTCTCGGTCGGCTCGATCTACAACTATTATGACTCCAAGGCTGAGCTTATCAGCGCCACGGTCGAGAGCGTCTGGTGCGAAATTTTCCACCGCCCGCAGGACGAGGCCGTATTTCAGGACGTGCAGACCTGTGTCAAATGGATGTACGAGCGCATGGCCTACGGCTGTGAGCAGTATCCCGGATTCTTCACACTGCACTCTCTCGGCTTTATGCAGGAGGACAAGGCCGATGGCAAACGGCAGATGCAGCAAGTCTGGCACCATATCTTAAACGGTCTGTGTACGGTGCTGCAACAGGATGCTAAGATCCGTCCGGGCGCTTTTAATGAGCAATTCACCGTTGAAAAATTTGCCGATGTTCTGTTTTCGCTTATGCTGTCTGCTTTGCTGCGGCAGGACTACGACCCCGCCGCTGTGCTGGAGATCGTGCGCAGAACCTTATATTGACCGCATTTTCTTCCCACACTGCTGTGGGAATTTTATAACGTCCAAATTGAACACTGTTCACTCAAAGGGGACCCTCATAGGAACGTTCATCGCAGGATCCTGCTGCGGCTTGCCTGCCTTGTGTGGAGCACTGCCAGCTTCAACATCCTGCGCTTTGGATGCAACTATGCCAGGCAAGCCCCGGATGACCGTAAAAACTAAGACGACCCTGCAAAAAAAAAAATGCAGTGTTACAATCAATTTGATCTATCGACAAGGAGCGATCAACTATGCAAGCAATCGTAGAAACTGTTTTTGATGCGGTGTATCTGGTATCCGTCATCACCATCGGTATCCTGATGATCCGCGGCTGCAAGGGCAGCCACCAGTTCAAGCTGTTCGGTCTGATGGCTGTCGTTCTGGGTGCCGGCGACTCGTTCCATCTGATTCCCCGTGCTCTGGCTCTATGCACCACGGGTCTTGAAAACTTTACCGTTCCCCTGGGTCTGGGTAAGTGGATCACCGCTGTGACAATGACTGTCTTTTATGTGCTGCTGTACTATGTCTGGCGTGAGCGCTACCGGGTCAAGGGCAGCAATGGCCTGACTGCCGCCGTCTACGGTCTGGCTGCTGTGCGTGTTATCCTGTGCATGATGCCGCAGAACCAGTGGCTGAGCGACGGATCCCCGCTGTCCTGGGGTATTTACCGTAATATTCCTTTTGCACTGATGGGCCTGCTGATCATCGTGCTGTTCTACCGCAGCGCCAAGGAGCATAACGACTCGGCTTTCCGCTGGATGTGGCTGACCATCGTGCTGAGCTTCGGTTTCTACATTCCCGTTGTTCTTTGGGCCAATGCCATCCCCATGATCGGGATGCTGATGATCCCCAAGACCTGCGCCTATGTGTGGACCGTTCTCATCGGCTATTCTGCTATGAAGAAGGAATGTAAGTGATTTGTACACCGTACCGATAAAAAGCAGGGCTGTCACTTATAGCAATTCAATTTTTTAATGCAACAGCAACAACCTTGAATTGCATATCGCAAATATGCTGTTTGAATGTTGCGCTAATTTCTTGACTTGCGATAAAAGAGAGCCGCATCCTGAACGTCCAAGAATAGGCTTGTCAACAAACCTTCAGCGCCCTGCTTTTTGGCAGGGCGCTTTTATATTGCAAAACTTCGTACGTTCTGTTATAATCAAATCGACAACTGATGAGCAAACGAAAGGTTGTAACGAAAGAAGGCGGGACAGATGTATTTCCAATACGGCGAAGCGGAAACGGCGTATCTGAGCGCAAAAGACGAGCGGATGGCGGCGGTCATCGCACAGGCGGGACACATCGAGAGGGAAGTGGATACCGACCTCTTTTCGGCGGTGGTACACCACATCGTCGGCCAGCAGATCTCCACGAAAGCGCAGGCGACCATCTGGAAGCGGATGCGGGACGAGTTCGGCGTGGTGGATGCAGCTGCCGTCCTCGGAGCCGGGGTTGAGAAGCTGCAGAGCTTCGGTATGACCTTCCGAAAGGCTGAATACATTACGGACTTTGCCCGGAAAATCGAGAGCGGAGAATTTGACCTCGAGGGTATCCGGCAGAGGCCGGACGATGAGGCCATCCGGGAGCTGAGCGGCCTGAAAGGCGTCGGTGCCTGGACGGCAGAGATGATATTGCTCTTCTGTATGCAGCGGCCCGACGTGTTCAGCTACGACGACCTTGCCATCCAGCGTGGGCTGCGGATGGTGTACCACCACCGAAAAATCGACCGGAAACTGTTCGAAAAGTACCGCCGCCGGTTCAGTCCCTATTGCAGCGTGGCCAGCCTCTATCTCTGGGCGGCAGCAGGCGGCGCGGTGCCGGGTCTCAAGGACTACGCAACGGCCCAAAAGCCGAAAAGGAAGGGGTGAACCGTCATGACCTATACGATGCATTACGATTCGCCGCTGGGAAAGATACTGCTGGCAGCAGACGAAGAAGGGATGAACGGAGTATGGTTCGAGGCACAGAAGTATTTTGCGGCGAAGCTTCCTCCAGAGCATGAAGAGGGGACAATGCCGGTGCTGGGAGACACCTGCCGCTGGCTGGACGTCTATTTTTCAGGCCGGGAGCCGGACTTTACTCCGAAACTCCATCTTATCGGCTCCGATTTCCGACAGGCGGTGTGGGCGCTGCTACTGCAGATCCCCTACGGACAGACCACGACCTACGGCGCACTGGCAAAACGGCTGGCGGAGATAAACGGCGGAAAGCGCGTCTCCGCGCAGGCCGTGGGCGGCGCGGTGGGGCATAACCCTGTTTCCATCATTGTTCCCTGCCATCGGGTGGTGGGCAGCGACGGCAGCCTGACCGGCTACGCGGGCGGCATCGACAAGAAGATACGCTTGCTGACGCTGGAAAACGCAGAGACGGCAAATCTTTACCGATAACAAAAAGCAGGCCATCCCGGCGGGATGACCTGCTTTTGCTATATGTATCGTTTACTTGTTCTGGATGTACTCGTCGATGGCCTTGGCGGCAGCCTTGCCTGCGCCCATGGCCTTGATGACGGTGGCGGCACCGGTGACGGCGTCACCGCCGGCGTACACGCCCTCGCGGCTGGTCTTGCCCTCATCGCCCTCGGTGACGATGCAGCCGTGCTTGTTGGTCTCGAGGCCCGGCGTGGTGGAGCGGATGAGGGGGTTGGGGCTGGTACCCAGGCTCATGATGACGGTGTCCACGTCCATCGTGAACTCGCTGCCCTTCTTCTCGATGGGGCGGCGGCGGCCGGAAGCATCCGGCTCACCCAGCTCCATCTCGATGCAGGTGATGGCCTTGACGAAGCCGTCCTCATCGGGCAGGATCTCCACGGGGTTGCAGAGGGTCTTGAAGATAATGCCCTCTTCCTCGGCGTGCTCGACCTCTTCCTTACGGGCAGGCAGCTCAGCCATGCCGCGGCGGTAGACGATGTAGACCGTCTCAGCGCCCAGACGCAGGGCGCTGCGGGCAGCGTCCATTGCCACGTTGCCGCCGCCGACGACGGCGACCTTCCTGCCGGTGCGGATGGGGGTCTTGCTGGTGGGCAGATAAGCCTTCATCAGGTTGGAGCGGGTGAGGAACTCGTTGGCGGAGTAGACGCCCTTCAGGCTCTCGCCCGGGATGCCCATGAAGCGGGGCAGGCCGGCACCGGAACCCACGAAGACGGCCTCATAACCGTACTCACCCATCAGCTCGTCGATGGTGAGCACCTTGCCGATGACCATGTTGCACTCGAAATCGACGCCCATCTTCTTGAGGCCGTCGATCTCCTGCTGGACGATGGCCTTGGGCAGACGGAACTCGGGGATGCCGTACATCAGCACGCCGCCGGCCACGTGGAGGGCCTCATAGACTGTGACCTTATAGCCCAGCTTGGCGAGGTCGCCTGCGGCGGTCAGGCCGGCAGGGCCCGCGCCGATGATGGCGACCTTGTGGCCGTTGGACGCAGGCACGACAGGGGCAGTGTGGACATTCTCACGGTGCCAGTCGGCCACGAAGCGCTCCAGACGGCCAATGCCGACGGGCTCGTTCTTGATGCCGCGGGTACACTTGCCCTCGCACTGGCTCTCCTGCGGGCAGACGCGGCCGCAGACGGCGGGCAGGGAAGAGGAACGATTGATGACCTGATAGGCGGCTTCGAAGTCGCCCTCGGCCACATGGCCGATGAACTCGGGGATGTCGATGCCGACGGGGCAGCCGGTCTGGCAGGGTTTGTTCTTGCAGTGGACGCAGCGCTTGGCCTCGTTCACGGCCATCTCGGCGGTGTAGCCCAGAGCCACTTCCTCAAAATTCTTGTTGCGGACGTTGGGGTCCTGGGTGGGCATGGGACACTTTTTGGGGTCCATATTGAAAGCCATTTTACATTCCCTCCTGAGTCTTGAACAGATTGCAGGCCTTTTCCCGGGCCTTGGCCTCAAAGGGGCGGTACATGGTGCCGCGGGCCATTGCCTCGTCGAAATCCACGAGGTCGCCGTCAAAGTCGGGGCCATCCACGCAGGCGAACTTGGTCTCGCCGCCCACGGTCAGGCGGCAGCCGCCGCACATGCCGGTGCCGTCGATCATGATGGGGTTCATGGAGACGATGCTCTTGAGGCCGTGCTTCTGGCAGGTCTTGACCACAAACTTCATCATGATGAGCGGACCGATGGTGATGACCAGGTCGTACTGGTTGCCGGCAGCCACCAGCTCGTCGAGGGCAGCGGTGACGACGCCCTTGGTGCCGTAGCTGCCATCGTCGGTCATGATCCGCAGCTCGTCGCTGCAGGCCTTGAACTCATCCTCGAGGATGAGCAGGTCCTTGCTGCGGAAGCCGACCACGCTGTGGACAACGCAGCCCTGCTCGTGGAGTTCACGGGCGATGGGCAGCGCAATGGCGCAGCCCACGCCGCCGCCGACGACGCAGACCTTCTTCAGGCCTTCCACCTCGGTAGCGCGGCCCAGCGGGCCGACGAAGTCGTGGACGCTCTGCCCCACTTCGAGGCTGTTCAGCTCCATGGTGGTGCCGCCGACGATCTGGAAGATGATGTCCACAGTACCCTTCTCGCGGTCATAGCCTGCGACGGTGAGGGGGATGCGCTCGCTGTCTTCAAACGGGCGCACAATGATAAACTGGCCGGGCTTTGCCTTTTTGGCAATGAGCGGGGCTTCAATGACCATCTTTGTAACGGTGGGGTTCAGCGCCACCTTTTCCGTGATCTTGTACATTGCGTTTGCTCCTTATTCCTATATTCTCCCCTGCATGAAAACACGCCTGTTCCTCGGTGCAGCAGCCCGAAGCGGCAGGCGCGAAAGTTCAGCAACGATTTGACAATCTTAATTATAACGACATTAAGAAAGGAAAGCAATTAAATTTTCTTCGCGTCAGCTGCGGCAAACTTGAACGGCGGCGCAGCTTTGTACGCAGTGGGGAGACGGAAATGTCCCTTTTTTCAAAAAATGCAAATTTGTAGTTGACAAGAGGCGAAAGCTGCGGTATAATAATCGACGTCGCCGGGAACGCCCGGCGCGCCACAATGGATATGCGGCCGTAGCTCATCTGGTAGAGCGCCACCTTGCCAAGGTGGAGGTAGCGAGTTCGAGCCTCGTCGGCCGCTCCATTTTTGTGGAAGTTTAGCTCAGCTGGGAGAGCATCTGCCTTACAAGCAGAGGGTCAGCGGTTCGAGCCCGTTAACTTCCACCATGTGGCCCGGTAGCTCAGTTGGTTAGAGCACCAGCCTGTCACGCTGGGGGTCGTCGGTTCGAGCCCGATCCGGGTCGCTTCGTCGGAATGTCAGCGGCTTGTCGGGCAATCTTGCAAGCAAGATTGCAGTGACAAGCGCTGAAATTCCTCCTCTTCCCCACAAAACCTTGCATTCGCAAGCTTTTGCGGGGACCCCGATTCAGGAGATGGATTCGGGGAAGTGCAGGGATAAATGCACTTTCTATGCCTCTGTAGCTCAGTCGGTAGAGCAGGGGACTGAAAATCCCCGTGTCATTGGTTCGATTCCGATCGGAGGCATCCCTAAACGGTGCAGTGATGTGCCGTATCTGCGGCCGTAGCTCATCTGGTAGAGCGCCACCTTGCCAAGGTGGAGGTAGCGAGTTCGAGCCTCGTCGGCCGCTCCAACATGAAGCCATCGTTTGTGCAGAGATGCACGACGATGGCTTTTTTCAACAGAAACTGCATCAAATGTTGACAATGCAGTGTGCTGAGCCGTATACTGAGACTATCGTGCAACAAACAGAGGCGGGCTGACCGCCTGCGGGAGTTCGGCCCGCGGGCGTTGGCTCGCCTCTGTGCTATGGGAAAGGGAGGGAAAACCAGTGATATTCGGCAAGTACATCAACCGCTATTATCTGCGCCACGCGCCCGCGCTGCTACTGGGCATCCTTGCGCTGCTGATGGTGGACTATATCCAGCTGCTTGTGCCGCAGCTCTATCGTCTGGTCATCAACGGCGTCAACCTTGGACAGGTGGTGGTGAGGGGCGAGACGATGCCTTTCACGAAAGAGGTGCTGTTCCAGCACATCTGCCTGCCCATGATATGGATCGTGCTGTTCATGGTGGTGGGGCGCTTTTTGTGGCGCATCTGCTTCTTCGGCACCAGCATCCGGGTGCAGGCGGATCTGCGGGAGAAGATGTTCGACCACAGCCGCCGTCTGTCCCAGCAGTACTATCAGGTGAACAAGGTCGGCAACCTCATGAGCCTCTACACCAACGACCTCGACACCATCCAGGAGTGCTTCGGCGACGGCATCCTGATGTTCTTTGACGCATTGGTGCTGGGTCTGCTGGCCCTCTACCGGATGTGGTGCATGGACAGACGCATGACCATGCTGGCCCTCATCCCGGCAGCGTTCATGTTTGCCATCGGCACCGTGATGGGCAAGACCATGACCAAAACGTGGGAGAAGCGCCAGCAGGCGTTCTCTGACCTGTCCGACTTTGCGCAGGAGAACTTCTCCGGAATCGCGGTCATCAAGGCGTTTGTCAAGGAGCTCAAAGAGCTCATCGCTTTCCGCAAACTCAACAAAGACAACGAAGAGGTCAACGTAAAGTATACCCGCATCTCGGTATTGCTCGAAGTAATGGTGACCTTCTTCGTGGAGTCGGTCATCTGCGTCATCCTCGGCTACGGCGGCTATCTCGTCTACAAGGGAAATTTCAATGCGGGCCAGCTGGTGGAGTACATCGGCTATTTCGAGGCGATCGTCTGGCCCATCATGGCGATCTCAATGCTCATCGAAAAGACCTCCCGCGGCAAAGCCTCCCTCAACCGCATCACCGAGCTGCTGGATGCACCCATTGATGTGGCCGACCGCGCCGGTGTGCCGGACCTCGAAAACCCCAAGGGCGGCATTGAGTTCCGCAATCTGACCTTCCGCTACCCGGACGGCGAGTTCGATGTGCTGAAAAACATCTCCTTCACGATCCAGCCCGGCGAGAGCGTGGGCATCGTGGGCAAGACCGGCGCAGGCAAGACGGCGCTGGTCGATTTGCTCCTGCGCACTTATAACGTCCCCGACGGCACCCTTTTCGTGGACGGGAAGGACGTCAACGGCGTCTCCATCCACTCGGTGCGACAGGCATGTGCCTATGTCCCGCAGGAGAACTTCCTCTTCTCGGATACCATCGCCCACAACATCGCCTTTGGCGTGGACGATGCTACCCCCGAGGACATTGAACGGGCAGCCAGCCTTGCTGACGTCCGGGATAACATTGTGGACTTCAAGGATGGCTACGAGACTGTCCTGGGCGAGCGCGGCGTCACCGTTTCGGGCGGTCAGAAGCAGCGCATCTCCATCGCCCGCGCCCTGCTGAAAGATGCGCCCATCCTGATCCTCGACGACTCGGTTTCGGCGGTGGATACCAAGACGGAAAAAATCATCCTCGATAACCTCAAGCAGAGCCGTGCAGGCAAGACCACTCTGCTCATCGCGCACCGCATCTCGACGGTGGAGGGACTGGACAAGATCATCTTCCTCGAGGATGGCAGAGTGGAGGCCGTCGGCCCCCACGACCAGCTCTATGCATCCTGCCCGGAGTACCGCAAGATGGTCGATCTGCAGAAGCTTGAAGACGAAGTGGGAGGTGGCAACGCATGATGAGTCTGAATCCGCTTCTTCTCGTGGGCGGCGTCATCGGCACCGTGTCGGTGCTGCTGCTCATCGCCTACGCCTGCGTCAAAGACAAGAAAACGGCTATGGGCTTCGAGCGCAGCATGGCCGACGGCGAGATCCTGCGCCGCCTCTTCGGCTACGCCAAGCCCTACCTCAGGCAGTTCGTCGTCGTGGGCTTTCTCGTCCTCTTCTCCATCTCCTACGACATCGCGTCGCCCCTCATCGTGGGCTACATCGAAGAGCTTGTGGTGGGCGATTTCGAACTGAAAAGCCTCTATGTCAGTGTGGCCGTGTACGCGGGTGTGCTGGTCTTCTCGATGGCCAGCACCTATTTGCAGGCCGTCATTCTGCAGCGTGTGGGCCAGCGCATCATCTCCGATTTGCGTGAAGACCTTTTCAACCACATTGAAAGCCTCTCCCACGGCCAGCTGAACGACATCCCGGTGGGCAAGCTCGTCACCCGCGTGACCAACGACACCAACGCCATCTCGATGATGTTCACAAACCTCTTCGTCAACCTCACCAAGAACGCCTTCGTCATTTTGGGCATTCTGGTGGCGATGCTCTGCCTGAACTACGAGCTGACCCTGATGGTGCTTTGCTTCGTACCCTTCATCCTCCTGTTCACGGTCATCTTCCGCAAGTTCTCCCGCCGCGCCTACCGCAAGGTCAAGGACGCGACCACCGACATCAACACCTACCTCTCCGAGAATCTCTCCGGCATCAAGGTCACCCAGATCTTTGGCCGCGAGGACGAGAAGATGGAGGAGTTCCGCCAGAAGAGCCAGACCCTCGCCAAGGCCACGCAGGAGCAGATCTTCGTCTTCGGCGTCTTCCGTCCGCTGGTGTATATGCTGTATATCAGCTCGATCCTCTGCCTGTTCTATCTCGGCGGCATGGGCCATCTGAACCATGTCACCTTCCTCGGGCAGACCATTTCCAGCGGCACCATCGTCACCTTTTATATGTATATCTCCAAGTTCTTCACCCCCATCCAGAACCTCGCCGAGCAGTTCAACTGGCTGCAGTCGGCGCTGGCGTCGTCGGAGAAGGTCTTCTCCATCATGGACATCCAGCCCCAGATGGTGGACGCCCCCGATGCCGTTGAGCTGGACGAGGTGAAGGGCGACATCGAGTTCCGGGACGTCTGGTTCAGCTACATCCCCGGCGAGTGGGTGCTGCAGGGCGTTTCCTTCCATGTGGAGCCCCGCCAGACCGTGGCCTTCGTCGGCTCCACCGGCTCGGGCAAGAGCACCATCCTCTCCCTCATCTGCCGCAACTACGAGTTCCAGAAGGGCGAGATTTTGATCGACGGCATCGACATCCGCAAAATCAAGATCTCCTCCCTCCGCCGTCACTTCGGCCAGATGCTGCAGGACGTCTTCCTCTTCTCGGGTACTATCCGCAGCAACATCGTCCTGCGGGAGGAGAACATTCCGGACGAAGAAATCATGAAGGTCTGCCGGTATGTCAATGCCGACCACTTCATCAACAAGCTCGAGCACGGTCTCAACGAAGAAGTCCGGGAGCGCGGCAATAACTTCTCGGCGGGCCAGCGCCAGCTGCTCAGCTTTGCCCGCACCATCCTGCATAAGCCCAGCGTCATGATTCTGGACGAGGCCACCGCCAACATCGACACCGAGACGGAGCTTCTGATTCAGGATTCGCTGGAAAAGATGCGCAGCGTCGGCACGATGCTCATCGTGGCACACCGCCTCTCCACCATCCAGCACGCAGATAACATCATCGTGCTGTCGCGCGGCAAGATCTTGGAGCAGGGAACTCACCAGCAGCTTCTCGCCGCACATGGCCGATATTATCAGCTGTACACGCTGCAATACCACAAAGAACAAATGGATAAACAGTAAAGCAAAAGCAGGTGCATCCAGCGGATGCGCCTGCTTTTTTGCATAGGCTCAATATTGATACGGCACGATGTCCGGCTGGTCGGGGCGGTGCTCGCCGATGACTTTTTCCATCCAGATCATGTCGTACCAGCGCCCGAACTTATAGCCGCAGTTGTGGAAGGTACCGGCCAGTGTGAAGCCCAGATGTTCGTGGAACTGGGCGCTGTTTTTGGTGAGGTATTCGTCCTCCACCTGCGGGTAGCCGATGCAGGCGTAGAGGTTGAGGGCACCCATGGCCTTGAGCCGGTCGGCCAGCGCCTCATAGAGGGCGCGGCCCAGTCCGCCGCGCCTGGCGTCGTGGTCGAGGTAGATGGTCAGCTCTGCGGCCCAGTCGTAGGCGGCACGTCCCACAAAAGCGTGGGCATAGGCGTAGCCCTCGATGCGGCCATCCCGCTCGATGACGAGGTAGGGGTATTTTTTCATGATGTCCCGCATCCGGCCCTCGAACTCGGCAAGCGACGGCACATCGTACTCGAAAGTGATGACCGTGTGTTCGACGTAGTAGGCGTAGATTTCCAGAATGCGGGGTGCGTCGGCCAATGTGGCGTTGCGGATGGTAATATTCTGCATTGTCTTTTACCTCTGTAAAGAATGGCTGGCACCTGCCCTCGTAAGCGAGGCCCGGCCTTTTATGGTAGTGTGTGCTTTTGGCAGGCAGTACAAAGTGACCCGACTTGCCAAGGGCTCCCCTGATAGGGGAGCTGTCTGCGAAGCAGACTGAGAGGTTAGAACATCGTAATGATAAGCGCACACAGCGGCAGGAACACGATGCTGAGCAGGGTGGTCAGCACGACGCTGCCGGCGGCAAACTGCTCATCGTGGTGGAACTGGACGGCGAACACCGAGGTGATGGATGCAGCCGGGCAGCATTCCAGCAGCAGGATGACCTGCGTGACCATGCCGTAGCGGAAGAGCCCCAGCGCGGCGAAAGCTGCGATGGTCAGCACCGGAATGAAAAGCATCCGGACCACGGTAAGCTTCCAGATGTGCTGATCGGTGAGGGTGCGGTGCAGGTCGCCCGAGGCGATGAGCATACCGGTGATGAGCATGGAGAGGGGAGTGTTCATGTCGCCCAGAAGCTCCATGGGCTGGACGATGAGGTCGGGCAGCGGGATCTGGAGCAGGTAGAGGACGAGACCCACGACGATGGCGTAGATGGCCGGGCAGTGCAGCAGGCTCTGGGCGACCTTTTTGGGGTCGGAGCTGCCGCTGACCATGCTGTAGCCCACCGTCCAGAGCAGGAGATTGAACATGGTGAAGAAGGCGCTGGCATAAAGCAGGCCCTCGGAGCCGAAGAGTGCCGAAATGAGGGGCAGGCCCATGTAGCCCGCATTGGAGAAAACACAGGCGAACCGGAAGATGGGCGTCCGGCTGTCCCTGCTGCGGGCCGTGAACAGCAGGGTGATGATGAGTCCCAGCAGGATGGACAGGGTGCTCAGGGCGAACGCGGCCATGAGGTTGTGCAGAATTTCAGCGCTGAACTCCATGCGGTAGGAGTTGATGATCATGGCCGGGACGACGAGGTTGACCAGCAGGTTCGAGAGGGTCTGCTTGCCCTCGGGGCGGAGCAGGCCGGTCTTGGCACCAAGAGCCCCCAGCCCGATGAGGATGAACAGTTCCGCCACCTGCTGGGCGGTGATGACAGCGAGGTCCATAATAAGATCCTTTCCTTACAGGATGACGTTCTTGATGAGCAGCGAAACACTGCCGTCCTCGGCGTGGAGAAATTCCACCGCAGAATCCTCAGAGAGGATCTCGGTAGGGATCTTTACCTCGATGCCGCTGGCGGTGTGGATGCTGCGGCTCTCCATCCGGCGGATGCGGGCGGGGGAGACAGTGACGGGCTGCTGGGCCTGCGCCGGCTCGAGGACGTCGCTTTTCTCCACATAGTCGTCGAAGGGGACAGCCGCCAGCGGGTATTCCTCAGCAAGCTGCCGGCGCACCTGCTCGACCGTCACCTTGTTGTCGTTGTCAGCGGCCTGATTGGCAATGAGCATGGCCACCTGTGCCTCCACATGGGGCTCATCCTGATAGTTCTCCTGCACGGCCTGGACGGCGGCGTCCTGAATGGCCTGCAGCTTTTTCTTTTCCGGCTCGGCGGTGGTGTACTGGAAAACGACGGTGGAGAGGTAAAACTCCTTGTGGCCGTCGATGTCGAACTTTTTCTCCAGCAGCTTCATGGAGTAGTCGGTCAGGTCCACCAGTGCGCCTTCCTCCACCTTGCCGCTCTGGGTGGGCAGGCAGGCCCGCTGCTGGATGATGGAGTTGACCGGCGCACCGTCTACGCTCTCGGTGTAGTGGGTGTAGCCGTTTTTATAGTTGAGCTTGAGGATGCCCAGCCACGGCTGGCCGTCTCGGGTGAAGTCCACCACGGCGAGGTCGGCCCCCGGAATGGTGGTATGAGCGTGCATATAGTCGAACAGGACGCCCGCAATGCGGCAGGACAGGTCGATAAAGTCCTTGTTCTGTTCCAGCTCGTACCGAAATGCCGAGTCCGGCAGGGGGCGGCACTGGCGGATGTCGTCGCTGGCAAGCAGCTTTTCGATGTGGTATTGCAGATAGGCCGTCTTTTCGGCTGTCATCTCCATGCAGCTGCCGCTGAGCACGGGGGCATCCAGCGTGGTATCCAGAACGTGGAGAATGGCCTGATGTACGATGATCTCCATAGGTGAACCTCTTTTTTGTATACAAGAAATCTCAAATCACCTGTCAGTATAACACAACCCGGCCCAAAAGGCGAGAATGACTTGAAGCTCTGTGGCAGAAATGTTATACTTGGCCCAGAAACACCTATTATATAGGGCAAAAGAAGGGAGACTTCCGGTATGGAATTTCGGGAAAAGCCGATGCAGAACCTCATCCGCATCAAGGAGAAGGAGATCTGCAAGAATGTGCAGGCGCTTTTGCTGGACGGCGAAAGCATCGTGGGCGCATACAAGACGGTGCGCGATCAAGCCGTTTTTACGAGCCACCGCATTTTCATGGTGGATATGCAGGGCGTTACCGGCACCCGGCAGGAGATCTTCGTCCTGCCCTACCGGAAGATCGTCCACTTCGGCATCCAGACGGCAGGCTTCGGCGACCCATTGCAGACTTCGGAACTGACGGTTTGCTACGCCGACGAGCACGAGATGAAGTTCGGCTTCATCGGGCAGGAAGAGCTGCTGGCTGTGGCGCAGGCCATCAGCCGGTGCATCCTGTAAAATAAAAATGCAACAAAACGGGACAGCCCTGCTCTGAGATGTGCCAGAGCAGGGCTGTCCCGTTTTGCTGTGATGATGAATAATGAAGAATAGATGATGGCGTTTTCAGCAGGCGCGGCCAGCCTCGAGCATATAGCGCAGGAAGCCGGTGACATCAGCGGGGTCGCTCACGCTGATGCTGAAGCCCTTCTTGGGAGCGTCCAGGGTCTGGAAGATGGCGGAAGCCTCGTTGTCCTTCTTGAGGTCGCAGGTGGAGCCATTGTCCAGGTGCAGGATGACGCTGCCGCGGCTTGCGGCGACCTGTTTCATGAAGCGGTTTTTATCAAAATATTCGATGCGAAGCATAATAAATACCTCCGTGTTCGGTAAAGTGTGTAAGACTTCTGTAAAAGCCTTGTGGGTCGGGGTGCGGGCGGCATCGCGGCCTTGGAGCTGTGGGACAGTGCGCAAGACCCTTGGAAGTGGGTTGTATCTGCCCCGTTTCAGTGCTATACTGAGCTTATCAGCTCCGATGAAATAATACCACGAAACCGGCACAAATGATAGAACAAAAACACATACTTTGTACAACAAAATCGGCTTTGATAAAAAATCTTCAATGTATTGGGGAAAGGAATTGGCGAATATGGCACTAAATATCAGCTCCAACATCGTCGCCAGCGAAAAGGGCAGGGAACTTGTGCAGCACGGCAGCGCGCTGTTTCCCATCGCCTGCTATGCCGAGGATCTGTCCAGCTATTCGGTGGCGTGGCACTGGCACGAAGAGTTTGAATATGTGCTCTGCACGAAGGGACCGCTCCATGTGGACGTCAACAAGACCCGCCTCACCTTGCAGACCGGGCAGGGAGTGTTCATCAACTCGGGCGTCCTCCACGCGGTGGAGCAGGCACCGGAAGGCACAGCCCTGCTCCACTCGGGCGTGTTCCATCCGCGCCTTGTGGGCGGCATGGATACCATCTTCTGGCAGAAGCTCATCCGCCCCATGACCCAGCCCGACGCCCCGCCATTTTTCCTTCTGGATGGGTTGGTGCCGTGGCAGAAACAGGTGCTGGACTGTCTGCACGAGAGCTGGAAAGCCGTGTCGGATGAGCCATTCGACTACGAGAACCGGGTGCGCTACTACCTCTCGCTGGCCCTGCGGCTGCTGAGCACCCAGTGCGTGGGCGGGCGGACGAAAGTCTCCCAGCAGGAGCAGATCGCCTCCGAGCGGATGAAGCAGATGCTCCGCTTCGTGGAGGAACACTACGCGGAAGAGCTGACAGTCCAGCTCATCGCGGGCAGCGTGGCCCTCAGCGAGAGCGCCTGTCTGCGCAGTTTCAGGCAGATGCTGGGCATCACGCCCATCCAGTACGTCAAGCAGTACCGGGTGGAAAAGGCCGCTGAGCTGCTTCGCTCCACCCGGCTCAAGACCGGCGAGATCGGCGCGGAGTGCGGCTTCACCGATGGCAGCTACTTTATCAAGATCTTCCGGGAGATAAAACACTGCACTCCCAAAGAATACCGTATGAAATTTTGTTGAGATGTGAAAAAAGGAGAAATCTACCCCGTGCAGAGTACATTGACATCCGGCCCCATCACCGGCAGCATCCTGCTGGGCCTCTGCATCCTGATGGTGCAGGGCCTCGTGAACAGCTTCGGCATTGGTTACTATCTGGTGAAACATAGAAAGGAGACACTATGAAGATCGAGCACATCGCCCTGTACGTCAACGACCTCGAAGCCGCAAAGGACTTCTTTGTGCGCTATTTTGACGCCGTGCCGAATGCGGGCTACCACAACCCGAGGACGGACTTCCGCTCCTACTTTCTCACTTTCGCGGACGGCGCACGCCTGGAGCTGATGAACAAACCCGGGATGTCCGACGAGCCGAAGCCTGCCGCCCGCACCGGATACGCGCACATCGCGTTCAGCGTCGGCAGTCGGGAGAAGGTGGATGCGCTGACGGCTCGCCTCAAGGCCGACGGCCTCGAAGTCCTCAGCGGCCCCCGCACCACCGGAGACGGCTATTATGAAAGCTGTGTCCTTGCGGTGGAAGGAAATCAGATCGAGATCACGGTGTAACACAAAAGAGCAGAGCCTGCGGTGAAAACCCGCAGGTCTCTGCTCTTTTTATTTGCATATCAGCCCAGAAGCACCACGATGCCCGCCACGGCCAGCGAGATGATGAGGAACATATTTTCTGGGCCGAATATAGCACAGGGGCCGGGAAAAACTACAAAAAGCCCGAAATACACGACGAAAATATTGTATTGGTTGCGCAACGACCTGTGAAAGAAATGAGAAAACTAAAACTTTTTAGATAAAACCATTGACAATCCCGGACGGCCGAGTATAATGACCTTGTTGAATCACTCAAAACGTTTAACTAAACAACCTGAGATGATTCGTCCGTATCAGACACAATATCACAACACATACAAGATAAAAGGAGAAGATCACCATGACTTTTGAGGATATGAAGAAGATCGTCGTTGACACCCTGAACTGCGAGGAGGAGAAGGTCACGATGGAGGCCAGCCTGACCGAGGACCTCGAGGCCGACAGCCTGGACGCTGTGGAGCTGAACATGGCTCTGGAGGATGCCTTCGGTGTCTCCATCCCCGACGAGGAGCTGGCCAACATGAAGACCGTCGGCGACATCTTCAACTACCTGACCGCACACGCTGAGGCATAACGATGAACGACATCAGAGACCTGCTCCCGGGCCGGATGCGGGAGCGTACCTTCCAGCTCAAAGCCCGGCGGGACACCGGTGTGGCGTGGCATGAGCCGCAGTTTGTGGAATGCAAGCAGTGCGGCCGCCGTGCCACCCGCCAGATCTGGGCCAAGAGCCTTTTCGTCTGCCCCAACTGCGGCAATCACCAGCCCATCGGCGCGTACTACCGCCTGAGCCTTGTGCTGGACAGCGGCAGTTTCCGGGAGCTGGACGCAGAGCTGGCCCCGCAGGACGTGCTGGGCTTTCCCGGCTACACCGACAAGCTTGCCGCCCAGACCCAGAAGACGGGCCTCAGCGAGGCCGCTGTCGCGGCAGTGGGCCGCATCGGCGGCGTGTCGGTGGTGGCCGCCGTGCTGGACAGCCGCTTCTTTATGGGCAGCATGAGCACGGCCGTGGGCGAGAAGATCACCCGCGCCATCGAGTACGCGGCGGCGAAAAAACTGCCGCTGGTCATCTTTTCGGCCAGCGGCGGCGCCCGGATGCAGGAGGGCATTTTCAGCCTGATGCAGATGGCCAAGACCAGCGCCGCCATCGAGCGCTTTTCGGCTAAGGGCGGGCTGTACATCAGTGTGTTGACCCACCCCACTACCGGCGGCGTTACCGCCAGCTTTGCCAGCCTTGGCGACATCATGCTGGCCGAGCCGGGCGCACTCATCGGTTTTGCAGGCCCCCGCGTCATCGAGCAGACCATCGGCGAGCGCCTGCCCGAGGGCTTCCAGCGCAGCGAGTTCCAGCTGGAACACGGCTTTGTAGACAAGGTCGTCCCCCGCAGTGAGCTCCGCGCCACCCTCATCCAGCTGCTGCAGCTCCACGCAGGCGGGAGGAAAACGGAATGATAAAAGAACTTCTGGAGCAGCTTGCTCCTTTGGACGCCCAGATCGCTGCCCTGCGGGGCGGCGCACAGGACGAGGAGAGCCAGATGGCCGCCATCACGGCCCACGCCTCTGAGCTGGCCGAGCTGGCCGTGGAGGAGGATGAGATCCTCCGCTGCTGCGGCCCGCTGACCGCCGAGGACCGGGTCTTTCTGGCCCGCCATCCCGAGCGCCCCCACATCGACGAGACCATCAATGCTCTGTTCACCGATTTCTTTGAGCAGTGCGGCGACCGTCAGTGCCGGGAGGACAGCGCCATCCTGGGCGGCATCGCCCGCTTCCACGGGATGCCTGTGACCGTCATCGGCCACCGCAAAGGTTCCACACTGGAAGAGAACATGGCCTGCAACTTCGGTATGCCGGGACCGGAGGGCTACCGCAAGGCCCTCCGTCTCATGAAGCAGGCCGAAAAGTTTGGCCGCCCCATCATCACCTTCATCGACACGCCGGGCGCATACCCCGGCAAGGAGGCCGAAGAGCGGGGACAGGGCGAGGCTATCGCCCGAAACCTGATGGAGATGAGCGGTCTGACGGTTCCCGTCATCGCTGTCGTCACCGGCGAGGGCTCTTCCGGCGGCGCACTGGCGCTGGGTGTGGCAAACCACATCCTCATGCTGGAAAATGCCGTCTACTCGGTGCTCAGCCCTGAGGGCTTCGCCAGCATCCTGTGGAAGGATTCCTCCCGCAGCGGCGAAGCCTGCGAGATCATGAAGCTGACCGCACAGGACCTCTACAAGGACGGCATCGTCGAGGAGATCATCCCGGAGCCTGTGGGCGGCGCACAGCGCAGCCACGCGGCCCTGTTTGCTGCCATGGATACGGCTCTGAAAAACCACCTCACCGCCCTCTGCAAGATGAGCGGCAAGGCATTGGCCGACCAGCGGTACAAAAAATTTCGTCAGATCGGAGAAGCGAAACGAGAATGAACGGTTTGCAGTTGATCGCCACCGGCGGAGCTCTGCCCGGCCGCACGGTCACCAATGAAGAGTTGAGCCGCACCGTGGACACCAGCGACGAGTGGATCACCACCCGCACCGGCATCCGCGCCCGCCACTGGTGTACGGAGGAAGAATCCGCCGCCACGCTGGCCATCGCGGCGGCAAAGCAGGCGCTGGAGCGCAGTGGTCTTTCGCCGCAGGATATTGCCTGCTGTGTCTGCGCGACCCTTTCGGCCCCTGACGCCACCCCAAGTGTGGCCTGTCAGGTGCAGCGGGCGCTGAATCTGCCCGAAAACCGCCCCGCGCTGGATGTCAACGCCGCCTGCTCGGGCTTCATCTACGGCACCGCCGTGGCCCGCGGCCTGATGGCGACGCTGGGCGGACGGTACGCCCTCGTGGTGGGCTGCGAAGCGCTGTCCCGCCTGATGGACCAGACCGACCGCTCCACCTGTGTGCTCTTCGGCGACGGTGCGGGCGCAGCGATCTTTGAACTGTGCGACGCACCGTTTGCGATCACGCTGGGCGCACGGGGCGACGAGGCTATCCACGCAGGAGGCCCCTGCCGCACCGGCTCGGCCCCCATCAGCATGGACGGGCGTGCCGTCTTCCGCTTTGCGGTGGACGCGCTGCCCCGCTGTCTGCACGCGGTACTGGACGAGACGCAGCTGGCACTGGACGATGTGGACTGGGTGGTCTGCCATCAGGCCAACAGCCGCATCATCGACCACTGTGTGAAAGCGCTCCACGCCGACGCCGCAAAGTTCTACAAGAACATGGACCGCCACGGCAACACCAGCGCGGCCAGCATCCCGGTGGCCCTCAACGAGATGGCCGAAGCCGGTCTGCTCAAAGCCGGGCAGAAGGTATCCTGCATCGGCTTCGGCGGCGGATTGACCTGGGGCGGGATGCTGGTGACGTATGAACCTCTCCGTCAGCGCTGATGCGCTGACACCTCCCCTATCGAGGGGAGGCCTTGGCAGGCCGGGCCACTTTGCACTGATTGCCGAAAGCTTTTTATGGCGCAAAAGAGCGGGCCTTGCTTACGAGGGCAGGAACTTCTGGACAAACGCACCTTGTCAAGCCGGTGCTGACCTGGACAACAGGGCACTACCGTTTCCGAAATACTGAGCTTTGCTCGTCCAGCGTGGACTTGACCGGCACGCCAGTGGCTCCCCTATCAGGGGAGCTGTCTGCGAAGCAGACTGAGAGGTTCTTCCCGGGTGAGCGCTCTAAAGTAAAACCTATCAATAGGACGATTTACATGAAATTACTCAACGAGATATTAGGCACGAAATACCCCATCATTCAGGGCGGAATGGCCAACATCGCCACCGGCGAGTTTGCCGCTGCCTGCTCCAACGCCGGTGCGCTGGGCCTTATCGGCGCAGGCGGCATGAACGCTGAGACGCTGCGGGAGAACATCCGCCGCTGCAAGGCGCTCACCGACAAGCCCTTTGGCGTCAACATCATGCTGATGCACCCTCAGGCCGACGAGTTTGCGAAGATCGTCGTGGAAGAGGGCGTCAAGGTCGTCACCACCGGCGCAGGCAACCCCGGCAAGTACGTCCCCATGTGGAAGGAAGCCGGTATCAAGGTCATCCCCGTGGTGGCGGCGGCCGTTCTGGCTAAGCACCTTGCCCCTCTGGGCGTGGATGCCGTCATCGCCGAAGGCACCGAGAGCGGCGGCCATGTGGGCGAGATGACCACCATGGCCCTTGTCCCCCAGGTGGTGGATGCTGTAGATGTCCCTGTCATCGCGGCGGGCGGCATCGCCGATGGCCGCCAGCTGGCAGCAGCCTTCGCACTGGGAGCCTGCGGCGTTCAGGTGGGTACCTGCCTGCTGGTCAGTGAGGAATGCCCCGTCCACGAGAACTACAAGGCCGCGCTTCTGCGCGCCAAGGACAGCGACACCATCGTCACCGGCCGCATCGGCGGCACCCCCGTCCGTGTGCTGAAAAACCGGATGAGCCGCGAGTATGTCCGGCAGGAAAAGGCCGGTGCCGACAAGATGGAGCTGGAAAAATACACGCTGGGCAGTCTGCGGCGCGCCGTCTTTGAGGGCGACACCGCCACAGGCAGTCTGATGGCCGGTCAGGTGGCCGGTATGCTCCACGAGGTGCGGCCTGTGGCTGAGATCCTCGACGAGCTGTGGGAGAGCGGGAGGCAGCGGATGCATTCGCTGAGCGAGTTATGCTGACCCTCGCAGGCAAGCCGCTGGCCGTGCCTGTCTTACAGGGCGGCATGGGCGTGGGCGTTTCCCTCGGCGGGCTGGCCGGTGCGGTCGCGGCCTGCGGCGGCATGGGGTGCATCTCCACCGCCGACACAGGCTACCGCGAACCCGATTTTGCCCGTGACCCTTACGCAGCGAATCTCCGTGCGCTGAAAAAAGAGATCGCCAAAGCGAAAGAGATCGCAGGCGGCGCGGGACTGGTGGCCATCAACGCGATGGTCGCCACCCAGAACTACGCCGACGCCGTCCGCACGGCTGTGGAGGCAGGTGTGGATGCCATCGTATCGGGTGCGGGCCTCCCGCTGGAGCTGCCCGGCCTGGTGGAAAAAGCGGATGTTGCGCTGGCACCCATCGTGTCCAGCGGACGTGCTGCAAAACTCATCCTCCGCCGGTGGGCAAAAGCCTTCAACCGCACCGCCGACTTCGTGGTCATCGAGGGCTGCAAGGCTGGTGGGCATCTGGGCTTTTCGGAAGAAGAGCTTCTGGCCGGAAAATGCCAGACCCTCGACGAGATCCTGCCCGAAGTGCTGGCCGAGGTGAAGCCTTTCGAGGCTCAGTTCGGCCACGACATCCCGGTCTTCGTGGCCGGAGGTGTCTACACGGGCGAGGACATCGCCCACTATACTAAGATGGGTGCTGCGGGCGCACAGCTCGCCACCCGCTTCATCCCCACCTACGAGTGCGACGCCAGCCAGACCTATAAAGATGTCCTGCTGGCGGCCAGGCCCGAAGATGTGCGCATCATCCACAGCCCTGTGGGAATGCCGGGCCGTGCGCTGGCCACTCCGCTGGTGCAGAAGCTTGAACAGGGCCTGCGCTTCCCGCCGAAGCACTGCGCCCGCTGCCTCAAAGCCTGCGAGCCGGCCAAGGTGCCTTACTGCATCACCCACGCCCTCATCGAGGCCGTGAAGGGCAATGTGGAAGAGGGACTCTTCTTCTGCGGGGCCAACGTGGGCCGTCTCGACCGGATGCGCAGTGTCCGGGAGCTGATGGATGAACTGATGGATGATTGGAGGAAACACCAATGAAGCTTGCCATTCTGTATGCCGGTCAGGGCTCTCAGCACCCCGGCATGGGCAAAGACCTTTACGAGAGATACCCCGCGTTCCGGGAGGCGTTCAACGCCGCAGACCTTGACTTTGATTTGGAGAGCGTCTGCTTCGACGACCCGGAAGGCGTTTTGAATCTGACTCAGTACACCCAGCCCTGCATGGTGGCCTTCGCCGCCGGTGTCACGGCTGTCCTGAAGGAAAACGGCGTCAAGGCCGACTATCTGGCCGGTCTGTCGCTGGGCGAATACTCCGCGCTGGAAGCCGCCGGTGTCTTCACGGCCAAGCAGGCTGTGGAGCTGGCTGCCTTCCGCGGCAAGGCCATGGCCGACGCCGCCAAGGGCATCGAGTGCGGCATGACCGCTGTGATGAACCTTGACCGCGACGCACTGGCAAAGTGCTGCGAAGAGGCGTCCGCTCTGGGCTGTGTCCAGATCTGCAATTACAACTGCCCGGGCCAGCTGGTCATCGGCGGCGAAAAAGCCGCCGTGGAAAAGGCCGCTGAGCTGGCAAAAGCCGCAGGCGCACGCCGCTGCATCCCGCTGAAGGTCAGCGGCCCCTTCCACACCAGGCTGATGCACCCCGCCGGTGACGCACTGGCAAAGCGCTTTGCGTCTGAGCATTTCGGCGAGATGGAGACGCCTGTCCTTTTCAACTGCCTCGGCCACGAAAAGGCAGACAGCGACAGCATCCCCGCTCTGCTGGAAAAGCAGGTGCAGAGCAGCGTCTACATGGAAGATACCCTCCGCCGTCTGGGCGAGCTGGGCGTCACCGACATTCTCGAAGTCGGCCCGGGCAAGGCCCTGAGCGGCTTCGTGAAAAAGACGCTGGGCGCAGACGTCCACTGCACCGCTGTCGAGACGGCAGAAGAGCTGGAAGCTTTCCTCACCAGCTGGAAGGAGGCACAGGCATGAGCGAAGAAAAGCTGACCCGTGCCGCCGTCGTCACCGGCGGAAGCCGGGGCATCGGCCGGGCTGTCTGTGTCGCACTGGCAAAGCAGGGCTGCAACGTGGTGGTCAACTACTGCCACGGTGAGGCCGCTGCCGCCGAGACTGCCGCACTGTGCAAAGAGCTTGGCGTCGAGGCCGTCACCGTGCAGGCCGACGTCTCCACTGCCGAGGGCTGCAAGAAGCTGTTCGAAGAGGCAGTGAATGCCTTTGGTCGGGTGGATATTCTCGTCAACAACGCGGGCGTCACCCGCGACAACCTCATCCTCCGCCTTTCCGAGGAGGACTTCGACACCGTCCTGAACGCCAACCTCAAGGGTGCGTTCCTCTGCTGCAAGGAAGCTGCACGCCGGATGGTGCGCCAGCGCTATGGCCGCATCGTCAACCTGAGCAGCGTGGTGGGTCTGCGGGGCAACGCAGGCCAGACCAACTATTCCGCCAGCAAGGCGGGCCTCATCGGCCTGACCAAGAGCCTCGCCAAGGAGCTGGCCAGCCGGAACGTCACCGTCAACGCGGTGGCCCCCGGCTTCATCGCCACGGATATGACCGCCGCTCTGCCGGAGGCTGTCCGCACCGAGATGTGCAAGACCATCCCGGAGGGACGCGCCGGCCAGCCGGAGGACGTGGCAAACGCGGTGGCTTTCTTCGCCGCCGAACAAAGCAGCTATCTCACCGGGCAGGTGCTCTGTGTGGACGGCGGCATGGCAATGTAAAAAGGAGCTTTTTCTATGGAAAAACGCAGAGTCGTCATCACCGGTCTTGGCACCGTGAACCCTCTTGGAAATAACACCGCCGACAGCTGGGCCGCAGCCCGCGCAGGCAAGTGCGGCATCGGCCCCATCACCCAGTTCGACGCCAGCGAGTTCAAGTGCAAGCTGGCAGGCGAGGTCAAGGGCTTCGACCCCGAGACCGTCGTGGATAAAAAGGAAGCCCGCAAGATGGCCCGCTTCACCCTGCTGGCGCTGGGCGCTGCCGCTGAGGCCATCCAGGACAGCGGCATCGACTGCGAAGCCGAGGCCGAGAACATCGGCGTCATCGTGTCCAGCGGCATCGGCGGCCTGCCCACCATCGAGGAGCAGCACAGCCGCGGCGAGGAAAAGGGGATGGAGAAGGTCAGCCCCTACTTCGTCCCCATGGCGATCGCCAACATGGCGGCAGCACAGATCGCCATCCGCTTCGGCCTCAAGGGGATGTGTACCTGCCCGGTGACGGCCTGCGCAGGCGGCACCAACGCTGTGGGCGATGCGTTCCACCGCATCCGCGACGGCTACGAGCCGGTCATGGTCTGCGGCGGTGCCGAGAGCTGCATCAGCCCGCTGGGCATCGGCGGCTTTACCAGCATGAAGGCCCTCTCCACTGCTGCGGACCCTGATGCAGCCAGCCTTCCCTTCGACGCACGGCGCGGCGGCTTCGTCATGGGCGAGGGCAGCGGTGTGCTGGTGCTGGAAGAGCTGGAGCACGCCAAGGCCCGCGGCGCACACATCTATGCCGAAGTCGTGGGCTATGGCGCCAACTGCGACGCCTACCACTTCACGGCTCCCGCACCCGGCGGCGCAGGCGCCATCGGCTGCATGAAGCTGACCCTCAAGGACGGCGGCATTGCCCCCGAGCAGATCGACCACATCAATGCCCACGGCACCGGCACCCACATGAACGACAGCTGCGAGACTGCCGCCATCCACGCCGTCTTCGGCGACCACGCCAAGGACATCGCCGTCGTCAGCACCAAGAGCATGACCGGCCATCTGCTGGGCGGCGCAGGCGGCATCGAGGCCGTGTTCACCGCACTGGCCCTCCGCGACCAGTTCGCGCCCCCCACCATCCACTACGAGCAGCCCGACCCGGAGTGCGATCTGGACTATGTGCCGAATGTGGGCCGTGAGATGAAGATGGAGTACGCTCTGAGCAACAGCCTGGGCTTCGGCGGACACAACGCCTGCCTGGCCTTCAAGAAGTGGGAGGGCTGAGCGATGGCAGAACCCCGCACCGTGCGTGAAAACGCAAACAGCCTGACCAGCGAGGAGATCGCGGCCATCCTGCCCCACCGGTATCCCTTCGCCCTTGTGGACCGCATTCTGGACTACGAGCCGGGTCAGTGGGCCATTGGCCGCAAGTGCGTCACCCGCAACGAAGAATTCTTCTGCGGCCACTTCCCGGGCCAGCCGGTCATGCCCGGCGTCCTGATCCTCGAAGCGCTGGCCCAGACCGGCGCTGTCGCGGCCCTGAGCCTGCCCGAGAACAAAGGCAAGCTGGCCCTCTTTGGCGGCATCAAGAACGCCCGCTTCCGCAAGCAGGTCACCCCCGGCGACGTGCTCACCCTTCACTGTGAGCTGGTCGAGCAGCGCGGCCCGGTGGGCATCGGCAAAGCGTCCGCCTATGTGGACGGCAAGTGCGCCGCCACCGCAGAGCTGACCTTCGTATTAACGTAAAAAAGCATAAAAACAGAGAGGATAGTCATTCCTGAACTATCCTCTCTGTTTTTTTTTTTTATGCTTGATGAATTTATTTGACTGTGAGCCGTTTCCAAAAGGCTCTCCCTCTGGGAGAGCTGGCGCGTAAGCGCCTGAGAGGGCAAGCCCGTTGCGAAAGGGGCAGCGCGTTGCGATAGGCAGACTCTTTGTCGGAGGGATACTATCGCTGCGCTTATATTTGATCGTCAGCATCCTTGCCCTCTCCGTCACCTTCGGTGACACTGCCCGGGTTGCGGCTCCCAGCGTTTGCTTCGCTGCCGCTCGCATCCTGCTGGCCGCGGCCCCAACAGCGACTCCCTGTTTCCGCCACTGGCGGCGGTCGTCGTTGTTGCTCCTAACGAGGGGAGGCTTTGGCATTCCGTAAAGCTTCACCTCTTCGCCAGAGGCTCCCCTCGGTAGGGGAGCTGTCGAGCGAATGCGAGACTGAGAGGTTATCCCTTCGTCGCATACGTCACATCCAGCACCGGGCCGAAGGGGTCGAAGACGAGGCCCTCGATGCCGTTGGCCACCAGCAGCCGCTTCTGCTGGGTGAAGAGCGGTACGGCCACGGCCTGCTCGAGGAGCTGGCGCTCACAGGCGGCCAGCAGAGAGCAGCGGGTGCTGCCGGTGGCTGTGGCACTGGCCGAGAGCTGGGTGGTGTAAAGGGCGTCGCTGTAGCCGGTCAGCCCGCCGCCGATGGGGGAGAACTGGGCCAGCGCGGTGTAGACACTGCCGCCCTCGGCCTGCACGGGGGCGAGGGCGATGGTGTAGCTGCCGTTTTCGAGCCGCTTCTGGAACTCCTCCGGCTCCACCTCTTCCACCGAGAAGAAGAGCGAAAATTCCTTCTGCCATGCGCTGTTGATGAGCTCGGCGGTGTCACTGAGGCCGCTGCCGGAGGGCAGCAGCAGGGAGACGCGGCCAAAGTCGGAGGGGGAGACGCCGCCGTCGCGGGCGGCGATGTAGAGTGCGCGGGGGTCGCCGAAGGCCGGGCGGACATCGCCTGCCGTCTGCCGGTAGTCGATGCCGTCCACGGTCAGGCCGTCGGGGATGAGGCCCTTTGCCTCCGCGAACAGCCCGCCGCCGGGGACTTCCGCCGCCGAAGCGGCTGCACTGCCCAGTGCCTGCCGAAGCTCAGTGGAAGCAAAGATGGAGTCGCAGTTGAAGAGCAGCGCCCATGTGGTGTCGGAGTAGGACACGCTCTGCAGCGAGGTGGGGGTGCCGCTGTCGTCGAGGGCGGCGGTGCATTTTTCGTTGTTGATGAGCTCTTCGGCAGACTGGCCGGAGCTCGTGGTGTTCTCCACGAGGCGCAGGCTGTCGATTTGATTCCCCGAAGCCGCCCGGCGGAGGAAAAGGCCGCTGGACGTCCAGTTATAAAGGTAAAAGTGTCCGCTGGAAAGGGTGGAAGCGCTGGTCAGACCGTAGGTGCCTCGGGTGCTGTCAAAAAACGCTTCGTCGCAGGGCATCGCGCCGGGCAGCGTCAGCTTGGAGAGAAACGTCTCGTCGGGCGAGGAGAGTCGGAACACCAGTTTCAGCGGTTCCGCAGCGGTGACGCCCAGCGCGCTGGCGGGCTTCTGACCGGCCAGAACGGCGGCGCTGTTCTCGAGGGCAGAGAACTCCACGGCGTAGGGGGAGTTGGTGCCGGGGAGGAACATCCGCTGGAACGCGAAGACGAAGTCCTCGGCGGTGATGGCGTAGTCGGAGGGATCTCCCTTCGAGGCGGTATAGGTCAGACCGTCCTTCAAATAGAATGTATAGGTGAGCCGGTCGGCAGATACCTCCCACCGCTCACACAATTCCGGCGCGAGGCTGCCGTCCGGTGTACGGCGGACGAGGCCGCTGTAGAGGTTCTCGCAGGCGATGATGTCCGAGGCGCTGGACGCCACCTGCGGGTCGAGGTTCGCGGGGATGGAGTCCACGAACCAGGTAAAGCTGTTGGAGCCGGAGCCGCAGGCGGTCAGGCTCAGAACGAAAAACGCAGCCAGCAGGGCCGCGACAAAGCGAAGCTGTTTCAAGAAATGCATCCTTTCGGGTCGGTGCGGCCCTGTTTGTCTCAGAAAGTGATAAGAAATAGGAAAACTGCACCCGGACAGGCGCAGGAAAATTCTGGTGTCGAGTCGGCGCAATGCTGTTGATGCTGCGCCAAAAATCGAAATCGCTATAAGTGTAACAGAAACAGGCAGAAAAGACAATCGACATTTTGTTGATTTGGGTGGACATTTTGAGCCACGGTTTGTGTTTTTCCGTTGCCAATCGGAAACAAATGGTCTATAATGGGGGACGGCAATGCATTTTCTCCTGCGGCTGTGTGCGGAGGGGGTGCTACGGTAATATACATTTATAGAGGAGGTTCTTTTTTATGCAGAAGGAACAGCAGGAGCTTGCAAACCTCATCAAGGGCAAAAAGGTTGCCTTTATCGGCGCGGGCGTCAGCCATAAGACGCTCATCAAGGAGTTCGTGGAGCTGGGTGCGCACGTCACCCTCTGCGACCAGAAAAAGAGCGTGGAAGATTTCGGCGACTACGCCGCCACCATCAAGGAGCTGGGCATCGATCTGAGCCTCGGCGAGAATTACCTCGACGGCTTCAAGGGGCAGGACATCATCATGCGCACCCCGGGCTTCGTGGGCTATTTCGAGAAGCCTTTGCAGGACGCCATGGCCGCCGGCACCATGGTCACCAGCGAGGTGGAGCTGTTCTTCCAGTTCTGCCCCTGCGAGATCGTGGCCGTGACCGGCTCTGACGGCAAGACCACCACCACCACCCTTATCTCCAAGTTCTACGAGGCCGCAGGCCGCAGGGTGCATCTGGGCGGCAACATCGGCGCAGCCCTGCTGCCCATGCTGCCCGAGGTGAGCCCCGACGACGTGGCCGTGGTGGAACTGTCCAGCTTCCAGCTCATCAGTATGCACCAGAGCCCCAACATCGCCGTCGTCACCAACGTGACCCCCAACCACCTCGACCACCACAAGGATATGCAGGAGTACATCGACGCCAAGCGCAACATCCTGCTCTACCAGAAGCAGCCCTGCCGCGCCGTCCTCGGCTATGAGAACGAGATCAGCCGCTCCATGCAGAAGGACTGCAAGGGCAAGCAGGTCTGGTTCACCCGCCTGCACGAGACGGACAACGGTGCGTTCCTGCGGGAGGACGGGATGCTCTGCATGGCAGAGAACGGCGTCGTGACCCCCTTCCTCGCCCAGAAGGACGTGAAGCTGCGGGGCCTGCACAACATTGAGAACCTGCTGGCCGCTGCCGCCGCCGTCTGGGGCGAGGTGCCTGTGGAGGCCATCCAGCTGGTGGGCAGCAGCTTCACCGGCGTGGAGCACCGCATCGAGCCGGTGCGCGTGCTGGACGGCGTCACTTATTATAACGACTCCATCGGCACCAGCCCCACCCGCACTATCGCCGGTCTGCGCAGCTTCGACCAGAAGGTCATCCTCATCGCAGGCGGCTACGACAAGCACATCCCCTACGAGCCGCTGGCCCCTGAGATCACGGCCCATGTCAAGAACCTCGTGCTGATGGGTGCTACCGGCCCCCGCATCGAGAAGGCCGTGCGCGAAGACCCGAACTTCAACGAGGCCGAGCTGCCCATCCAGCACGCCGACAACATGCAGCACGCCGTGGAGCTGGCCCGCGCCTGCGCAAAGCCCGGTGACATCATCATTCTCTCGCCGGCCAGTGCTTCTTTTGACCTCTACCCGAACTTTGAAGTGCGCGGCCGCGAGTTCAAGAGCATCGTCAACGCGCTGAAGTGATCGCCCAAATCAAAATGCCCCGCCAGAAGCAGCGCTTTTTGAACGCCTGCCGGGGCAAGCTCTGTCTCGGGGCGACCATGCCGCTGGCGTTCGCCCTCTTCGGCAAGAGCCAGCCGGGCCGCTTTTTCGCCGGGCCGACGCTGGCGCTGGATGTCGGCGGCAGCACCGCGTGGCTGGCGGGTCACGCCAACCCCGAGGAGCTGGCGGGCTTTCTGGCCTTCTGCGGCTGTGAGGCCGTGGTGCTGGATGAAGCCGAGTGTCCGCCGCCCACGGGCTGGAAGCGGGCCAAGACGCACAGCGTCTTCGGCCTTGCGCCGGGGCGTCAGCTGCCGCTGCCTGAGGCGGACGCTTCCCTCTGGCAAAGTCTTGCCAAAAACACAGAACCTGCCGCCGGAAAAGCAGCGGATCTGCTTTTCCCTGACAGGCCCTCAAAACGGGACGACTTTTACTCTGAGCTCTGCTCCAAGCGCAGCCGGGGCCTTGCCCGGGTCTGGACGCTGGAACGGGAAGAAAACATCATCTGTACGGTGGGAGCCTACGCGCTGGCAAATGGTCAGGCATACATGGCCTGCGGCGAGACCGTGGAAGCTCTGCGGGGCAAAGGCGTCGGCGGGCGGCTCATCGTCGAGATGGCAAATGCCCTCGCCGCCGAAGGCTGGATGCCTGTCTTCCTGTGCAGCCCCGAGCGGGTGCATTTCTATACCCGGCTGGGCTTTGAAAAGATGGGGGAGTATGCACGATATGAAGTACAATAACAATTAAGGATTCATTATAATGTCAATGTTAAATCACTTTTTCGATTATAAACCCGAAGTTCTGGCGCTGGATGAAAAAGCCCTCGAGCTCTGCCAGCCCTACTTCAAGCAGATGGAGGACATCCGCGACTACAACCAGCTCAAGATGCTGAAAGCCTTTGCGGACACCCAGATGTCCTCCACCGATATGCTGGGAACCACCGGCTACGGCCTGTGGGACACCGGCCGCGCCAAGCTCGAGCAGATCTTTGCCGAGGTGATGGGCGCCGAAGATGCACTGGTGCGCAGCCAGTTCCAGAGCGGCACCCACACGCTGGCCGTGGCCCTCTTTGGTCTGCTGCGGGCAGGCGATACCCTGCTGGCCGCCACGGGCCGTCCGTATGACACGCTGGAAGGGGTCATCGGTCTGGATGGCAAGGGCAAAGGCACCGGAACCCTGATGGATTACGGCATCAAGTACGACGAGGCCCCGCTGAAGGCCGACTTTACCCCGGACTATGAGCTCATCGCCCAGAAAGCCCCGGGCGCGAAGGTCTGCCACATCCAGCGCAGCCGCGGCTACCTGCAGCGCAACGCCTTCGACCTCGACACCATCCGCAAGGTGGCCGACACCGCCCGCGCCGCCAACCCCGACATCATCATCTTTGTGGACAACTGCTACGGCGAGTTCACCCAGAAGGAAGAACCCTGCCAGGCCGGTGCAGACCTCGTGGTGGGCAGCCTCATCAAGAACCCCGGCGGCGGCATCGCCCCCACCGGCGGCTATATCGCAGGCCGGAAAGACCTCGTGGAGCTCTGTGCCTACCGCCTGAACGCCCCCGGCCTCGGCAAGGAGCTGGGCTGCACCCTCGAGACGCCCCGCGATATGTATCTGGGCTTCTACTACGCCCCCGGCGTGGTCTGCGAGGCCATCAAGACGGCCATCTACGCCCAGTGCCTGCTGGAACTGGTGGGCAAAAAGCCCATCCCTCGCTACTGCGAGGCCCACAACGACATCGTCACCTGCTTTGATGCCGGTACGGCGGACGCCCTCATCGGCTTCTGCCGGGGAGTTCAGGCCGCAAGTCCCGTGGACAGCTACGCCGCCCCGGAACCTTCTCCGGAACCGGGCTACACCGACGAAGTCATCATGGCCAGCGGCAGCTTTACCCAGGGCAGCACCATCGAGCTTTCCTGCGACGGCCCGCTGCGTGAGCCGTATACCTGCTACCTGCAGGGCGGCCTGAACTTCGCCGCCAGCCGCGCAGGCGTCCTGCTGGCTGTGCAGAATGCGTATTTTAAGGACTGAACCTCTCAGTCACCTTCGGTGCCAGCTCCCCTCTCGAGGGGAGACTAAGATGAAAAGGATCAAAAAATGCCACGATTAAGCGACCGCGTCGGCACCTTTACCGACTCCGTCATCCGCCGGATGACCCGCATCAACAACCAATACGATTCCATCAACCTGTCGCAGGGCTTCCCTGATTTCGACCCGCCGCAGGAGCTGACCGACGCGCTGGCCAAAGCCGCCCACGACGGCCCCCATCAGTACGCCGTGACCTTCGGCGCGCAGAACTTCCGGGAGGCGCTGGCAAAAAAGACCAGCCCGGCCCTCCACCACGAGGTGGACCCCAACACGGAAATCTGCGTCACCTGCGGCGGCACCGAGGCCATGATGGCCGCCATGATGACCATCTGCAACCCCGGCGACAAGGTGATGGTCTTCTCGCCGTTTTATGAGAACTACGGCGCAGACGCCATCCTCTCGGGGGCTGAACCCATCTACATCCCGTTGGTGCCGCCGGAGTATGAGTTCGACTTGAGCCTCATCGAGAAGGGCTTTGCCGAGGGTGCCAAGGCGCTCATCCTCTGCAACCCCTCCAACCCCTGCGGCAAGGTCTTCCGCCGCGACGAGCTGGAAGCCATCGCCAGGCTTGCCATCAAGTACGACGCTTTTGTGGTGACGGACGAAGTGTATGAGCACATCGTCTATGCCCCGGCAGAGCACATCTGCATGGCCAGCCTGCCCGGTATGTTCGAGCACACCATCACCTGCAACTCCCTCTCAAAGACCTACTCCATCACCGGCTGGCGTCTGGGCTACCTCATCGGCCCGGCCTACGTCATCGAGGGAGCCCGCAAGGTGCATGACTTCCTGACTGTCGGTGCAGCCGCACCCCTGCAGGAGGCCGCCGTCGCCGGTTTGACCATGCCCGCAAGCTATTATGAAGGGCTGCGCGCTCTTTATACCGAGAAGCGCGACCACTTCCTTGCCGGGCTGGATGCCATCGGCCTCAAGCACAACGTCCCGCAGGGTACTTATTTTGTCATGATAGACATTTCAGATTTCCTCGCCCTGCCCCAGTTCAAGGGCTGGACCGACCTGGAATTCTGTGAGTGGATGATAAAAAACATCGGTGTGGCGGCTGTCCCCGGCTCGAGCTTCTTCAAAGAGCCGGTCAACCACCTCATCCGGATGCATTTTGCCCGCGGCACCGACGTGCTGGACGAGGCGATGCATCGTCTGGCAAAGCTGACGGAGCTGCTGAAATATAGCAGTTTGCGTTTTTAATGCACAAGCAACAGCCGCAAACTGCATATCGCAAAGATGCAGTTTTGACCGGCACTATTTTTGAAAATTGCGATAAGAAAGAGGACATCATGCGATTTTTTGCGTGATGTCCTCTTTCTTTATCGAGAGATAGATCTTATCAGCGGCCTTACCCTCTCAGTCTGTAAGTAAGGGGAGCCGCAGCGTGAAAATGCTGCCCTTGCCGACTTCACTTTGCAATGTGATCTCGCCGTGGTGGAGGTGGGCCAGCTCCTGCGCGATGGTCAGGCCGAGGCCGGTGGAGTCGTGTTTTTTGTCGGCGGTGGTATGGAAGTATCGGTCAAAGACGGCGCTCTGGTCTTCCGGCGCGATGCCGCAGCCGGTGTCCTGTACGCTGACACAGGCCGTTTCGCCCTCGGCGCGGCAGTCCACATGGATGCTGCCCCCGGCGGGAGTATAGTGGATGGCGTTGGTGACAAGGTTCTGGATAATTTGCTGTAACCGCACGCTGTCGCCCCAGACAGGCAGAGGAGTGTCGGCGCTGACATGGAGTTCGACGCCCTTCTGGTCGGCCTCGCTCCGGCAGGCGGCGCAGACGGCGGCGGCTTCTTCGTTGAGGGCGGCGCGGTCTTCGTTGAGCAGGATCTGCTTCTGCTCGAGCTTTGCCGCGAGGAAGAGGTCTTCCGTCAGCCGCCGCAGGAATTCAATGCGCTGACGCAGAGCCGGAAGCAGGGCCGGAAGGGCCTCGGGAGCCGATTCCAGCGTTTCCAGCCCGCCGCTGACGGCAAAGAGAGGGCTGCGCAGGTCGTGGAAGATGTTGAGCATCATGCTCTTGCGGGCCTCGGTCTCGGCGGTCAGCTCTTTTGTCCGCTCTGCCACCCGGGCGTCCAGCTCCCGGGCCAGCTGCTCGGTGCGGTCGAAGAGGAGAGCGAACCGCCGGCAGACGAACACCATGCAGCCGATGGCAAAGGGAAGGTCGTAGAGGCGGGCGCAGCGCAGCAGGTAGAAGGGGACAGACTCCACAAAAAGCACGCTGTCCAGCCCGGGCATCAGCGCCCAGACCCGGAAGCCGGTGGTGACAGCACCGGGCAGGAGCATCAGAGCGGCACCCTCATAGTCTGCGTTCACGGCGGCCATTAAGTAATAAAGGCAGAGGCACATGCCCGCTACCAGCATCCCGACCCGCAGCGGGGGATAGCTGCTCGTGGACAGCGCAAAGAAGACGACGCATCCGGCGGCAAGCGCAAGGAGCCCCCGCCCGGAGCGGGGCAGTTTTACCCCCAGCAGCCCTGCCGCCAGCAGTGCCGAGGCCAGCACAGTGAGGGAGAAGAAGGAGCGGAGGATGCGCTGGAGCAGACGGTTCCGGATGGCCGGGAAGAAGAAGACCATCAGCGCCCAGACGCTCATAATGACGAGGTAGAGCAGAAAGTACCCCAGCTCCGGCAGGTGCTTATAGTGGTAGAGTGCCAGCAGCACCATCCCCATGGTCACAAAGGCCGTCAGAGCGATGAGCTGAGTCATGGTGCGGAAGCGGAATGCCCGGGAGGCGAAGGCGGAAGTCATCAGCCATGTCTGGGGGCTGCGGCCGCAGGTGAACACCAGCTCCACCGTCTCGCCGGGCGTGACGTCCAGTGCATACAGCTCCCCCGAGCGCTCGAGGCTGGTGAGGCTCTCAGGGGCCAGCGGCGCCGCTGTGTTGGTGACGCAGAGGGTGAGGGACGGGATGTCTTCCCCCACCGTGAAAGTAAAGTGCCACTGGCCGGGGGCTTCCTGCCGCCAGCCGTCCAGCGCGATACCCTGGGCGGCGTGCTGGGCTGTGAGCACACTGCCGCTGTGCAGATGCTCGAACTGCGCGTTGCCCCAGATACCGGCCAGCACGATAGAGGCCGTGAGCAGGGCGGAGAAAATCAGAATGGGCCATTTTTGCTTCATGGCGATGCCTCCCCTTGTAGATGTGCAAAAAATAAGGTATACTATAGTATATCAAATCGTGCGAAAAAAGGGGAGGGCTGACAGGATGATCCGCGTATTGTTGGTGGAAGATGACCCCGTGATCCGCGACACCACATGCTATTTTCTGAAAAGTCAGCAGAATTTTGAGGTGGTCTGTGCAGAGACAGGCGGCGACGCTTTGAGCCATGCGCGGGAAAAGTTCGATGTCATCCTGATGGACATCCTTCTCCCGGACACCAACGGCGTGGACCTCTGCCAGCGTCTGCGCAGCTGGCACCACTGCCCCATCATCTTCACATCCTGTCTGGACGATACCGATACCATCGTCCGCGCGCTGGAAATGGGCGGCGACGACTTTCTGGCAAAGCCCTATCATAACAAGATCCTGCTGGCCCGCATCATGGCCAACATCCGCCGGGTGCAGATGGACGGCGCAGAGCCCAGCGTCAACGGCTACCACTGCGCGGCCTTCACGCTGGATGCCAACAGCCACAGCGTGGAGAAGGATGGCCGCAGCGTCCATCTGGCCGACATGGAATATCGCATCCTCACCCTCTTCGTCCGCTACCCGAACACCTTCTTCACGGCCAACGAGCTCTACCAGAAGATATGGGGCAAGGAAAGCCTCGGCGATGTGCGGACGGTGCAGGTACATATCCACAACCTCCGCAGCAAGATAGAACCCGACCCGGCAAAGCCCGTCTACTTAAAAAATGTCTGGGGCAAGGGTTATGTCTTCCAGCCGGACGGCGGCAAGGTTTAAGAATCGTTTTGATGAGAGCGCCGACTTCTTAAGGAAACTTAAGCGGTCGGCGCTCTTTTTGGACTTGTTAAGCAAATAATTAACGAGAATGTCCAGAATTGAACGAAGAAATGGCCAGGATGTTTAAGGATTCTTAAAAGACAGACCCTTGAATTTGTGTTAAATTATTATCGAACGATGTGGGCGGCAGTGCAAGAAGGTCTGCCGCTGCACGGAGCTATGAGAAAGAATAGAGAAGAAGAAAAAGACACGAAGAAAGGAACCACGCAAAATGAACAAGATCTCCCGCAAAGGTTTTCTGAAGATCGCTGCCGCAGCCGCCATGTCTGGTGTGACTGCCGGTGCTCTGGCTGCCTGCAATGCTGCCAGCTCTTCCACCGCCGCACCTGCTGCTTCCGGTGCAGCAGGCACCTACATCCCCGGCACCTATGAGGGTACTGCTGAGGGCATCTCTTCTACCGTCAAGGTCACCATGACCTTCTCCGACAGCGCTGTGACCGACGTTGTGGTCGATACCTCCGGCGAGACCGCTTCCTACGGCGCTGCTGCTGCCGACCAGCTGCGTGAGCAGCTGATGGCTGCAGGCTCTGCTGAGATCGATGGCGTTTCCGGCTCCACCATCACTTCCGACGCTGTCATGAAGGCTGCCAAGAGCTGTTACGCTCAGGCCAAGGGTGAGGCTACTGTGACCTCCGTCCAGCTGCCCACCGGTGACGAAAACGATTGGCTGGGCAAGGAGCCTGACATCGACGAGGCTGCCATCACCGAGACCGTGGACACCGACATCCTCATCGTGGGTGCTGGCAACGGCGGCATGGGTGCAGCTGCTTACGCTGCTGCTCACGGCCTGAACTTCCGCGTCATCGAGCAGAACGGCAACGTGCAGGATACCCGTCACTGGGTCGGCGCTGTGGACGGCTTCGGCGCACAGGCACAGGGCATCAAGATGGACCGTGCAAAGCTGCTGAGCGAGATCTCCCGCTACGCTTCCGGCAAGTGCGACCAGCGCGTTGTCAAGACCTGGATCAACGAGTCCGGTGAGATGATCGAGTTCATCCGCTCCATCATGGAGGACAAGTACGGTGTCAAGATGGTCTACACCTACGGCGATGAGGCTAAGTGGCCTGCCGAGAATGCCGAGCACAACACCGACTATATGTACCCCGAGATCGAGTACACCTATGACCGCAGCTCCGGCGCAGCCCGCAACGAGCTGCTGCTGCAGTACATTCAGGAGCTGGGCTACGATGTGGACTTCAAGACCTCTCTGGCAAAGCTGGAGAAGGACTCCACTGGCCGCATCACCGGCATCATCGCCCAGAGCACCGAGGATGACCACTTCATCCGCTACAACGCCAACAAGGGCGTTCTGCTGGCCTGCGGCGGCTTCCCCGGCAACCCCTACATGATGGAGCAGCTGGACCCGCTGGGCACCTCTGTCACCACTGCCTGCTCCTACTCTCCGGCCGATAAGGGCTACGGCATCCGTGCCGCTGTCTGGGCCGGCGCAAACCTCGACAAGGAAGCTGCGCCCATGCTGTTCGACCGCGGCATCGTGGCTCCCGGCGTGGACGGCGGTTATGTGGCAAGCGACTCCGCTTTCGGCGGCAAGGCCTTCCCTGGCCCCATCCGCCAGTACAACCCCGGCACTCAGCCTTTCCTGAAGGTCAACCGCAACGGTGAGCGTTTCGCCAACGAGAGCAGCCCCTACAACGACATCGTCTACGCTGCTGCTCATCAGCCGGGCCGTGTCTACGCACAGATCTGCGACGCAAACATTCTGGAGGACGCAAAGCGCTTCCACACCATCGGCTGCTCTGCCCAGACCCGCAATGCCGGCGCAGAGTATATCCAGAAGCAGATGGACAATGCAGAGAAGGAGGGCGTCTTCTTCAAGGCCGACACCATCGAGGAACTGGCCGACAAGCTGGGCTTCACCGGTGAGGCCAAGGACACCTTCCTCGCTACCGTTGAGCGTTACAACGAGCTGTACGACAAGCAGAATGACGAGGACTTCGGCAAGCCGGCTTACCGTCTGAGCGCCATCCGCACCGCTCCCTTCTACGGCTGCTGGCTGGGTGCCTCTCTGCTGTGCACCGAGCAGGGCATCGCCATCAACGATAAGGGTCAGGCTCTGGACAACGACAACAAGCCGATGCCCGGCCTGTATGTCACCGGCGATATGTCCGGCTCCTTCTTCGCCAACAACTATCCCTGCCTGATGGCAGGCGTGGCTATGGGCCGCACCCTGACCTACGCCATCAAGGCCATCAAGCAGATGGGCGGTCTGGAATAAGTCATCTCTCAGTGGTATCTGAGCGCATAAGATAAAAAGACACCGCAGAAGTGTGAAAGCTTCTGCGGTGTCTTTCTTTGTCGAAAACCCTCTATACACAAAACCACAAATGGCAGAAAAGTCTTAAAAACAGGCTCAGCACACGGCCCGATGGACGGGCAGCGGCTCCACGATGTCGGGATGGATGCCCTCACGGTAGTCGAGGTCGCCCTGGTCGAGGCCGCGCAGCAGCACTTCGGCGGTGGCGATGTTGGTGGAGATCGGCACGCTGTGCATATCGCACAGCCGCAGCAGGTTCTGCTCGCTGCTGCTGCCGCTCTCGGCCTTGAGCGGGTCGCGGAAGAAGAGCACGAGGTCTACTTCGTCGCAGGCCACCCGGGCCGAGATCTGCTGGATGCCGCCCAGCTTCCCGGAGAGGTAGCAGTGTACGGGCAGGCCGGTGGCCTGCGCCAGCATCCGACCGGTGGTGCCGGTGGCAATGACTGTGTTGCGGGATAGGATGCCGCTGTAAGCTGTGCAGAACTGCAGCGCCAGCTCTTTGCGGGAATCATGTGCAAGAATAGCAATCGTCATAACGCTCTCTCCTTCATTCCAAGTATAGTGTTGTGAGTGGGCGGATATGCTCGGAAGAGTGTTCTCCGCAGTAAAACGGTCTGAAAAGTTGAAGTCTTGTGGAGAACAATTCTCGATAAACAGACTAAACCAGTGAGATTGTGTCGAATCACACTCTCATTTTAAATTTAACCCGCAGAAGGCCCGTATGTCAAGAGGTTTGTTGTGATTTTTGCAAGATAAAATGGCAAAAGTATGACTATAGCTTTGTGGAGAATGGAGAAAATTTGGATACAAGGAATTATTCTCAGATGAATTTGCAAAACTTTTTCAGCCAAAAGTGTGCTTGATAGAAAAACGGTCCATCTCGATGAAACAAAAATACAGGCCGGGGCATTTGGCCCCGGCCTGCAGAGAAAATTTTTACCGAAAGGGGGATGCGTCCCGGAAAAACCCGAAAATTACCGGGTCTGACCGTTGCCGTGGATGATGTACTTGTAGCTGCACAGCTCGCCGAGGCCCATGGGTCCCCGGGCGTGGAGCTTCTGGGTGGAGATGCCCATCTCACAGCCAAGGCCGAACTCTCCGCCGTCGGTGAAGCGGGTGGAGCAGTTGACGTAGACGGCGGCACTGTCCACTGCCGCCGTGAAGAGGGCAGCGTGGGCGTCGGTCCGGGTCAGGATGGCTTCGCTGTGGCCGGTGGAGTGAGCCGCGATGTGGGCGATGGCTTCCTCCACGCTGTCCACGACTTTCACCGCAAGGATGTAGTCGAGGAACTCGGTGTCGAAGTCCTTCGGCCCGGCGGGGGTGCCGGGGATGAAGGCGGCGGCGCGCTCGTCCAGCCGCAGCTCCACCGGGTGCAGACCCTTGGCGGTGCGGTCGGGGCCGAGGCGCTGGGCCAGCTTCGGCAGGAACTCAGCGGCGATGGCGCTGTGGACGAGGCAGACTTCCTCGGCGTTGCAGACGCTGGGGCGGCTGGCCTTGGCGTTCTCGATGATGTCCAGCGCCTTGGTCTGGTCGGCGGTGTCGTCCACGAAGATGTGGCAGATGCCGGTGCCGGTCTGGATGCAGGGGACTTTCGCGTTCTCGACGCAGGCGCGGATGAGTCCGGCCCCGCCGCGCGGGATGAGCAGGTCCACATAGCCGACGGCGGTCATCAGGGCGTTGGCCGAGGCATGGGTGGTGTCCTCGATGAGGCAGACTGCTGTTTCAGGCAGACCGGTTGCCCGCAGGCCCTGCCGCAAGGCCTGAACGATGGCGTTGGCCGAGCGCCACGCCTCTTTGCCGCAGCGGAGGATGCAGGCATTGCCGCTCTTGATGGCGAGGGCGGCAGCGTCGCTGGTAACGTTGGGGCGGCTCTCGTAGATGATGGCGATGACGCCCATCGGCACGGCGGTCTTCTCGATGACGAGGCCGTTGGGACGCTCGATGCGGCTCAGCACCCGGCTCACCGGGTCGGGCAGGGCGGCAACGTCCCGGATGCCCTTGGCCATGGCCTCGATGCGCTGGGGCATCAGGGCGAGGCGGTCCAGCATGACGTCGCTGATGCGGCTCTTGGCGGCGGCCATGTCCTCGGCGTTGGCGGCGAGGATGGCGTCCATGGATTCCGGTGCGCAGAGGGCATCAGCCATCCCGAGAAGGGCAGAATCACGGGTGCCGCTGTCCGAAAGGGCAACGGCAGTCTTGGCCCCGCGGGCGGCTTCCAGAATTTCCTGTGTGGTCATGTTATGCCTCCTGTCTGTGGGCCGCAAAGCGGGTGCCTGCGGCACGGCCCTCGGCGATGTCATAGAGCAGTTCGGGGTGGGCGCCGTTTGCGATGACCATGTCAGCTCCGCTGGAGGTCACCATCCGGGCGGCCCGGAGTTTGGTGGACATTCCGCCGGTACCCAGCGCTGAGCCGGCTCCGTCGGCCAGCGCCATCACCTCGGGCGTGATGTCCTCCACCAGCGGGATGAGCTTTGCGTCCGGGTGGGTGTGGGGGTTGGCAGTGTAGAGGCCGTCGATGTCGCTCAGCAGCACCAGCAGATCAGCCTTGATGCAGCAGGTGACGATGGCGGCGAGGGTGTCATTGTCGCCGATGGAGGTGATCTCGTCGGTGGCGACGGTGTCGTTCTCGTTGATGATGGGCAGTGCGCCCAGCTCCAGCAGACGGGTGAGGGTGTTCTGGATGTTCTCGCGGCGGCTGGCGTGCTCGATGTCCACGCCGGTGAGCAAAATCTGCGCCACCGTGTGGTCGTAGGCGCTGAACAGCCGGTCGTAGGTGTACATCAGTTCACACTGACCCACGGCGGCACAAGCCTGCTTGGAGGACATATCGGTAGGGCGGGCGGAAAGCGACAGCTTGCCCACACCCATGCCGATGGCACCCGACGACACGAGGATGACCTCATGTCCGGCGTTCTTCAAATCGCTGAGCACTTTCACCAGCTCTTCGGTGTGGCGGATGTTCAGCCGCCCGGTGGAGTGGGCCAGTGTGGAGGTGCCGACTTTGACTACGATGCGCATAGATCAACCCTTTCCCATCTCTTTGGTCTTGTTGTAGGAGGCGATGACAGCGTCCATCACCGCGCCCCGCAGGCCCTTTTCTTCCAGCACCCGCACGCCCTGGATGGTGCTGCCGCCGGGGCTGCACACGGCGTCCTTGAGTGCGCCGGGGTGCTGGCCGCTCTCAAGCACCAGCTTTGCGCTGCCCAGGACCATCTGGGCGGCGTACTCCTGCGCCTTGGCACGGGGCAGGCCGCAGGCCACGCCGCCGTCGGCCAGCGCCTCGATGAACTGGTACACCCAGGCCGGGCCGCAGCCGGACACGCAGCTGGCCGCGTCGATGAGGCTTTCCGGCACAGCATCCAGCCGCCCGGCGGGGGCCATCAGCTTCAGGAACTCGGCCTCTTCCTCGGCGGTGACGTTGGAGGTGCAGTACTGGATCATACCGGCCCCCACCGAAGCGGGCGTGTTGGGCATGATGCGGATGACGGGGCAGTCGCCGCCCGCCATCTCCTGAATACGGGCGATGGACAGGCCCGCCGCCATGCTGCACAGCACGAAGCGGCTGGGCCGTTCGGCCAGCGTGAAGCGGAGCGGTGCCAGCAGCTCCTCCATCATCTGGGGCTTGACGGCTAAGAAGATGAGGTCGCAGCGGCCTGCCACCTCGTCGTTGATGGTGGTGTTGCAGCCCAGCTCAGCGGCCAGAGCCTCTGCCTTGGCGGCGGTGCGGTTGGCCAACCAGACGTTCTGCGGGTCTGCCGCCTTGCAGACGGCCCGGGCGATGGCTCCGCCCATGTTGCCGCAGCCTAAGAAACCGATGGTATTCAGCATAAGAAAAAACCTCTTTCCCAATCAAAAGAACAGGGGAGATTCCCCCCTCTGTGTCTCCATTGTAAGCAGGGCCGGGGGAGAAATCAAGAGGAAAGCCGGAAAATGTCAAAGCTTTTCGGAAAGCTCCTGATCGACGCGCTGCGGCGGCGCAGGCTTTTTTGCTGTCCGAATCTTAAGAAAACATAAAAAGTTCATGAAAAGGTCGAAAAAGGTGCTTGCACCTGTACGGGCGGATGAGGTATCATAATAGATAGAAGTTGGGAAACTCCGCACAGAACGGGGCAAACGCGAAAGGATGGGCATTCTCGTGGCACAGACGACAAAACGCGCGCTGGAAGCATCGCTCAAAAAGCTGCTGCTCCGCAAGCCGCTGAATAAGATAACGATAAACGACATTACCGAGGACTGCGGCGTGAACCGCATGACCTTTTACTACCATTTCAAGGATATTTACGATTTGGTGGACTGGATCCTGGTGGAGGATGCCACAGAGGCACTGGAAGGCCATCAGGACTATGAGACGTGGAGCGACGCCTTCCGCGATATGCTGGAAAAGGTGCAGGCCAACCGGGTGCTGGTGCTGAATGTCTACCGCTCCATCAGCCGGGAACAGGTGGAGCAGTATCTCTATAAAATGCTTGACCCTCTGCTGCGGATGTTTATAGAGCGTGAAAACATCCCGGTGCAGGAAGAGGACAAGCAGTTCATCATTGATTTTTATAAGTATGGCTTTGTGGGCATGGTGCTGGAATGGATACGCCGCGATATGAAGACCGAACCGGCCATCATGGCCGAACGGCTCAACACCATGATGCAGGGGGATCTGAAGCGGGCGCTGCTGCGCTTCAGCACCGACGGCAGAGCATCAAAAATCGACGACTGATAAAAATTTGAACAAGCAGAGCAGGATGATAGAAAAACTATCACCCTGCTTTTGTTGTTTATAGAACCTTTGTCGGAAAAATGTTAAAGTATTGTCAAAACAAAGGGCCGGCAAAGACCCACACAAGGAGGCAGACTTTTATGAGTATCGCGTTGGAGCCGTTGAGCCATAAGGTACAGCGTACCGCTGTCGGAACGATGGTGGATGTGGCACTGGCTCATGCCAGAAAAGACCGTCAGAAGGCGTTTGCCGAGATGGTGGACGTCGCCAAGCAGTTCTATGGCGACTCGTTCAGCGAGGAGACGTATGAGCACGCCCGCGCAGTGCTGACCGATGCGGACAGCAAGTGGTCAAAGCTCATCAACTGTGTGCTCGACCAGACCGCGCCCAACGTGGCACGCACCACGGCGCTCAACCTTGGCTATGAGGCGTTCTTCCGGGGGACAAAGACCATCCGCGAGAACCGCACAAAGTACCACTGCAATATCCCGTGGCTGATCCTGTTCGACCCCACTTCGGCTTGCAATATGCACTGCGTGGGATGCTGGGCGGGCGAGTACGGCCACAAAAACAACCTCAGCTTTGAGGATATGGATAAGATCATCACCGAGGGCAAGGAGCTGGGGGTCTATCTCTATATGCTCACCGGCGGCGAGCCTCTGGTGCGGAAGGCGGATATTCTCCGTCTGGCAAAAAAGCACAACGACGTGCAGTTTGCGATCTACACGAACTCGACCCTCATCGATGAGCCGTTCTGTGAAGAGGTCGTAAAACTGGGCAATATCGCCTTCATGCTCTCGATCGAGGGAACTCCCTCTACCAATGATGCCCGGCGGGGCGACGGCCACTATGCCGCTGTCATGAATGCAATGGACTTGCTCAAGGCCCACGGGATCCTTTTTGGCACCTCCATCTGCTATACCAGAGACAATCTCGAAGCCGTTACCAGCGACCACTTTATGCGGATGCTCTGCGACAAGGGCGCGCACTTCGGGTTCTACTTCCACTATATGCCGGTAGGCAACGAGGCCGCACCGGAGCTGATGCCCACGCCTGCTCAGCGCAAGTACATGATCGAGCGCATCCGGTATCTCCGCTCCGAAAAGAGCGATATTCCGTTCTATCCGATGGACTTCCAGAACGATGGCGAGTTTGTGGGCGGATGCATCGCAGGCGGACGCAACTATTTCCATATCAACTCGGCGGGCGATGCAGAACCGTGCGTCTTCATCCACTACTCCAACGCCAACATCCACGACAGCAGCATCCTCGATATTCTCCGCAGCCCGCTCTTCATGGCCTACCACAACGGCCAGCCCTTCAATAAAAACCACCTGCGTCCCTGCCCGATGCTGGAGAACCCCGAGCTTCTGCGCCAGATGGTGCATGACACCGGTGCTCACAGCACCGACTTGCAGTCGCCCGAGAGCGTAGACCACCTCTGCGACAAATGCGGTGCATATGCTGCCGACTGGCAGCCTGTAGCCGACGAGATCTGGTCGCACGTCACCCTCAGGGAGAGCCGGTACGAGAATTACAAGGATTGGGAACCGGCGCATTCCACTGCTCACGCGAAATGACTTTATCGGTCTTTCAAAGATAAAATTGCGCAGAAAAGCCCCCATCTTCACCGGCTGAGGCAGCCGGGAGGATGGGGGCTTTATCTTGTTATTTTATTCTTCGCCGGAATCCATAACGATCTCGGTTTCCGTTTCTTCATCTTCCACAGGTGTGGGAGCCGGGTCGCCGGGATCGCCGAACTCGTCGTGGTAGACGGTCATCTGGTCGAGCTGGCCGTTGCGGCGCAGGCCGTGGAAGACCAGCTTCTTGATGATGTCATAGATGACGGCGAACAGCGGCACACCCACGATCATGCCCACGAAGCCCCACAGACCGCCGAACAGCAGGATGGAGAAGAGCACCCAGAAGCTCGAAAGGCCGGTGGTGTTGCCCAGGATCTTCGGGCCGATGACATTGCCGTCCAGCTGCTGGAGCACCAGAACGAAGAGCACGAACCAGAGGGCCTTGATGGGACTCTGGATGAGGATGAGCAGCGTTGCAGGCACGGCACCGATGAAGGGACCGAAGAAGGGGATGACATTGGTGACGCCGATGATGACCGACACCAGCAGTGCGCTCGGGAACTTGAAGATGATGCAGGCGAAGTAGCAGAGCACACCAATGATGGCGGAGTCCATGATCTTGCCGTTGATGAAGCCGCCGAACATCTTGTCAGCGTAGAGGACTTCCTCCTGGATGAGCTGCGCCCAGTGGGGCTTGACGACGCTGTAGAGGATCATCTTGGCCTGCTTGGCGAACTTTTTGCGGCTGGCCAGCAGGTAAACAGCGACGATAAGGCCGATGAGCAGATTCTTGAACCAGGTCACCACACTCATGACGCCGACGCCCACACCGCTCAGGATGCCTTGTATATTCTGCAGCGAGGGGAGCAGGGTGGTGCGCAGAGCGGTCAGATTGTCAGCAATGGCATCGTAGGCATTGTTGAAATAGCCCATCAATGTCTCATTATCCAAGAAGACTTCCTGTGTGTTCACCCACCGCATGAACCGGGTGATGCTGGTCTGCGCGGTGTAGTAGAGGGAGGTGACGCTTGTGATGAGCTGCGGCACCACCATCATCACGAGGGCGTAGACCACCAGCACACCGAACAGCAGCGTCGCCGCAATGGCAAGCATATTGGCCATGCTGTGGAGCTTTTCGGGGAAGATGCGGTGCAGAAAGCCCTCAATGGTGTTGCACACCGGCTTGAGCAGATAGGCGATGACGGCACCGTAGATGAAGGGCATCAGGATGCCGGTCACCTTGGAGACCGCGTCGCCGAACCCGTCGAAGCGGTAGATGAAGAAGAAGAACAGGATGCTTAGACTTATCGCACCAAAGCCCGCGAGCATTCCGTAGAGATAGGGCTTGATGTGCGGCTTTTTGTCCATCATGTGTGACTCCATTCCTGCCGCAGACGGCAGGAGCCGGTACGGCGATGTTTAGATTTTGTTGCTGCGGCGCCAGATGTGCATCTTCTCGGCCTCTTTGATAAGCTCCTCGCGGAAGTCGGGGTGTGCCACATTGATGAGGGCTTCGGCCTTCTCCCAGGTGGTCAGACCCTTGAGGTTGACGCAGCCGTATTCGGTGCAGAGGTAATGCAGATTGGCACGGGTATCGGTGATGATGCTGCCGTTTTCCAGCGTGGGACGGATGCGGCTCTCGAGCTGACCGGTCTTCTTATTAAAGAAGGTAGAGGACAGGCAGATGAAGCTCTTGCCACCCTTGGAAAGGTATGCGCCCAGCACGAAGTCCAGCTGGCCGCCTGCACCGGAAATGTGCTTGACGCCGGCGCTCTCCGCATTCACCTGGCCGAACAGGTCGATGTCCACCGCATTGTTGATGGAGATGAAGTTGTCCAGTGCGGAGATGCTGCGGATGTCGTTGGTATAATCGACGGGAGCAGACATACACTCGGGGTTGTTGTTGAGGTAGTCGTACATCTTCTGAGTGCCGGCACCGAAGGCGTAGACCTGACGGCCCTTGTCCAGCTGCTTGTGTGCGCCGGTGATCTTGCCGGCCTTGGCGATGTCCACGAAAGCGTCAACATACATCTCGGTGTGGACGCCCAGGTCCTTCAGATCGCTCTGGGCGATGAGGCTGCCGATGGCGTTGGGCATACCGCCGATGCCCAGCTGCAGGCAGGCACCGTTGGGGATCTGCGGCACGACGAGGTTTGCGACCTTCAAATCGACCTCGGAAGCGGGGCCGGCAGCGGCCATCTGGCCGATGGGCGGATTGTCGCCCTCCACGATGCCGGTGACCTGGGAGATATGGACGCAGTTCTCCATACCGCCGAGGCAGCGGGGCATATTGGTGTTGACCTCCACGATAATCTTCCTGGCCTTCTCACAGACGGCACCCAGATGGGAAGCGCTGGGGCCGAAGTTGAAGTAGCCGTGCTCGTCCATCGGAGTCACCTGGAAGACGGCGATGTCCAGCGGGTCGGGACTCTCGCGGTAGTAGCGGGGCAGCTCCGAATAGCGGATGGGGGAGTAGAACGAGAAGCCCTGTGCGATGGCTTTGCGCTCGATGCCGCCCATGTGCCAGCTGTTCCAGGTCATGTGGGCAGCGGGGTCGTCGATCTGGAAGATCTCAGGCACCCACATCAGGATGCCGCCGCGGAAATTGACGTTCTCCAGTTCGGGCAGGCGCTTGGCAAGGGCGGCGTCCACAGCCACGGGGGTGTTGACGCACCAGCCGTAATCCACCCAGTCGCCGCTCTTGACCAGAGAAGCAGCCTGCTCGGCAGTCATCTTTTTCTGGGCATACATTTCCATGAAATCCATTATAAACCATCCTCTCCTTTAAGAACATAAAAGAATTGTAAATTTATTATTCACAATTCTACGGGACAAAATCTTAGCCGGAAATTTACCGTTTCTTTCCAGTCCGGACACTGTCTTATCACACCCCGGCGGTATCCTTGGGGTCGGCAGGACAGGAGCCTCCAGCAGCGGCACACCTGCACAGCTTAGTTATAACATTAACAAACATTATAATCAAGCCCTCTTCCGCGAAAAAATGCTTTGCAGGACAATTTGACTAAATTTCTTAGGTATTTGTGGCGATTGTTTGGTATAGCAAAAACAATTTTTTTCGAAAAAGTACTTGATAAAATTTTGACGATATGGTTTACTAAGGGTGTACCAAGATGATGCGCCCCAGTGCAACGTTGATTGACTAAAAATTAACGATATTGCGATGGCGATGCGGCCTGGTACTTGAAGCAGGAACTGAAAAGTGCTATCATGGCAACACCAAATGCGCTTTTCCAAAGCGCGCAAATAAAGGAGACCATATCGATGGCAACAGCAGTTTACCCCGGGTCCTTCGACCCGGTCACGAGAGGACATCTCGACATCATCAAGCGAGCTGCAAAGATAAACGACCAGCTCATTGTGGCAGTGCTCATCAACAGCGCAAAGAACCCTCTGTTCACCGTAGAAGAACGGGTGGCGCTGCTGCGGGAGTGCTGCAAGGACATCCCGAATGTGACGGTGGAGAGCTTCGACGGCCTGACCGTGGAGTTCGCCAAGAAGCGCCACGCTTCGGTGATGGTGCGGGGTCTGCGGGCGGTGACGGATTTCGAAAACGAGATACAGCTCGCCCAGACGAACCACGCACTGATGCCCGGCATCGAGACGATGTTCCTTGCCACCAGCATCAAGTGGAGCTACCTTTCCTCCACCATCGTCAAGGAGGCTGCCCGCTACGGCAGCAACATCTCCAAGTTCGTGACGCCCAACGTAGAGAATGCCATCCACGCCAAAGTGGAGCAGCTCCGGGCGGAAGGAAAGACGATCTGATACCTTTTATAATGCAGAAAGGCCCTCGGGCTTTTTGATAAATAGTTTTACGAAACCCCGAAACAGATAAATTCAGGAGGCTATTAACATGAAGAAAATTGTTATCGCATCTGCTTGCCGTACCGCTATTGGTAAGTTTGGCGGCACCCTGGCAAACGTCCCTGCTGCAGAGCTGGGCTCCATCGTTATCAAGGAGGCCCTGAACCGTGCTAACGTGAAACCCGAGCAGGTCGATCATGTTTACATGGGCTGCGTCATCCAGGCTGGTCTGGGCCAGAACGTCGCTCGTCAGGCTTCCCTGAAGGCTGGCCTGCCCGTCGAGACTCCTGCTGTCACCGTCAACGTGGTCTGCGGCTCCGGTCTGAACTGCGTCAACATGGCTGCTCAGATGATCGAGGCCGGCGATGCTGACATCGTGGTCGCAGGCGGCATGGAGAACATGGATATGGCTCCCTTCGCAATGATGAAGGGCCGCTACGGCTACCGCATGGGCGCTCCCATGGGCAAGAGCGAGATCGTGGATACCATGGTCAACGATGCTCTGTGGGATGCCTGCGGCTTCAACAAGCACATGGGCATGACCGCTGAGAACGTCTGCACCAACGAGACCTATCAGAAGAAGTACGGCTACAGCCCCATCACCCGCGAGATGCTGGATGATTTCGCTTACCACAGCCAGCTGAAGGCTGATAAGGCCATCAAGGACGGTGCTTTCAAGGATGAGATCGTTCCTGTTGTCATCAAGGGCAAGAAGGGCGATACCGTGTTCGATACCGATGAAGGCCCCCGTCTGAGCGCTCCCGAAGTGCTGGCAAAGCTGAAGCCCGCCTTCACCAAGGACGGCATCGTCACCGCTGCAAACTCCTCCGCTATCAACGATGGCGCAGCTGCTCTGGTCATCATGAGCGAAGAGAAGGCCAAGGAGCTGGGCGTGAAGCCTCTGGCTACCTGGGTCGCAGGTGCTCTGGCAGGCGTCGAGCCTGAGGTCATGGGTCTTGGCCCCATCGCTGCTACCAAGAAGGTCATGGCTAAGACCGGCCTGACCGTTGCTGATATGGACCTGGTCGAGGCCAACGAGGCATTCGCAGCACAGTCCATCGCAGTCGGCGAGGCTCTGGGCTTCGATAAGGACAAGCTGAACGTCAACGGCGGCGCAATCGCTCTGGGCCACCCGGTCGGCGCTTCCGGTGCTCGTATCCTCGTCACCCTGCTGTACGCTATGAAGCATCGTGGTGCTCACAAGGGTCTGGCTACCCTGTGCATCGGCGGCGGCATGGGCTGCGCAACCATCGTCGAGATGGACTAATTTCCCTTTGAAGGGTCACTCCGGATATTGATACAGCCCGGACAGTGGGCGAGACCGGAGACTTGCCCCTTGTCCGGGGGCTGTTTTGAATAAGATATAACCTGAATGGAGGTTTTCACAATGGCATTTGTAAAAACCGAGGTGCAGGGCGCAGTCGAGATCATCACCATCGACCGCCCGAAGGCACTGAACGCCCTGAACCCCGAAGTTCTGGCAGACCTGAAGGCTGCTTTTGAGGCAGTTGACCAGTCCGCCATCCGCTGCATCGTCCTGACCGGCGAAGGCGACAAGAGCTTCGTGGCAGGCGCTGACATCGGCTCCATGAGCACCATGACCAAGGCCGAGGGCGAGGCTTTCGGCAAACTGGGCAATGATGTGTTCCTGATGATCGAGAGCTTCCCCATCCCCGTCATCGCAGCCGTCAACGGCTTTGCACTGGGCGGCGGCAATGAGCTGGCTATGAGCTGCGACATCCGCATCTGCTCCGACAACGCTGTGTTTGGTCAGCCGGAAGTCGGTCTGGGCATCACCCCGGGCTTCGGCGGCACCCAGCGTCTGGCACGTCTGGTTGGCATGGGCATGGCAAAGCAGCTGGTCTACTCTGCACTGAACATCAAGGCTGACGAGGCTTACCGCATTGGCCTGGTCAACGCAGTGTATCCGCAGGCTGAGCTGATGGAGAATGTCCTGAAGCTGGCCAACAAGATCGCCAAGAACGCTCCCATCGCCGTGCGCAACTGCAAGAAGGCGATCAACGACGGCATCAGCCTCCCCATCGAGAAGGCTGTCGAAGTCGAAGAAAAGCTGTTCGGCGACTGCTTCGAGACTCATGACCAGAAGGAAGGCATGGCCTGCTTCCTGAGCCGTGAGAAGCCGAAGCCCAAGGCAGTGTTCACCAACAACTAAACTAAACCATAACGCCTCTGCAGCGCCTCCCCGGAAAGGGGAGGCACGGAGAGGCACTACATTCAAAAGATATAATAAAGGAGAGATTTCCCATGAAGATCGGTGTTATCGGTGCTGGCACTATGGGCCAGGGCATCGCAAAGGCATTTGCTCAGGTCGAGGGCAACACGGTTGCTCTGTGTGACATCAAGCAGGAGTGGGCCGAGAATGGTCTGGCAAAGATCAAGAAGGGCTATGAAAAGCTGGTCGCTAAGGGCAAGATGACTCAGGAGAAGGCTGACGCTATCGTCGCTGCTATCACCCCGGGCCTGAAGGAAGACCTGTGCGCTGACTGCGACCTGGTCGTTGAGGCTGCTTTCGAGGATATGAAGGTCAAGCAGACCACTTTCGGCGAGCTGGATAAGATCTGCAAGCCCGAGTGCATCTTCGCTTCCAACACCTCTTCTCTGTCCATCACCGAGATCGGCAAGGGTGTCAGCCGTCCTCTGGTCGGTATGCACTTCTTCAACCCCGCAGACCGCATGAAGCTCATTGAGGTCATCGCTGGCTGCAACACTCCCGCTGAGACTGTCGAGAAGATCAAGGAGATCTCCGTTGCCATCGGCAAGCAGCCGGTCCAGGTCAACGAGGCTGCCGGCTTCGTCGTCAACCGCATCCTGATCCCGATGATCAACGAGGCTGCCTTCATCAAGATGGAGGGCGTTTCCAACATCGCCGGCATCGACACCGCTATGAAGCTGGGTGCCAACCACCCGATGGGACCCCTGGAGCTGGGCGACTTCATCGGCCTGGACATCTGCCTCGCCATTATGGACGTCCTGTACAAGGAGACCGGCGACAGCAAGTATCGTGCATGCCCGCTCATCCGTAAGATGGTCCGCGGCGGCAACCTGGGCTGCAAGTCTGGCAAGGGCTTCTACGTTTACAACGCAGACCGCACCAAGACCCCTGTCGACGAGCTGTAAATTAGTTTGAAATTTCTCTCGGTCGTCCCGAAGAAAACGGCCGGGAGGAATTTGTTTGCACAGGACATGAGTGTAGCTGCCCTGTGCTGAAAGAAAAACATCCGTTAGGAGGATATAGCGATGGATTTTACTCTGTCCAAGCAGCAGCAGATGGTGCAGAAGATGTACCGCGAGTTTGCTGAAAACGAAGTCAAGCCTCTGGCAAAGAAAGTCGATGCCGAAGAGTATTTCCCCAAGGAGACCGTCGAGAAGATGGGCAAGCTGGGCATGATGGGCATTTACTTCCCCACCTCCGTTGGCGGTGCAGGCGGCGACGTCCTGTCCTACGTCATGGCTGTTGAGGAGCTGAGCAAGGTCTGCGGCACCACTGGTGTTATCGTTTCCGCACACACCAGCCTGTGTGCAGCACCTATTTATGAGAACGGCACTCCCGAGCAGAAGGAAAAGTACCTGCCCAAGCTGTGCAGCGGCGAGTGGCTGGGTGCTTTCGGTCTGACCGAGCCGGGCGCTGGTACTGATGCTCAGGGCCAGCAGACCACTGCTGTGGAAGATGGCGATTACTGGGTGCTGAACGGCTCCAAGATCTTCATCACCAACGCAGGCTACGCTGACGTGTTCATCGTCATTGCTGTTACCGATAAGGTCCTCGACAAGAAGGGCCGTCCCACCAAGCTGTGCTCCGCTTTCATCGTGGAGCGTACCGACCCGGGTTTCTCCGTCGGTAAGGCTGAGGATAAGATGGGCATCCGTGGTTCTTCTACCTGCGAGCTGATCTTTGAGGACTGCCGCATCCCGAAGGACCGTATGCTGGGCGTGCGCGGCAAGGGCTTCCAGCTGGCTATGGCTACTCTGGACGGCGGCCGTATCGGTATCGCTTCCCAGGCTCTGGGCATCGCCGAGGGCGCTCTGCAGGAGACCGTCGCTTACGTCAAGGAGCGCAAGCAGTTCGGCCGCAGCATCTCCGCTTTCCAGAACACCCAGTTCGAGCTGGCCGAGATGAAGGCCCGTATCGAAGCTGCAAAGTATCTGGTCTACGCTGCCGCTCTGAAGAAGCAGGAAGCTATGAATGGTGCAAAGGTCCGCTACAGCGTCGAGGCTGCTCAGGCTAAGCTCATCGCAGCCCGCACCGCAAGCGACGTGACCCGCCGCTGCCTGCAGCTGTTCGGTGGCTACGGCTACACCCGTGACTACCCCATCGAGCGCATGATGCGTGATGCCAAGATCACTGAGATCTACGAGGGCACCAGCGAAGTGCAGATGATGGTCATTTCCGGCGCGCTGCTGAAGTAAGGGAGGCAAGATTTACAATGAAAGCAATCGTTTGTGTAAAGCAGGTTCCTGATACCTCCGGTAAGGTGGCTGTCAAGGCGGATGGTACTCTGGACCGTGCCTCTATGGCAACCATCACCAACCCCGATGACCTGAATGCTCTGGAGGCCGCTCTGAAGCTGAAGGACGAGACCGGCTGCGAAGTCGTTGTCGTCACCATGGGTCCCCCGCCGGCCGAGGGTATGCTCCGTGAGCTGCTGGCCCGCGGTGCTGATAAGGCTGTTCTGGTTTCTGGCCGTGAGTTCGGTGGTTCTGATACCTTCGCAACCAGCCAGATCCTCGCTGCCGCTGTCAATAAGATCGGTGTCGGCCCCGAGGACGTCGTGTTCTGCGGCCGTCAGGCAATCGACGGTGATACCGCACAGGTCGGTCCTCAGATTGCTGAGAAGCTGCACCTGCCTCAGGTGACCTATGTTGCTGACATCCAGAAGGATGGCAACAGCCTCACGGTCAAGCGTATGCTGGAAGACGGCTACATGATGGTCAAGGTGCAGACTCCCTGCCTGCTGACCTGCATCAAGGAGCTGAATCAGCCCCGCTACATGAGCGTCAACGGCATCTTCACCTGCTACGACAAGCCGATGGAAGTGTTCGATTACAACGCTCTGAAGGACGATCCGCTGATCGAGGTCGATACCATCGGTCTGAAGGGTTCTCCGACGAACGTCTTCAAGTCCTTCACTCCTCCGCAGAAGGGCGCAGGCACTATGCTGACTGGCGACGATACCGCTGCACAGCTGGCTGGTATCCTGGCCAAGAAGCACCTGATCTGATGAAAGGAGCATAGGATTACAATGGCTGATTTTAACGAATACAAGGGCGTCTGGGTCTTCTGCGAGCAGCGCCAGGGCGCACTGATGTCCACTGATTTTGAGCTGGTCAGCGAGGCCCGCAAGCTGGCTGATGAGCTGGGCTGCGAAGTCACCGGCCTGCTGCTGGGCGACAACGTCGAAGGCATTGCAAAAGAGCTGGGCGGCTATGGTGCCGATAAGGTCATGGTCTGCGACAGCCCGCTGCTGAAGGATTACACCACTGACGCATACGCCAAGGTCGTCTGCGACATGGTCAACGAGTACAAGCCTGAGGTCCTGCTGATCGGTGCTACCAACATCGGCCGCGACCTTGGCCCCCGCTGCGCAGCTCGTCTGCACACCGGTCTGACCGCTGATGCTACCCATCTGGACATCGACACTGCAAAGTATGTCGAGTTCCTGAAGGAGAGCTCCACCATCGACCTGTCCAAGCAGAAGTTCGATTACGAGGACCGCAACCTGAAGATGACCCGTCCTGCTTTTGGCGGCCATCTGATGGCTACCATCATCTGCCCCCGTTTCCGTCCTCAGATGTCTACCGTCCGTCCCGGCGTCATGAAGAAGGCTCCCTTCGATCAGGCCAAGGCCGATGCCTGCCAGATCGTGAAGCCCGCATTCAGCCTGACCGCTGACGACATCAAGACCGAGGTCCTGAGCGTTGAGAAGGCAGCTGAGAAGCTGGTTGACCTCATCGGTGCAGACGTCATCGTCTCTGTTGGCCGTGGTATCAGCAAGGACGTCAACAAGGGCATCGAGCTGGCTGAGCAGCTGGCTGCAGCTCTGGGCGGCGGCGTTGTCGGCGCATCCCGTGCTGTCACCGATGCCGGCTGGATGACCGCTGACCATCAGGTCGGTCAGACCGGTAAGACCGTCCATCCCAAGATTTATGTGGCTCTGGGCATCTCCGGCGCTATCCAGCACACCGCAGGTATGCAGGATTCCGAGTGCATCATTGCCGTCAACAAGAATGAGTCCGCCCCCATCTTCGGTGTGGCTGACTACGGCATCGTGGGCGACCTGTTCAAGGTCGTTCCCGAACTCATCAAGCAGGTCGAGGCAGCAAAGGCTGCTCAGTGATCAGCTGAGAAATAAGGTCCAGGAGGGCAGCTCGAGAGAGCTGCCCTCTTTTTGTATTTTACTTTTATAAATAAGAAAGAAAACTCTATGATTTTCCCCATTGACAGGAAAGAAGAAATATGGTATATTCTATCCAGAGAGATGAAGGTGCTCAGGCACTGGAAAATCACTTGAATGTGATCGACTCAAAAAAGAGTTTGCGAATAGAATATTTAGCAAAGCAGTTGAAAAGCTGTGACGCAAAGCTAAAGGGCCTGTAAAATGGTAGCCAGTTGCATTTTTAAGGAATTGCCTTTACTTTGTTTTTGAGTATCGTGATTCCTTTTTTTAGTCGCCGGAACAGTTCATGTGATGATGTCTCTCGAACCCCCACAGATGAGCAGGAAACATCTGTGGGGTTTTTTGTTTTTGTCTACGGTGTCGGGATGCCTTACACAAAGAATCCAAGAGGATGAAGCGGATTTGAGTCAGCACGAAAAAACCTGAAAAAACTTGCAAAAAAGTGTTGACATCCGGCCCGGCATATGGTATTATACTTGAGCGCCAAGCGCTGAGACAAAAGAATGACTTCTGAGTCTCAGCTGGAAGTAAAGCGAAAAGAACCAATAGACGTCCGAAAGTTCCGGCCAGCGCCGAGAAACTGAGAATGCTCCAAGTTCACCAGAGAAATCTGAATCACGAAAAACTTCGAAAAAAGAGCTTGACAAAAAATCACTTCTGTGATAGAATAATCAAGTCGTCAGCCGCAAGGCTGAGGCGCTACAGGACCTTGAAAATTGAACAATATCGAAAAACTTGTAACGGAACCTATTTTCGTGTTGGAAAAACACGTTAAACAATTCCAAACAAAGTAATTCACACAGGACGCAAGCGATTGCGTGCTGAGCG
>NZ_CABVEW010000010.1:0-105789 GCF_902497445.1 Faecalibacterium sp. Marseille-P9312
CACTCTGTGTCCGTGAGAACACAGCAGTGTTGAAATCTGAAGGAAGAAAGTAAATCGATTTGATGGTACGCCGGGTGCGCTGAAAGGTGCACGCCCGGCGTGAGGTGGGGGAAAACTTGGAGATTACTTCAAAAAGTTACCTATCACAACAAAGCAGACTACTCTGCGGACTGCTTCGCAGCCGCAGAGGTGCTGCACATTATATCTTTACACCAAGATGCGCAATGTTGCCGGCCTTTCTACCTCCGAAGCACAGAAGTCCAGCGATATGTTCGGCAAGTGTCGTTATCTGGATGAAGTGACTGGCGGGCGGGGCGTGGTGTTCGCCACGGGCACGCCCGTGAGCAACTCCATGACCGAACTGTACACGGTCATGCGGTATTTGCAGTACAGCACCTTACAGCAGAAAAAGCTGACCCACTTCGACTGCTGGGCATCCACCTTTGGTGAGACGACCACGGCCATTGAGCTTGCCCCGGAAGGCTATACTTTAATAGGACGATAAACTTGATTGTCCTAAATTGAAAGATTCCATAAGAAAGGAGGTAGAACAAATGCCTAAAGAACCAAAAATCACCGCACTCTATGAGCGTTTGTCAAGAGATGATGATCTTGCTGGTGAATCGAATTCCATCACCAACCAAAAGAAATATCTGGAAGATTACGCCCAAAAGAACGGCTTCAAGAACATCCGCCATTTTACAGATGATGGTTTTTCAGGTGTGAATTTCAATCGTCCCGGCTTTCAATCTCTAATAAAAGAGGTAGAAGCAGGAAATGTCGAAACGCTTATTGTGAAGGATATGAGCCGCTTAGGACGAAATTATCTGCAAGTCGGTTTTTATACGGAAGTTCTGTTCCCACAGAAAAACGTCCGATTCCTTGCAATCAACAACAGCATCGACAGCAACAATGCTTCAGACAATGATTTTGCTCCGTTTTTGAATATTATGAACGAATGGTATGCCAAAGACACGAGCAATAAAATCAAGGCTGTGTTCGATGCCCGGATGAAAGATGGAAAACGTTGCAGCGGCTCTATTCCGTATGGATATAACCGTTTGCCGAACGACAAGCAGACACTTGTTGTTGATCCGGTGGCATCCGAAGCCGTAAAGCGCATTTTTCTTCTTGCGAACGAAGGAAAAAGCCCACGGACAATCGCAGAACTGTTGACAGAGGAAAAAGTCCTGATTCCTGCTGCATACGCAAAGAAATATCACCCGGAGCAGTACAATGGGACAAAGTTCTCCAATCCGTACCTGTGGGGCACCTCCTCCGTAAGAACAATTTTAGGTCGGCAGGAATATCTGGGACACACTGTTTTACGAAAATCTGTAAGCACAAATTTCAAACTTCACAAGAGAAAAGAAACAGATGAAGATGAACAGTACGTTTTCCAGAACACGCATGAACCGATTATATCGCAAGAACTTTGGGATAGTGTTCAGAAACGCAGATGCCGAGTGAATCGTGCTTCTGCTTGGGGAACGCACACCAACCGTTTAAGCGGGTATCTGTATTGTGCCGACTGTGGCAGAAGATTGACCTTGCAAACACACTACAGTAAAAAGGATGGGTCTACTCAATATTCTTATCGTTGTGGTGGATATGCAAGTCGGGTGAATGGCTGTACTGCCCATTCAATCAGTGCCGATAATGTTGAAGCCCTGATATTGGCATCGGTCAAACGCTTTTCGAGATTTGTTCTAAAAGATGAAGAAACATCGGTGTACAAGGGGTACAAACGAGATAAAATAGAAATGAGGGGCGATAGAGCGGAAATGTCAGATTTTCCACTCTATCTGAACACGGTCGCTGGTGGCCTTGATCGTAGAGATCAAACCATCGGCGGCTTTTCTTTTGTCGTCAAAATCTATGCTGTCCCAGTTGTCGAGATAATAGGATAACTTCTTTATCTGCTGGGGCGATATGGTTTCAACGCTCAATTCAGCGATTGCCTTTGAAATGGTCTGGCGTCGGGTGTCCAGTTCTTCAATTTTTTTGTTGGCGTAGGCAAGCAAGGTCGCATTGGCTCCGGTCAGCGTATCCAGCAGCTTTTCAATTTCTGCCTCCACCTGTGCCAGCTCCACTTGATAGGTGGTCAGCTTCGGATTGACTTTTTCCTCCCTGCCGTGGAGTATCTGAAAGTCTTTGAACTTCTCCTGCATGGCCGAGAAAATGAATTGCTCAAATTCTTCTTTGCGGATTTTCCCGCAGCCCGGACAGCCTTTGTTTTCCGTCCGTTTGGTACAGCGGAAATAGCCGGTGCTGTTTGGTACATGGGTGGCTTTCAGAGCATACCCACAATGCCCGCATTTGATTTTTCCGGCCAGCCAAGTATTTTTCGGTTTCCGTCCCTGCTGGAAGGTGGTATTTGCCATAAGTTTTTTCCGGCATTTAAGTCATGTGTCAGAGGAAATGAGTGCTTCGTGGGGAGCGATAACAAGTATCTGGTCTTTTAAGCACCTGTCCTTGTCCTCCTTCACATCCCGCCCCTGATAGAGATAGCAGCCGTTTGTTCCGGCAAAGTCGGAAGCGTCATTGACAATCGCTGCGCCCTGGCTCTTGAAAAATTCGTACAGCTCCAAATCGGCCTGTGCGTAAACGGGGTTTCTTAAAAGCTGGGAAAGAAATGTACGGAACATGGATTTTCCATAAATTTTTATGTCATGTTCCTCGAAGTATCGGGTAATATCTCCGAAGGAGGTTTCCGGTTCAGCGTACATTTCAAACATCAGCCGAACATGGTCGGCGGCTACGGGGTCGGCAACCATTTTCTTTGTGCGGATACCCTCTACCACAGTAGGCTCTAACTGATAACCGTATGGTGCTTGTCCGCTCATGTGAAAACCTTTCAGGCACCGTGAATAGTAGGCGTCTGTGACACGCTTCTGAATTGTCTCACGTTCAAGCTGGGCGAATACAATGCAGATATTCAGCATGGCCCGGCCCATCGGGGTCGAAGTATCAAACTTTTCCGTGGAGGATACAAACTCCACATCGTACTCTTGAAACAGCTCCATCATCGTTGCAAAGTCCAGAATAGAGCGGCTTATACGGTCCAGCTTGTACACGATGACCCGCCGGACCTTTCCTTTGCGGATCTCGCCCAGCAGCTTTTGAAACTCCGGTCTGTCCGTATTCTTACCAGAATAGCCTTTGTCCTTGAATACCCGGCAGCTCCCACCTTTCAATTCATACTTGCAAAAGTCGATCTGACTTTCAATGCTGATACTGTCCTTGCGGTCTACTGACTGTCTTGCGTAAATACAATCTTCTCTGATAAATTCCATATTGGGCTCCTTTCCTTGTTGGAATGGAGCTACCAACCTTACAACTATATTATACCATCAGCAGCCCCGGACAACAATGTTGCGAATGATTAGGGAAATCTGTCTCCATATTTGCTGAACACCTCGTAAAGACAACGCTCAATTTCTTTTTTGCGCTGTGCTTTCTCCTTCGGGGGAAGTACCGGCGTGAGGCTTTCCAGCACAATGATCTTCCCTTGAAATGCGACAGACTTTGTTTCTCGTTCATAAGTGACAGCTTGCGTCATTGAAAACCTCCTTTGCGAAAGTGCGTGTATATGCCAGCCTTTCCCACTTGTCCCGTGGGGAAATGTCAAAAGACGGCACCCGGCAGGTGCCGCCCTTTGAGTTTTCTCCACTTCGGGTCGATGTGGCCCGAGGTCAGTAAGGACTGGAATGGTACTTTTCTTTGGCGTCCTCCACGCTGTTGAGGTCAAATACTTCATAAAGCTGCCCCACAACACGCCGTATATCCTTCTTTGAAAATCCGCAGTTCTCCATTGCCATAATGACATAACCACGGCAAGCGTCATTGCTCCATTCGTCCGGTTCCAAGCCGGGGATCATTCCAAACGCATTTCCCATAAAGTGCTCCTTTTTTGAAAAGATGGGGAGCCGCGCCGGATCGGTTGGCCTATCATCAGACAGCATTGCCGGGGGCTCCCCATAGGTTTTCACTTCATTTCAGACACACCGGACGGACATAGGCTTCATGCCCCATAGTATTTCAACTCTCCCCATTCTGATGGCAAGGCGTTCTCATTGCCTGCGACGGCTCACGGCTTGCAAGGCCGCTTCAACGCTCGGACTGTGACTAAACGCAAGTATCCGGGGCCTGCACCTGTTCCGGTGGAGCCAGCCTTGCCCCACCTATGGCATGGACCTGTTCGCTCGCTCAGTTTTACAAAGACTGTATTCTCTGAAATCCGAGGTCATGGCGGGTCTGTCACACAGCGCGTTCCCCTTCGTATCCGGGTGTCTTTTTATTCAATTTTCAATCTGCATGAGGCTTGTCTGAACCTCGGGCCATTGTGACCCGAAGTGTTTTACCTCTCATAAGCCATTTCATTTTCCGGCCTAAATCGGTACGCCTTACAAAGAAATTTTCAAAATTTTTTCTAAGCGCCGCAGACCTCGCTCGATTGCGACACGAACCACTTTTTCATGGACGCCCTCTGCCCGGGCAATGTCCTGTTTGGTCATGCCGAGAATGAAATGAGCATAAATCCGTTTTGCCTGTTTGTCCGGCAGACTGGCAATCGCTGCGTGAAGTTCCTGCATGGTAACTTTTCGCTCGTACAGCTCATGGGGCGAAAGTGCGACAAAGACAGCCTCATGCTCCAGCCCATCATCCCGATCAAGGGAATAGTAGGCTTTGTGGCGGTATGTACGCAGCCGGTAGGCAGCCTCTTTACGATCAAATTCTTTGAACATTTCTGCAACTTCTTCCGATACTTCCATGAAGCAATCTGATGTATAGAATGGGTAATAGTCCCGCAAATTGATAATAGCCATATTGACCTCCGTTTCGGTTGTTGGTTGACGAGTGACCGAAACGAAGGCGGCGGGGAGCGACACCGGGGAATGACTTCGGGCCAACATGACCCGAAGCAGCCCCATAAGAACACAAAAGCGCCCGGGCGGCATGAAGCCACACGGACGCATGAAATGACATATTCATTTATGTGTTGTCTAATTTCACATTCATAACCAGACTGTCCCGGAGGGGGAGCTACGCTTTTTTTAACTGGTGCAGATCATGGATACTGCGAAATAAAAAGAAGGACACGGTAAATCAACCTCCAATCGGCTACCGTGTCCCTGCAAGTCGTCATAGGTTTGTGTAAACGCAAAGAAACGGCGGCTCTGAAAATCAAAGCCGCCGTTTCAAATGGGCGTGTCAAATTGTCTGCTCTACGACGGCTTTTTTTCTTTTGCCGTCGTCCGGCAGAATGTTATTCAATATTTAATTCAATGCTTCCTGTGAAACTCTCGCATTCAATTCCGATATAATTTCCACCATCAGGAAGTGTAATTGTGTCACTATAAGTTCCGGTTGCTTCAATCAACGTGACTGCTTCATCAGATCCAGAAATCCAAAATACTTTTGCAGTACCTTCCGTAATCTCCAAGGTGCAATCAATGGACAGCTCCTTACCGGCTTTTCTCTTTATGGAAGTTCCTCCGAACAAATACTCTGTACCTGAAAAGTTCGCATAATCAGCCGTATAAGTCCCTGTATAATCATCAATTCCTTTTTCTTTTTCCCCTTGCAGTGACGATTTCCCTGTCAGTTCTATGGAGCCCGCAGATTGAACCATGTTATTGTAATGATTGAGAATTTCATCTTTTGAACAGCCAGCAAGCATAAAACTTCCCACAAGGACGAATGTTAATGCTAAAACTATTTTCTTCATAAAATCATCACCAGCCTTTCTTTGGAGCTACCTTTTTGGCCTTTTTCTTTGTTTGGGTTGCTTCTCGTTCTTTCATGCACAAAATCAAGATGGCAGAAATAACGACAGCAAGCGCAAGACTGCAAGAACAGGTTCCGATATTCCAGTTGACTGCGGTATCATAGCTACGGTAGCCTACCATTCCAAGACTTGCGGTAATCGGATAAAGGTTTGCTAATGTCATATTTCCTGCGGCAAACATCCCTCCATATCCATAGACAAAAGCAATGATTACACCGACTAAAAAGCTGCCTGCCCTCCGACAAGTAAGAGCGATAATCGGCAGAACCGCAAGATATAAAAAGAAATTAACCGCAGTAATCTGCAAGGCTGCTTTTAGAGCTAAGGAAATCTCAAAGCCGGGAAATCCCACAATCATTTCTGCTATGATTGTAAACAGACTGCATATCAGCCCGAAAATAATAGACAATACGCCGCACACAATCAATTTTCCGGTCAACAGTTTCTTAAAAGAGATCGGCACAGTCAGAATATTTTTCAATGTGTCATCCGTCTGCTCACGAGAAATCATATATCCAGCAATTAGGCTGATACACATCGGAAAAATCATGGACATATTGTTTTTGATGACCTGTTCTGTAAGATAGGCAAAATTCCAAACGGAACCATCATTCGCCATAGAGGTAAACAAGGTCAGCAGGACGGATAGGAGCATGAGTGCAACGCCCGCCCAAAGGATATGATACCTTTTCAATTTATAAAATTCTGTTTTTACAATGCGAACCATGTTTATTCCCCCCTCTGCTTATATAATCTGTCAATCAGTAAGAACGAAACCAATGCCATGATCCCAAGAATGAATACAACTTGAAATGTTGAGGGAATTAGCCCTGTCATTTGCTCCAAGTCCATTTTTATTCCATGAGCCGCCATATCTCCCGCACTCCAAAATGTAGTCAGTGGCGTGGGCAGAAGCCATAACATAGTTTTAGGCAGTGTGTCAAACAATGCCGTAGCACTCATGTTCAGAACGCTGTAAAAGACACACAACAAAATGGAAAAAACATAGGTCTTACTGAAAAAGACAACAAGGACAATCAACGGGAGTGTTCCTGCCGTAATGAAGATCCCCGTTTCAACCGCCAAAAACAGCTTATAACCAATTCCATAAACTTCTAATGTTCCAATTCCGCAAAGAATTGTTGCAATGGTAGAAGCCACGCAAAAAACAATTCCAAAGATAAAAAGGACAATAATCTTTGCAAGTACCATTTGCGTGCTGGTTACGGGAATTGTACGCAGATTTTTGAATGTATCGTTGTCGCGTTCCATAAAAAACAGAATAGCGGCAATCACTCCGATAATGCAGGGCAGTAAAAACTGGATACCATATCCCAACACCATGTTAAATAGTCCATCGAAAGCATCTGCCCGATCCGTATATCGCTCCATCATAGAGGGCGTTGTCATCAGATAAGTCAGCGGGATTGGAAACAGGAACGCAGCCAAAATAATCAGCGGAATAAATTTCTTCCGTTTTAATTTCAAAAATTCGCATTTGATTAGTTTAAGCAATTCCTTCGCCCCCTGTCACACGCTTGAAGTAATCTTCAAGACTTTCTTCACAGGTATGTGCTTCTGATACCTCCAATCCGTTTTCTACAAAGGCAGTTACAATTTTACCCACAGGCAGATCCAGGTTGTGCAGGCGCAGATTATGGTCGTCCTGTATGGAGAAATGGTTTTCATGGAAATTGCGTTCCAAAATTCTTGCCGCCTGTGCAGTATCAGAGAGCGTAAAACGGATATGCTTACTGCTTTTTTGCTCCAGCTCAGCAAGGCTTTCTTCTTCCAGCAACGCGCCGTGGTCGATAATTCCAATATCGTCAGCCAGCAAAGAAATCTCCGAAAGAATGTGACTGGAAATCAAAATAGTTTTTCCTCTTGCGTCGCAAAGCTCCCGAATAAAGGAGCGTACTTCTGCAATACCGATGGGATCGAGGCCGTTGATCGGCTCATCCAAAATCAAAAGCTCCGGATCGTGCATAACGGCAAGGGCGATGGCAAGCCGCTGCTTCATACCAAGAGAATACTGTGAAAAGAGCTTTTTATCTTTGTAGGGCAGTCCTACCAGATCCAGAGCATCTTTGATAGCATGATTGTTTGGTACGCCCCGCAGAGTAGCAAAGATACGCAGGTTCTCTGTGCCGGTCAGATTGGGATAAAAACCGGGGGACTCAATCAGGCTTCCGATACGGGGCAACAGCTTCTTTTTATTCTCTTGCAAAGACTTTCCCCAGATTTTGACCTCCCCGGAAGTCGGCTTCGTTAAGCCCAACAGCATTTTCATGGTAGTGGTTTTTCCGGCTCCGTTTCTGCCCAGCAGACCGTAAATTCTCCCACGCTTGACATGGATATTTAAGTCAGCCACACTCTTTTGTGAGCCGTATTGCTTCGTCAGATTTTTTGTTTCAATGATATAATTTGTATCCATATTCAAAACCTCCTGTTCTGTAAGGTATTCTATCATGCCAACCTTGCATTAACCTTGCCGCAACCTTGCATTAACCTTGCAATTTGAAATCCAGTAAAATGACAAAGGCTCCCGCCATAAAGACGGGAACCCGCTTAACTCTCCAAAGGAAAAAGCAACATAAATTCAGTTCCTTTTCCCGGCAAACTTTCAACTGCTATACTTCCACCCATCTTTTCTACAAGCTGATGGACAATAGAAAGACCAAGCCCGCTTCCTTTTTCAGACCGTCCTTTGTCACACTTATAGAGCCGTTCAAAAATGTGTTTCAAATCTTCCTTCTCAATTCCCACTCCATTATCCGCCAGCAGCAGCTCCATGTTATTTTCCTTCTTCGATAGGGAAATTTTGATTTTGTCCGCATGGCTGTGAGCGATTACATTTTGAATAAGGTTATTGATGATCCTCATATAGCTATCCATATCCAATCTTACCCGGACAGGCTGTTCAGGAATATCAATGTCATAATCAACCTGTTTATCCTCAAAAATCGGTATCCAGTCGATCAGAATATTTCTTGTCAGCTCTGCAACCTCAACGCTCTGGATCTCCAAAGCAAACTCGTTTGAATTTAACTTGAACCAGTCAAAGAGTACATCAATGTATTCTTTCAGATCATGGGCTTTCCGACGGGCGGTTTCAATATAATCATCCCGGTCTTTTCCTGTGACCAGTCCTTTGTGTGCAGCGTCAAGATACCCAATCAGAGTAGTAAGGGGCGTTCGCACATCATGGGAAAGGCTCGTCATAAGCTGGCGGTTGGTTTCTTCTGTCTGCCGTACAGTTGAAAGTCTGCTTTCATAGGCCACAACGATCTCGTTGATTTCATAGGCAAGAGGTGCTGTCAGTTCATTTGTTGCAGACAGAATACGCCGGTTGCCATTTCCGTTTTTCACATCAACCAGCACATCGGTCATTTCTGCGATTTGTTTTTTTACGCGCCGAACGAGAACGATGGAAGTCAATACAGCCACAACAGCAATCACAATGGACAAGGAAACGATGATTTCCATACCAGCTATACCTCCTTATTAAACCGGTAGCCAATCCCTTTGACCGTTTGGATATACTTTGGGCTTGAAGGATTGACTTCTAATTTTTTACGAAGCCGACTGATGATCGCCATAATGTTACTATCATCATAGAAATATTCTTCGCCCCATACTTCCTCATAAATCTGCTGTTTGGTCAAAATTTTCCCTTGATGTTTTGCACAGTACAGGAGCAAATCAAATTCCTTTGGGGGCAGTTCAAAAGTGCCGTTTGATGTAGTAACAGAACGATTTTCAAGGTCAATCTGCAATCCGTCAAAATTTAGCTTTTGTATGGCTCCAGCTTGCTGATTAAAGCGAGTGTAGCGGCGAATAAGAGACGCAATACGGGCAATCAGTTCATCCATATCAAACGGTTTTGTAAGATAATCGTCCGCGCCGGCCCGTAAGCCCCGTACTTTAGAAATGCTGTCATTTTTAGATGTGAACATCAAAATCGGCAGACTGTTCTCTTTGCGGATTTCTTCCAGCGTTTCAAAGCCATCCATACCAGGCATCATCACATCCAGCACCACAAGCTGATACTCCTGCTCTCTTAATTTTTGTAAGCCCTCTTTTCCGGTATTACAAAAATCAGCTTCTATGTTTTCTGCTTGTACGCTACGTTTAATCAAAGCGCACAGTTCTCTGTCATCATCTATAATCAGGATTTTATTCATGGTGCAACCCCTTCCCTTGTTTTGTCCTTCCGTCAATCGGCTTTTCTGCGTTCTTTGGGATCAGCCAAACACCAGCCATCTTTACAGCGCCGGGGATACGCCCAACAGCGCAATAATAATTTACCCTACGAGGTGTCACGCCCCACTTTTCGGCGGCCTCTTTCAATGTCATATAGTCCATTTCGCACCTCCACAGAGTACATTATAGTTCTTTATCTCGAATAGTACAAGTTGGAGGCTGCATATTGATGAAATGAAATACTACTTTATGTAAAATTCCATTACATTCTCATAATCCAACCCGAAATGTACAATGATATAGGGTGATATGAGAATGAACCAAAATGAAAGAAGGTTTGACTTTCACGGCCTCGGGGCGGCTCTCAAACGGGCCAGAGAAGAAAAGGGCTGGACACAAGCCTATGTTGCGGAATTAGTAGACCGTGACTCCCGTACCATTATGAATATTGAGAACAAAGGTCAGTATCCCAGCTTCGACCTTTTTGTTAAACTCATTACCATGTTTGACGTTTCAGTTGACCAGTTTATTCATGCGGACGGAGGGGCAAGGTCAAGCTCTTGCAGAAAGCATATTGATGTGCTTCTAAACTCCATGAATGAAAAAGAGCTTGTCGTGATAGAAGCCACAGCCGAGGGCATTAAGAAAGCCAGAGAAACGGAGGTTCCAGAATAAGGGCCTCTGTTTTTTTGCGCCATTTTTGGGGCTGCCGCTAAGTGGCAAGCAATGCCTCTGTGGCCACAAGTGGCACAAAGGCGGCTTGTTGGGGCTCGCCCCAAACCCGTATCTTCGGGCCAACATGGCCCGAAGTGTCAGCGTCGCTTTGCTCCTTATTTTCATAACCTTAACGCTCCTTTTCCTGCTTTCTTCCCGGCTCGGTGTAGCCCATCAGAGTGTCAATGTTCGCCTTGATCGTGACGATCTCCTGCATATCCCGTCGTGCCTTCTGGTATTCTCCATAGAGCTGTTTTTTCTTTGCTGTGAGCTTGCGGCCTTCCTCCTTCAGCACATCCATTTTAGGGAGCTTCGCCCCGCCCAGCAGAGAGCGCATTTCCGCTTGTGCAGCCCGGTACAGTTCAAGGTCGGCCTCATGCTCCGCAAGGAATTTCCGGCTGTACTTCGTCGCCTTATACTGCTCAAAGACTGGGCGGGTTTTGGCATACTGAACCGTTGCGGCCTTTAGCCCGGCATTGGTTTTCATGGCCTGCTCCGTCTGCTTGACCTGTTCGGAAATAACATGGAAACGGTCTGCCGCCTCGGTGGCTTTCTTCGCCAACTGCTCATAATCGGTCAGGTTATTGTCCTGTATATAGGCAAGAGCGGCGGCCATCTGCTTAATGTTAAATACCTTCGCCCAGCGTTCATATCCCGGCCCCTTACCGGCAGCCAGCTTTGCTTGAATATCCACCGCCAGACTGATTTTCCGCTCCGAGCGCCCGGGGCGTTTTTCTTTGCCCTCAATGGCGGACAGAACATCTTGCAAGTCGTAGCCGTCCCCCAACGTGGAGGCACGCAGACGGGTGAAGCGTTCCTGTCCCTGCCCGGTCAGCCGGAAGCTGATACCGCCGCCCCGAACCGTCTTGACCTCATACCCGGCCCGCTTCATCAAATTGAGAAATTCGTCCAAATCAGCGGGGCGTTCCGCCAACGCAGTATCAATGGCAAGGCGCAGCCTGTCCTGATAGGAAAGCGGCCCTTTCCGGTCTTTCTGCCACTCTCCATAGTTCCGATACTTGCCCTTGCTCCGGGGCTTCGGGTTCTCCACGATGGATAGCCCGTTTTCAAGGCACAGCCTGTCAGAGAGCCGCCGAAGGGCGAAGCTGGAGCCCCAAAAATTTCGGAATTTCCGGGTGCAGTCAAGGGTGGTGGAGTTGTAATAAATGTGACAATGGATGTGCTGCTTATCGGTGTGCGTGGTAACGATAAAAGCGTGCCGCCCCTTTGTCCAGCGCATAGCCAGCTCATAGCCGATACGGTTCGCCTCCTTCGGGGTGATCTCGCCCGGATAGAAGGATTGTCGTATCTGATAGCACAGCACATTATTTTCTTTCTTCTGTTCCCGGCCCGTCATAGCGGCATAGCTGGCCTTTGCCAAAAGGAACTCGTCCGCCACGGTGGCCGGATCACATTCATAAGCGGAGATATACTTTCCGCTTTCTGTTTTCTCCGGGTCCTTGCCATAGTCCAGACAATCCCGGATAGCCTCAGCAATCGTTTCGCCTTCGCCCGCATGGCGCTGTAACAAAGTTGTGGTAGCCAAAAATCATTCCTCCTTTCCATGAGAAAGGGGCGGCCCATTCAGACCGCCCCGACTTCGGGCCAGTATGGCCCGAGGCTGCTTAACTTGCCAGAAACCGGTACAGAGCGGATTTGCCTCCGTCCAGCGCCCAAAGAAGGGAGCCTGCCGCCGCTTGCAGTCCATACGGCGAAAGAAGGAAGGCAAGAAACAGAAATACAATCCCGCCTATGGGCGTCGGCGTGAAAAAGAGAGCGACACCCAGCACCGTCAGGATCACAGAGGCAATCGTCAGCAGGACGGCACAAATATCAAATAGGAACACCAGCAGAGCCGCCAGAAGGGACAACGCTAAAGCAAAGGGAGCAACCAATATTTTCAGCAGTATCTTCATCTTCAAAACCTCCTTTATCTATCCTTCCTACCTCTATTTTATCATGCCTGCCCGGGGACATAAATGTTGCGAAAGATTAGTAAATCCTGTCCCAAACTTTCGGGTCATACTGGCCCGAAGTGGTAAAAAAAGAGCAGGGCGGCAAGCCCCGCAACGGAAGCCTGCCGCCCTCGTCTTACTTTGCCACCAGCTCGGAGAGCTCCCGCAACACCTTTGACACCTCGCCCCACAGCTTTTCATAGTCCCGCTTCAATCCGTCGATTTCCTCCGGGTACACGCCATAGGTATGTGCGTGTATGGCAACCTGATTGAGATTGTTAGAACAGCGCCGTTGCAGAGAGATCAGCTCTTTTACGGGCGCAAGGTCGATGTGCAGGATATACCCATTCAGAGCCATTTTCCGTACATAAGCCCCGGCGTTGGAAATGCCCGCCTCAGCCATCCGTTCATGGATGGCTGCCAGCTCGTCCGGCGTTACCATGACGTGCAGATGGACATTCCGCTTGCGGTTCTCCATCAGCGTTCCAGCTCCCGGCCTTTCCGGCGCTCTTTTGGTTCCTTTACCTTATCAAGCGGTTTTGCGTCCAGCTCCGGGGGCGTGGGTGGGATGGGCGTGTTGTTGGGTACGCCGTCGATCATGTTGCAGTTCTGCTCCGTGGAGAGCTCGGCGGTTTTCAGATAGTTGTCTTTTTCGTGCATGGCGTTCCTCCTTTATCGTTCCTCATGGTTTTTATGGCTCCGCTTCTGGCCGGGCTCCTTCGGGGGTTCCTGCCCTCTGGTTCCTTCTTTGAGCCGGGCGGTAATGGATGGGCGCACCCGGTCAGGATTGCCCGGTGCTGGTTTCAGTTCATAATCCTCCATCTGCTTTTCGGTCAGCGGCTTTGCGTAGGTCAGTTCGCCCCATGCCATCAGACTGCCGTCTGCCACAGGACGCCGCCTGTCATCGTCGTAGTTGACGATGGAAAGAGGCTGGTTATCCGGCAGCTTCGGGTAAGTTCCTATGTCCACGGGCCGCTGGGTGGAATAATAGCGGTAAACGCCCTCCGGTCCCAGCTCGGTATGCTTGACCGCCGCATGGTAAAGCTGCTGATAGTCGTCCACCCGGCGGTCAAAGTCCCTCTGCGCCCACGCCTGACTGGTTCCATAGCGGCCCCAGTAGTAATCCCGATGGCCGGTTTCCCCCTCGGTAAACTGCCAGGTCACAAAGGGGCTCGGCGCTCCCGGATTATGCCCCAGCGCAAAGCCGTGTCCGGTTTCAAAGGTGGCAGCTTTCAAAATCACATATCCTTGTACTGTCTCCAAGAGATCCCTCCTTTCTGTGCCTCGGGCTAACATGACCCGAAGTGCTGGATGTTACGAAATAAGAGGGCAGACCGGGGAGAAATGTAATAAGATATTCCCACCCCGGAAACACCCTCAAAAAAGCCCGGAATGTCAAGCCTTTGGAGGCGGCAAATCGTAACAGCCGCCCGGCCTTTTCTCCCGCATTTTCCTCATGCGTTCCCGGCTTTTTCGGCGGTTCCCTTCGGCCTTTCAGGCGTCGGAACAGTAGGCTTGACGCCCCCCGGGCAAAAACGCCCTTCCGCAGACCGCACAGGCTCGCAGCTCCGGGGAGATGCCTTCCGTTGTCAACGACGCTTGAAGCTCCGGGTTAAGAGGCAGGACAGCCTCACGGAAATAACGGCAGTACGCCCCTGTCCAGCACTTGTGCAGCATATAGCAGGCACAGTCAAGAGGAAGGCACAGGCCGCTTTCCCGGTCATAGTTGGCGCACATCCCCGTGACAAGAGAACGGATTTTCTTCTTCTCGTCACGGGTCAGCTCCCGGGCGTCCATTTAAGACTTCGGGCCACGATGGCCCGAAGGGCGGGGCTCCACGATCAGCGCCCGGAACTTCTTCCGGCACTGTTTTTTCTTTCCTTTGCACTCCTTGTAATAACGGCATCCCTTACAAGGGTTGTCATTGTCCCAGCCGGGGTGCGGTACTTCCTTCATCATTCGTTCAAAAGGGCTGCTTGTAAAATTCATTCTCATTCCTCCGTATCTTCCTCCCACGGCGGGGTATCTTCGTCCTCGGGTTCCTCTGTGATCTCCTCCAGCTCCCCGTCCTCATATTCGCAGTAATCATCCTCCAAATCCGGGGCCTCATGCTTCGGCTTGTAAATCTTGAAATAGTAACCAATCCCACCGCCGGCCAGCACCACCGCGCCGATCAGGAGCAGAGAGAGAAGGGAGCTGTCCTTTTTCTCCGGCTCGGGTTCCGGTACTTCCTCCACCGGTTCGGTGGGCTTTGGCTCTGGCTCCGGGGTCACTTCTTTGGGCGGTTCCTTGCCCTGTTCGGCAAGAGGCAGAAGGTCGTCTGTGGTAACGGTATTGAGGAAATAGACGTTCTCGCTGGTTTTCTGTTTGTCGATCACCAGATAAAACACGCTCTCGTCTGCGGTGGTGATGGTGTAGAACTCCTTTCCATCCTCGTCGGTGGCGTTGTCCACCACGGTTCCCGTCCCGTCCGGGGTAAAGGGGTTCTGGGTTTCCGGCTCTGCTTCGGTTTCTGCCGGGGCGGGAGCTGTCTCCGGCTGCGGCTCGCTGCTCTGTGCATAGGCCGGGACCGTAAAGATCAGGCAACACAAAAGGCTGGCAGCCATCGCCGCCAGCCTGCGAAATTTAGTTTTCTTCATGGGCCGTGTCCTCCTTTCCGGGTTCCTCCGGCTTCGGGTCAGTATGGCCCGAAGCGGTAAGGCTGTTTTTGGGGTCATTCAGAAAAGCCATAAGCTGGGCGGGGGTCAGTTTGAGCGAGCGCACCGCCTGCACGATCTGGCTGTTTTCTTCCTCCTGTTTCTGCTTTTCCAGCTCCCGGATTTTGGCCTGCCATTCGGCAGCCTTCTCCCGGGCTTTTTCCAGTTCCTTATCGAGCTTGTCGATCTTGTTCATGCAAGGACTCCTTTCCTCTGGCTCACAAACGCCCGAAGGCATAGAAATGTGTCTGCCAGTAGCTTGAATTGATGTTTGCGTATTGGATGGGCGAACCACAATGAAGCATCATCCCGTCGCCCACATAAATCCCCACATGGGACACAGGGCCGGGGCTATCATAGGTTCCCGTGAAAAAGATAATGTCGCCGGGCTTTGCCTCGGAGGGGGAAATGATAGCACACTGGTTGTAAATGCCCTGCGCCGTGGTACGGGGCAGGTTGTGGACGCCGCTGGCCGTGTACACCCAGCAGACAAAGCCCGAACAGTCAAAGGAGGTGGATGGGCTGGAGCCGCCCCACACATAGGGCCAGCCGATGTACTTTGTGGCTTCTTCCATGAGCGCCGCAAAAGCCGGGTCATCCAGCGCCTCGCCGGGTATCTCATAGCTGGGGCCGGTATCTTCGCCGCCGTTGTAAATCCCTTCCCACAGATAGGGTTTATTGCCTTTGAGCTGCTGCATAACGGTGTAGATTTCCCGCTGCTGTTCGTTAAGCCTCGGCAGGATCACGGCGGGCAGCGTCTTGTTTGTGAGGGTCACATTGAGAATGTAATACTCATAGGGGACTTCCTCGGTGGTGGTTTCCCCGGTCTCCGGGTCGGTGCTGGTTTCGGTGCGGTAGCGTAAGCATTTACCTCCTGTTTTTTGGCATGAAAAAATGGGCTCAACTTTTCAGTCAAGCCCCCGTGGGAAGTTCCTCCTTTCTCCGCCATGATACAAAAATACCGCCCGTAGTCTCGTTTGGGCGGTACTTTGTGTAAGATTGGCAGTCCATTATTAAGTTTTCTGGTATGTTCCCTTTGTACACCGTTGCAAAGCACATTGTTTGTAAAACTCCCTGCTATTAGGTTCCACATTCTCACCTCCTTTCTCGTTGGAAAGTTGGTGGTGCTTCCCCCTTTTCGCGGGGCAATACGGCGTTTTTGAAAAACGCCGAAGATTTTTTGAAATTTTTTCAAAAAATTTTTTGAGCAGCAAAATACGCCTGTCCGAAAAGCCCGGACAGGCGTATAGGTATTGTAAGCAGTATTTAGATGATTAGACAGTTCATAGTCAAGGGTAGAGAGGTTCCCGGCGGTGGTCGGGCTTTTTTTGATATGTCAATGACCGTCGGATTTTGTCGATAGGGTATGTGCTTCATGGCGGCTACCTCCTTTAGCCGCCGCTTTTAACAGTGATACCGCGTCATTTCATTAGAAGATAAAAAGAAACGGCGGCTTTGATTTTTCAAAGCTGCTGCGGAAATCAAAGAACGACAAGCAACAGTTCTGATTTTGCTCCAATATGGTTATTAGGGGCACAAATTAAAATCAAAAAAGAGCCGATAACAGCAGTATTTCAAACTGCATATTATCGGCTCTGCGTCTGTGCGTCTGGCTCTTTTAATTAAATTATTTCTGTTGTTTTTTGGCTTTATTATATGTATTAGCTAACTGTCCACAAGCTGCTTTAATCTCTCTACCATGAGAAACTCTCATGGTAACTTCAAGTCCTGTTTGCTCTAATTGATGTTTGAACGCAACCATTTCTTGTTTTTGTGGTGCTCTAATTTTTGAATTACTCGTCGGGTTGTATTGCAGCACGTTAATCATAACATTTTTGCCCTTAAACCATTTTGCAAGTTGCCTTATATCTGAGGAACGGTCATTTATACCTGGTAAAAGCAAATACGCAAATACCACTTTTCGATTATGCCTTTGAGAATAGGACAATGCTTGCTTAACAACATCTTCAATAGCGTACATGTGCATATGAGGAATGATACAGTTTCTCGCAGCCTGTGTTGCTGCATGTAAAGATATTGTCAACTGAATTTTTAGATGTTCTTCGCGCAATTTTTTTAATTGATTAACTGGACCAACTGTTGATACGGTAATGCCGTCGGTTGGAAAGTTAAGTCCATTTCTATCTCGAAGAATATGGATTGCTGCAATCAAGTTGTCGTAATTGAATAAAGGTTCTCCCATTCCCATAAAAACGATACGATTTACTTTTTGACGTATCAATACAACCTGCTGCACAATTTCAGACGGTGTTAGATTACGAACAAAACCATTGCGTCCGGACTCACAAAAAATACAGCCAACAGAACAACCAACTTGCGTACTTACGCAAACAGTCCCACCATCTCGCCGTTTAATAAAAACCGTTTCAATATACCTGTTATCTTTCAATTCATAAACATACTTTTCAGTATCGCTACTTTTATAGACTTTTTTTGTTGATATTGATAGATTTTCTTTGTGAAATGGCTGTTTATACAATTCCGTATATAAGGCTCTTGCTTTATCCTCTCCAATTACTTCCGACATTTCTTTGTAAGTAAATCCGTATGGGTCATTCAATATTTCCGTAGGTGTACTTTTAGGTAAGTGTTTCATTTAAATATCCTTCCTTTTCAAAATTAAAAAGTTTGTTTTTCAGAGTTTTTGATTATGATTTCTAGTTTTTCAACATCAACGATATGCGTTAATTTACATTTAGGGCAGAAAAGAGGAAAATTTCTTAATACCGTATTATAAAATACTTGAACCCTCGTCTTTCCGTTACAAATTGGACATTTTATCCAATATTTTTCAAGCATAATATTTCTCCTTTTGCGCAAAAAAATGCAGGTCAATTCTCAACATGAGCATTGACCTGCATTTATACATATAATACTACAACAAAATTAAGGCATAGTTTTTATACTATGTCTATACGTCGTTAGTTTTGTTGTATAGCATACGCAAAATAAGCATGACAAAAAAGCCCATATTGAAAATGGGAAAAATCTTTTTTGATTTCAATGCTTATCGAATACGCATGCTATGTAACATAAACATTCCCCCCCCCCCTTTTTATATAATATTATATACAAAAGCAGCTTGTTGTCAACATATATATATATATATATATATGAATTATTTTGGCTAACTGATAGAACTACGTAGACATATCCAAGAAGAAAGGGGAACAGTAAAATGTAATAGGGTGAATAACTATGGCAAAAAGACCAGTACCACGATACGACTTTAAGGCTTTTGGGGCAGCGATAAAGGCAGCGCGTGAGGGATGCAAGGAGAGCCGCAAGAAAGTAGGCGACGAAATGTTTATCTCGCCGCGCTACCTTGCGAACATTGAGAACAAGGGGCAGCACCCAAGTTTACAGATATTCTTTGAGCTGATACAGCGTTACCATATATCCGTAGACCAATTCCTTTTAGAAACGCCGCCGGAGAAGAACACGCAGCGGCGGCAGCTTGACGCGCTTCTTGACGGTATGAGCGATACAGGCATACGGATTGTAACCGCAACGGCAAAGGAGATTTCCGAAGTCGAAAAAGAGGGCGAATAGGAATGTCCGACTTAAAACTGAACAGGATTTAGAAAGCGTTGTAATCTTTTTTGAGGTTGCAGCGTTTTTCTTTTGCGTAAGTTTGGCAAAATCGCTTTTTCTCCGTAGTAGGTGATAAGAGCCTAAAGGATAAAAACATTCGTAGCAAGCATAGGAAGCGGGTACCACTTCCGTATTTTCGCCCTCCCGCGCTGCGGCGCGTCGGTTGAAAATTGCTTGTTGGGAAGTGTCCCAAACCCTCGGAACGGAAAGGAAAGGAGCGAACACATGGACGGACGCAAAAGGACAGTGCAAATCAAATTCAGAGTGACGGAAGCGGAACGGGATTTAATACTGGAAAAAATGAAGCTCGTACCCACCCGGAACAGACGGCTGAAACGAAAATCGAAACTGTCCGGGGCGATAAAGTCTTTGGTGGAAAGCCCGGTTTTGGGGATCATATCCCATGAAAACCGGAAGGGGGAGCCGCTGCCGGGGTGGAGTTGCCCGTGAAGAAGCTCCAGCCGTTCCAGCCCCGAAAGGGAACGGCACTTGACGCCCAGCTTTTTGAAGTTCCCGCAAATGTCCGCCTCTACACGTTCCAGCCTTGCCCTGGCGGTGGGAAGGTCGTCCACATTCACGCCGAAGGTCAGGAGCTTTGTGCGGACAATGCCGTTGTTGCTTTTGGCGATCTGGTTTTCCAGCATTTCCACATACTCACACCGGACGCTGTTGTAATCATCGTCCTGCATGGGGATGTTCACGCTGTACCGGCTGCCCGGGCGGCTCCGGTGGTTGAGGAAGGAAAGCTGGAACGGAAGGCTGCTGTCAAAGTAGTTGAGGCAGGCGCTCCACCCGTCAAAGATGGCTGCCTGATCTTCGGACTGTGCGAGCTGGTAGTTGATGTCCTCGTATTCAATGGTTTTGGTGTAATAGCGGTCCGCTAACCGGCACACCCCGTCCCGGTACATTTCCCGGTAAGGGAGGGTCTGCTGGGCGGTGGTGGGAATGTTCTTTCCCTTTGTGAACAGGCCGAGAAGGCTCTGCTTTTCAGGCTTTTTGCCTGCGGGCTTTCCGGCCCTTCTGCTGTTTCGCAATCGGCTGCGCCTCCTTTCTGGCGCTAAGCAGCGCATAGAAGTTTTCGGTTTTGTAAGGCCGCACACGGGGATAGAGGAACCGGGTGCGGATGATGTTTTTCAGCACTTTTTCCAGCGGCAGACCGTCTCGTTCATACATAGCCAGAAAGAAGAACGGGAGCATGAGGCCGATCATCAGGAACATGGCGGCACTGTTCCCGATACTGCCACGGGAAAACAGGTAAGCCGGGAGGCCCACCGCCGCCGCGCTGGAAAAACAAACAAGCTGGCGCTTCGTTAGGTTGAAGGCCAGCTTTGTCTTGATTTTGGAAAGGTCTTTTGGTACTGGCACATAGGCCATTTTGGTACACCTCCTTTACTGCTTCGGGCCAACATGGCCCGAAGCTACCTTGCGGCCTCTTTGGCCGGGGCTGTGCTGCGGGCGGCTTCGGCGGCCTCCCGTCCGCTCTGCCTTGCCCGCCAGTATTCGGGATTGTATTGCCGAATGGACTGATTGAGGTTTTCTTCAAACCGCTCTTTGTCCTTGATACGGTCGGGGATTTTCCACAGCTTTTTGTCCAGCAGCTCCCGGAGCACTACGCTTTCCTGTGCGTCCTCCTCATAGCAGATATAGCCCTTGTCCTTGAAGCCGCATTTTTTGGCCGCTGGGGAGAGAACGGCGGCCACCTCGTTTGCCACCATCGTTCCGCCGTGGCTGGCGGTAGATACCAGAAACACCCCCGGACAGAGGGTTTCACAATTCTGCACCTCGCCCCACGGGGAGCTTTTCGGCGCATGGAACATTCCGCCCGTCCGGCTCCGGTCCGCCTGCATGAGCGCCGCCTTTTCCAAGATGGCTTTCAGTTCTGGGGAAAAATAGGCATATTCCCGAAGGACACGGGCAGCCTCCCCGCCGCAGGCGTTCATCAACAGGGTATAGGCGTCGCTGTCCGCTTTGGTACAGCGGCCCAGCAGTTTTCCGTCGTAATAGCAGGCCGCGTCATAGCCCGTCCGTTTGCGTGGCATGGTTCCCGCCTCCTTTCTGCTTCGTGCCAGCATGGCCCGAGGTCAACGCTCTGCACCGCGGCTGGGCTTTTCCTTCGGAGGCCGCTCTGCCTTTGCCTGTTCGGCAGCCGCTTTTCCGGCTTTGAGCTGGTCGCTGATGGACGCACGCCCCACAGAGCCGCGCTCCGCCATCTGTTCCAGCTTTGCCTCATAGGCTTGCAGAACAGCAGTATTGAGCTGTTCCCGGAACTCCTTTGTGACAGGGTAGGCCATATCCCGATAGCCGCCTTTGCCGTCCGGCTGGCTGGGCATCCCAAGAAAGAGGCCCTTGCTGCCCTGTACGATTTTCAGATTTTCCACCACAAAGCAGTCATTGAATTTCACGCTGGCAAAGCCCATCAGATTTTTCACAGGTTCGATGACCCGCACGCTTACATCCAGCTTCAACGGTGCGGCCGGGGTGGTGTTTGCAACCTTTTCCTGCATGGTTTCCTCCTTTCCGGCGGGAACAAGGTTCCCGTCCTTGTAGTCATAGCCTTCCGCCCGGAGTGCCGCCAGCGTGTCCGCCGATACGAACCCGGACAGTTTCAGATCGGTTTCCACCATAAAGCGCATGGTGTCTGCTTTAGAAAATTCTTCGGGGAGCTTTCCATAGAAAGCCGGGTGCGGCTGTCCGTCCGCACCCTGTTTGTAACGCCGAGGCATACCGCCTCCTTTCCGCTTCGGGTCAGCATGGCCCGAAGTCTCTTAATGGCAGCCGAAGATGGATTTTGCAAGACTGCCTGTTTTGAATAAGGTAAAACACAGCAGCACCGTATATCCCACGCAGCCCCAGATCGCCCCGATGGGGTCGCCGTCGGTGGCGATACTCTGGATCAGCACCGCATAGATGGCGACACAGACTAAGATCAATAGACCTTGAAAGCCCACCGCAAAGAGGGAGCGGAAATAGTTCTGCCCCATGTGTCCGGTTTCCCTGTTGGGGACTGTGGCAAACGGGATAGGCGCTAAACTTGTGAGTAAATAAATTTCAATCATACGGCCATATACGATGACGAAGATCACGATGTTTAAGGCAATCATGGTAAGCTGGATCAGGAAGGACTGGAGCCAGAGTCCGAACAGAGGGCCTAACTCCATCGCCTCAAGCTCTGTCCGCAAACTGTCCAGCACATCCGGCGTGATCTCTGTCCCGTTCTGGATAATGCCCGCTGACTGCTGTATCACATGCTGGCTCACATCAAAGACCGCCAGCACGATATTGAAGGTGTTCGTCAGGATCATCACAGCCACAAAGGTTTTGAACACCCACTTAAAAAACATCCATGTGTCAACTTCATGGAGGTTGTTGCGTTCTATGAGCATCTGTATCAGCTCATAAGTCATTACAAAAGTGAGGATGACCCCGGCGATTGGCAGGATGGCAGTTTCAGAGATCTGTCGTATCATGGAAAAGACCCCGGCGTTCCAGTCCGCCGGGGTCGTGCCTACCTGTGTGGCGATCTCGCCAACGCTCTGATTGACGTTATCGAAAAGGCCATCCAGATTTCCCATGATACCATCGACGAGCAGACCTTTCAGCCATTCAACGATTGCGTCGATGATAAAGTCCATACATCAGCTCCTTTTCTGGAAAAGGGACAACGGGTGACACTTAGCTGAACAGGCCGGACAGCAGAGGGATAAGCTGAAGACCGATCAGAACGACACCGCCGCCCGCCATGAGCTGTTTTATCCCTAATTAGGAGTAAAACCTTGCTCGATGGCGGGCGGCGGCGTGTCAAGAAATATATGGAATTGTTTTAGAACCGCCTCGGCGGGAACAGGTCAGGCTGTGACCTGTTCCACCTCCGGGATGGGTTTGAGATTGAAATGAATTTCGATAGAAATGTGTCGTGTCTTATCGCTGTCGATGTGTTCATGGACAACGATTTCTTTAATCAGGCGGTTTAAGGTGGCTGCGTCCAGCTCCGTGATGTCGGCATATTCCTGAATGGCGTCCACCCATTGTTTGGCGTCCATAGCAAGCCGCATTTCATCGGCCAGCTTCTTGCGCCCCTGTGCAACCCGTTCTTTCAACTCTGCCTGTTCCTTCTGCGTCTTGTCCAGCATGAGATTGAAGTTGGCTTCGCTGATCCGCCCGGCAACCATGTCCTCATAGAGCCGCAGCACCATCTTTTCCAGCACCTCGATCCGTTCCTCGTCTTTTGTCAGGGAACGCTCCAACGCTTCCCGCTGGCCTTTCTGTTCGGCTTCGCAGGTGTTGGTCAGCTTCCCGGCAATGGCTTCCCCATCGGTCAGGGCAGCCTTGGCGCACTCCCGGATTTTGTTCAGCACAAGGTGGTATAGGGTGTCGTACTCCACCCGGTGCTGGGTGCAATGGTTCTTGCCGAAAGCCCCATAGGTCTTACAGGCGTAAATCTGTTGCGGGTGCCTGGCGTGGGTGGTGCGGATGGTCAGCGACTTGCCGCACTCGCCGCACTTGATAAGCCCGGCAAACAGGCTGGTTTCCCCATCCTGACGGGGGCGCTGGCGGGATTTCAGCTTGTCCTGCACGATGGCAAAACTCTTGCTGTCAATCAACGGTTCGTGCCGTTCCTCCACCACGATCCAGTCCTGCGGCTTCTTCTCGCCAATGGTGCCGATTTTGAAACGGTAGTCCTTCTTTTGGGAAGCGATCGCCCCGGTATAAACGGGATTCATCAGGATGTCCTTTATCACGGAGAAATCCCACATATACCGCCCGTTTTCCGGGTCTTTCTTCTCCCATTTGGTGCGGACATTGCGGAAGCCCCGTTCCCGGTTCCACCATGTAGGGCAAGGCACCTTCTGCTCTTCCAGCCTGCGCCGGATGAAATTGGGGCCGTGTCCTTCCAGCGCCCAAAGGAAGATTTGCCGGACAATGGGGGCGGTTTCCTCGTCCACCAGCAGGTGGTTTTTGTCCTCCGGGTCTTTCCGATACCCAAAGGGAGCCACGCAGCCGGTAAATTGGCCTTGCTGGGCTTTCAGAAGATACGAGGAATGTACCTTCTTGGAAATGTCCTTGCTATACATCTCATTCAGGATGTTCTTGAACGGCGCAATGTCGTTGTTGTCCCGCATGGTGTCGATACCGTCATTCATGGCGATATAGCGGACGCCGTGACGAGGGAAGAAGTCCTCGATCAGTGTGCCGGTCTGCAAGTAATTTCGACCCAACCTCGATAAATCTTTTGTTATCACAAGATTTATCTGCCTGCGCTCGATGGCCTTTAACATCCGTTTCAGGTCGGGGCGCTCCATGTTCAGCCCCGTGTAGCCATCGTCCTGATAGACTGCCACAACCTCCCATCCCTGCTTTTCACAGTAGCTTTCCAGCATATCCCGCTGGTTGGCAATACTGGCGCTCTCCCCGTCAAGGTCATCGTCTTTGGAAAGCCTGCAATAGATGGCCGCCCGGAAGCTGCCCGCCAGAATTGCGTCCATGCCTGTGTATTCGTATCCGTTCATCATAACCGTTTACCCGCACAATCCAGACGGAACACGGTTCTTCTGAACCTCGTCTTTATTATATCCTAAATCTTGTGTTTTCGCAAGATTTTCCTTGCCGGTATTCTGCCCATATTTTTGGGCAATCAGGCTTACAAAGACATCCGCTGCGTCCAGCTCGCCGTCAAAAACTGTGGTAACATGAATCTCTGTTTTCGTTTTTGCCATAGGCAGTTATCCTCCATAATAGAATAGCCAGACAAGGAGAAGGTCGGCAACGAAGTCCGGCAACGGGCTTCAAAAAACCTCAAAACCATCTCTGTCTGGCGGTTTGGTTACGATTTATATTTTCTTTTATTTTTCTGTTGCTTTGGTTGCTGATAAGGGAAAAAGCCCGCAGTTACGGGGTTTTCCCCGGCAACCAGCCCGACAACGGGAGTGCAACAAAGTCGGCAACGGGGTGGGATTTTCAGAAAGGAAGCTCCATCTGCTCTGTGACCTCCACAAATCCCTCCGGGATTTTTTCGGCTCCGTTGCTGCTGTCCGTTGCCGGGTTATCACGCTCCCAGCCCTTTTGCCTGCCGTATTCCGGGAACATCCGGGGATTGGAAAAGTAGTGCCAGCCTGTGACACAGTGGTTCATAATGTCGTTGACCTCTCGGATTTCCCATTGCTTCGGCTCGTCAAAGGGGTGGTTCAGGGCCTCCTTGTAAAGCTGCTTGGAACACACCATGCTGCCGGTGTAGCGGTCAAGGTAGGCTTGGATCATCCCAGCCTTGGTGTCCTCCGGCATGAAATCCCGCTGGTGTTCTTTGAGATAGCGCACCATTTCGGGGCTGAAAGACAGCTTAAAATCCCCGCTGCGGTAAATGGTCATGGCTTCCACCCATACCTGTTCGATGTAGGCTCTGGAAGCGGCTTCATCGTCCAAAATGTGAACTTCCGCCTGTTCCGGGTACACCATGATCGGCAGGAAGCGCCGGTTGCCAGAACGGTCAAGGGGCAGAAAGTCCAGGGCATTGGAAGTGCCGCCGAACACACATTGCCGCAGCCTGTCCTCCGGGTGGGTTTCGTATGGGATTTTATAGACCTCCTTCTGTCGGCTCAAAAAAGACTTGATTTCCTCAATGCTCTTGGCGTTTGCGGTGGCGATCATCTCCGACATCTCAATAATCCAGTGGCCTTGCAGTTTGCGGTACACATTGTCATCGTCCAGCTTACGAAGGTCATCGGAAAACCACTCGTCTTTCACGGCCAGCAGCCGGAAAAAGGTGGATTTCCCGGCTCCCTGACCGCCCACCAGACAGAGCATGACTTCAAACTTGCAGCCGGGATGAAATGCCCGGTGGATGGCTCCCAGCAGGAACAGCCGCAGGGCTTCATAGGTGTACTGGTCACTGTCGGCTCCTAAAAAGTGGTGCAGACAGGTACGGATACGCTCGGTTCCGTCCCATGAAAGGCCGTTCAGATAGTCCCGGATGGGGTGATAGCCGTTTTCATTGGCAATGATCCCGATGGCGGCGGCAATCTTCTTTTCGCTGGTCAGCCCATAGGTTTCTTCCAGATACAGGAGCAGATAATTCATATCCGTGTCCGTGATGGCGGTGCCGGTACGGTGGTAGCCAATGGGCTTGATGATGTCGGTGCGCTCGGTCAGCAGATTTTTGGCGATTGCCCCGGAAAGGAGCGGGTCATTCTGAAAGACAGTCAGGCAGTTGCGGATACTGTTGCGGACACCGCCTTTCTCGGTGCTTTCCAGCATGGCCTTGACTTCCTCAACGCTCCGGGGCGGCGGTGCTTCTTGCATGGTCTGTTCTGCGGCCTGCCGTATCTCCGGCGGCAAGCTCTGCCATTCGTCTTTCAAGATTCCTCACTTCCTTTCCACAGTCGATGATAAGGGCTGCCCGTTCCTCCATGTCCGGGGAGAGCAGCACATCCAGCAGATAGTCCACATAGTCCTGCTTTTGCAGGGCTTCCACAAACAACGGGTGGAAATCCTCGTCTGGCGATTTAGGGGCATAGTCCCGTTTCCAGCCGCACAGCAGGTTTCGGTAGTCGCACAGCACCCGGAAGCAGTAGCGTTCCATACGGCGGAACCGCTGTTCCAGGGTTTCCTGCCGGGGCTTCCTCTGGCTCCTGTGGGGCAGCTCCTTGTCCTCATAGGGGACGGAAAACTCCTGTGCCAGCATGAGGGCGGCTTCCTTGGGGCTGACAGCTTCCAGACGGGAAACAAAGTCGATCACATCCCCATCTGCCTGACAGCCGAAACAATGGAAGCGCCGGTCAACCTTCATGCTTGGGTTTTTGTCGGCATGGAAGGGACAGACGCACATCCCGTTTGGTGCCACCCGGATTCCGAAATGCTCCGCAGCCTGCCGGGTGGTAACAGACTGCTTGACAGCTTCAAATACATTCAAATAAATCCTCCTGAAAATAAGAAAAGCGCCTGTCATTCTCAAAAAGAAAATGGCAAGCGCCTGTTAAAGTTCCATATCCTGTTTTTTCTCTGTGCGGGGCTGCTGGCGTTTCTCGGCCTGTTCCTCCCGGATACGCTGCGCCCGGCCTTTGACTGCCTGCTGGATGGACGGTTTCTTGCCCGGTTCGGCGGTCTGGCGGTACTGCTCGGACGGAAGCACCTGATTGAGCCAGTGGCGCACATCCCGGAGAATCTTCACATCCTCCTGCACCGCTGACAGACATTCCTTGTACTCGGCCACTTCTCCGGCAAGCTGCGTCCGTTCCGTGGTCAGCTTTTTGGTGCTGTACTTGGTTCCCTCCAAATGCACCTTGAAATAGCGGACAGCAGCATTGTAGGCGTCCTGCTCGTCCCGATGGACGGCGGCAAACTGTTCCTTTGGTTTCTTAAACCGGATGGCGGCATATTCCGCATGAACCGGCTTGTGGGCTTCAAAGATGGCGATATGGGAAAGCAGGGTGTCGATCTCCTTCATGCGCTTTTCCTTCGGCTTCATCTCTGCCCGGATGGAAACGGCCTGCCCGCTGACGGTATCCAGATAGGCGTCAATGCTTTCCACGGTGGACAGCTCTTTTTCCCGCAGATAGCGGATGGCGTCCATAACCTTGTTGAAGTCATTTACAGTGCCTTTGAGCTGGCCTTTGCTCGTCCAGCCGGTGCGCTCCTCCCGGCGCAGTTCCAGATATTTGTCCAGCAGCTCCGGCAGGGTGGGTTCCTTCGCTTCCTGCAAGGCTTCCAGCAGGGCGGCTTTTTTCTCCTTTAGGTCTGCAATCCAGCCTTTCAGGTGGCGCACCATCTGACGGATCGACTGCATGAGCCGGTTGGCGGCGGTAATGTCCCGGTTCAGGTTGCCGATGTTGGTCTGTATCCCTCGTTTCTCCATCTGGCTAACCGCTGGCCCCATGTGGACGGTGGGGATTTTATCAAGTCCCTGCCGTTCATAGGAACGAAGGTCAAGGCGCTCCGGGCGGTCATTGGCTTCCAAATAGCGATTGGTGGTAGCCGCCCAGCCCTGCCGCCATATCTCGCCGTACTTCTGGTCGTTCCAGTCAACGGTGTCCTCCTTGTGGCTTTTCCAGTTCCCTGACGGGAGCCGGATACGCTCGCCGTTCTCGTCAAGGTCATAAACCTTCCGGCTCTTGGGAAGCCATTTGCCGTTTTCGTCCATTGCCCGCATGGTCAGCAGGATGTGGGCGTGGGGATTCCCGTCCCCCTTATCGTGAATGGCAAAATCAGCAATCATGCCTTTGGAAACAAAAAACTCCCGGCAATAGTCCCGGATCAGATCGGCGTGTTGCTCCGGGGGGATTTCCCTCGGTATGGCAAGCACGATTCTTCGGGCAAGCTGGGAGTTCCATTGTTTTTCTATGGCTTCGGCGGCGTTCCACAAAGTGTTGCGATCTGCGTACTCCGGCGGGGCGTGGGGCGGCAGCATGATTTCTGTGTGGACGATCCCTCGTTTCTCGGAATAATATTTCTGCTTCTGGTCGTACTCGGAAAACAGCCGTTCGCCGCTCTGGTAAGCTGCGGCGGCTACGGCTGACTGGCGGTTGCTGCGTTGGACGATTTTTATATCATGGTGGGGACAGGGCATAGCGGTTTCCTCCTTCCTGTGGCTGATTGGATGGGGTGGTGGTTTGCCACCTCATTTTGGGCAAAAGAAAAGCAGGAAACCGTTTCTGATTTCCTGCTCGGTGGTGCCGCCAGTGGGCGGCTGGTATTCAGTTTTGAAAGTTCGGGTCATGGTGGCCCGAAGGTGGATAGTCTACAAATAAAATTTCGTTACTCTGGTAATTCCATTTCATCATTCATTTTAATAAATCCATATTTTTCATATAATGGTCGTCCCATATCAGTTGCTTCTAATGAAATGGCTGTCACACCTTTATTTTTAGCATCTTTGATCAACATGTCTAATGTTTTAATAGCAATGCCCTTCCTCCTGTACTCAGGATTAGTATACATATTCATTATATAAGCCTTATTTCCGCTTGGATTGTGATAAGTCGGCATTACTTGAAAAAAACTAACTCCACCAGCTCCGACAAAACGCTCCTCATCAAAAACTAAATATGCAATGTGAGAACCATCACAAAGTGCCTTTTGGTAATAGTTATAGGACTCTCGTTCTACTTCGCTCATATCGGTATCATCAGATAGTTGGTTAGCTGCCCTTAATACCTCTATTCTTGTTTTAGTTAATATATCTATGTCTTCAAGTTTTGCTCTTTTGTAAATCAAATTCATTTTGTATTCTCTCCCTTGATAACCAGTATGTCAATGGTTTTATTATACTATGGTGGGTCACTTTTGGGAATAGCTTAATTGTAAACCTGCCGGATGGGAACTGCTTGCAGCGCAAGGTGTTCCCAGGCGGCAAGTCCACAAAGGGGTAGCTGGCGTCAGCCAGCGCAGGGGAAGTGTAGCGTCCCCTGTGATGATTGGAAGCAGCCGCAAGTGTGCTGGCAATCATCCGCTTTCCGCAGGAAGCCCCCGGCAGGGCGCAACACACCGGCTCGGCCGGTGTATAGTTGCGCCCTATCCGAGTTCTGGGATAGGTTGCATTATCCGAGATATTCAATTATCCGAGGAGAATCTTAAAAAGTACCGATATGAAAGGCTTTCAGAGATATTTCCTCGGATAATGTAACAACTATTTCAGGAAGTCCGGCAACACATTTTCTTTTTTACGCTCAACAGGTTCTTCTTTTTGATGCGAAAACCATTTTTCATTCCAATCCCTGATATGTCTATTCACAGTTCCCTGCGAAAGCTCAGCATATCGCTCAGTGGTAGAAATAGATGAATGGCCGAGAAAATTTTTAATCGCCACGATCGGAACTCCTGCTTCTAACATATGTGTGGCGGTTGTATGTCTCATGGTATGCGGGGTATAGCGTTTTTCCAGAAACATTCCGGGATGTCCTGCTCTTGCAAGGGCGATATATTTTTTGTAAATCTCTTCAACACAGGAAATGGTCATCTGTGGATGTGTCTGGCTGGAAAAGATATAAGTTTCCAACTGTCCAGCACGTCCAGTTTCTTCCAGATACCGTTTCAAAAGAATCCCACTGGGTTTGGCAATCACAATTCGGCGTGTTTTGTTCCCTTTTCCTGTAATCGTAAGCTTATACAGGTTTTTCTCTACAAAAAAGTCTCTAACCTTAAGGTCACAGATTTCCTGTGCCCTTGCTCCACTGGCGTACATCAAGTTTAAAAGCACCTGATCCCGGAATCCCAGACGTTTTTGGGGATTGGGAAGGTGAAGCAGGACTGAGACTTCATCAAGGGAAAAGGTAATTCTTGGTTGGATAGCTTCCTTTTTAACGGGAGTCCTCCTAACGGCATTGGCAAATACAGTTGCAGCTTCAAAATTTCTGTTTTGTGCGTAGAAAGAAAAAGAAGCGAGCGCCGAAAGCCGGAGATTCCTTGTGGATGCTGAACAGCCCCGTTCCGTTTCTATCCATTTTAAAAATCCGTCAATCGTCTCATAATCCAAGTCCCGGAACAGGATTTCATCGGCATTCTTCTTCTGAACCTGATAAATATACTGAAACAGGAGCCGGAAGGAATGCTTATAGGAGCGGATGGTATTGGGTGAAAGCCCTGATGAGAACGGCATGTATTCTGTAAAAAATTGTTCCAACAGGAGTGTAAATTCGGGGAGTTTATTTTTCCTCATATGCTGCCTCCGTGAACACGCCAGTAGCATAATCCTCAAACAGCCCCATGTACTCAGGGAACATGTCGCCGTTAAATTTTAAGTATTTCTCTGTTTCGTCCATGTCATGATGTCCAAGATAGACAGACAGGAACGGAACAGAGTCGTCCGTAGAGCGTCCGTTCTTTTCCGCTTGCGCAAACGAGTGGATAGCAAAATAATGGCGGAAGCAGTGAAGGCACTGACCTCTGGAATGAGCTTTCCCAGGCACATACAGGCCGGTTTCCATTAACAGATTCCGAAACCGTAAATCAAAAATCCCTTTGCTGGCCGCAGCCCCTTCTTTTACGGGTGAAGGGAACAGATAACTTTCGGGTTCTGCTTTAATGCCCATTGCAATGCAGTATCTTTCCAGCATCTCTGTCAGGGTTTCATTCATCGGGATAGCTCGCTGTTTATTATTTTTGGCATGGCGAATCAGTATGATTCCGCTGGAAAAATTGACATCCTTTACCTTGGCAGTCAGTGGCTCGCCTAAACGGAATCCGCACCCAAGGAGCATCCTCAGCAACATACAGAACTCCATATCCGCCTGTCGGGTTTTTGAGTTTTTATGCCTGTCACACCATTGGTCGGCACTGGATAAAAGTATCTGTATTTCTTCCTCCGAAAAAACATATGGCATGTAGCTGTCTGATGTTTTTGGACAGTCTGGCATAAAAACAACGTATCCCTTGTACTGAAGATATCTTAAAAATTTACGGAGATAACTCACCTTGTCACTGACGGTCTTGGGTGCATTGGCCTGATGGAGTCTCTTGATCCATTGGTTTACAATCGCTTCCGAGATTTCTCCAGTGTTTTCTTTTGCCAACAGGGAATCGAACGTAAGCAATACGCTGCGTGTGTTCCGCAAGGTATCGTTGCTGATTGTCCCTTGATTGGTTTCGATGTAGTCTGCAAAATCTTGTTTAAAAATGCTTCGGAACTCTTTCATGACAGACTCCACCTCCCCTCTAAGAATTCGGCAAATATACCGGTCGCTTCCATGACCGGGAGGGCATACCCACGGAGTTGCTCCATATCTAATCTGGCATAAGAACGGATGGCATTCTGGTCTGTATGTCCAAGGATTTTTCTTACCGCTTCATAAGGGATGTTGTCATTGATCATGGAACTGGCAAGGGATGACCGAAAGGCATGTGCCCCCTGTTTGCGCCCGCCCGGTTCAATCCCGGCTACGGCAATGGCTGTCCTGGCAATCTTAGCGATTGCCTGCACGGAGATATGGCCGTAGGGAGGAACAATGCGGAGAAATACATATGGACTGTCATAGGCAGTACGTTCTTCCTGTAAATACCGCTCCAGTGCAACCTTTACGTCAGAAACCATTGGGAATTCAATGAAAACGCCTGTTTTGTGCTGTGTAAGCCGGATTAGATTCCTTTCAAAATCTAGGCATTCAAGCGTCATGGATGAAATGTCCCCACTCCGGATCCCCAGCCGTGTTGCAAGGAGCAATGCTGCATAATCCCGCTTTCCGTGTGGAGAACTCTGATCAACGCTGTTTTCAATTTTTTGGATTTCCTCTGCCGTGTAAACAGACGGATAAGGTTGCGGTATTTTGAAAAGAGGGACGATACCACTGTAATCCCTGTCTGTATTGCCGGATTGATACGCATACCGAAGGAATGTGCGGATATGCGAGAGATACCATCTGCTGCTGATTTTCAGGCAGGCGATACCTACATTTTGTGCATTCATTTCCTGCGGTTTCAAACAGCCTGTCTCTGTCATAGCGAATAAAAAGTAGTGGCCAATCTTGTCGTGAAGATGTATGGTACTTTCCTGCAAACCCTTGCGACGTCCCTCTTCAAGATAACCCTGCAGGAAGGCATCCATTTCCGGATTCAGTTCCTGATAGCTGCATGATGTTGAATTGTTTTCATTTGTCTGTTGATTCATGTTAAAACCTCCTGTTTCTTTGGTGGTTTTAACTGTAGCATATGAGTAAAACATTATCCGAGGAAATATCTCTGAAAGCCTTTCATATCGGCACTTTTTAAGATTCTCCTCGGATAATTGAATATCTCGGATAATGCGCCCTATCCGAGTTCTGGGATAGGTTGCAATTATACACCGTTCCGGTGAAATTGCGGTCTTGCAGACGGCTCGATGAAATCGAAGCTGGCGTTTGTGCGCCAGCCCGATTCCATCCCAAGGAAAACTGCATTTTCCTTGCGCTGCTCCGCAGCTATCCTTTCCTCTTGGATACGGCACGGGATTTCTTGATTGATTCAATGAATAGTGCTAAACTTGATGTCAGAATAACGATAGAAGGAAAGGATTTTGCCATGATTGAAGATTTTGTTCAAACGCTTGTGAATCTTATGATTGATGCAGGAACAGATGAAACAATAAAACACCTAAAGGATTCTTGTGAAAAACAGCAAGTTGAGAAAAAAATCATCAAATATCTTAATCAGCAGAAAAAATATAACGGATTATACTCAGTTGCTGAGGAGTACGATTTTGCCGGGATTTGTAACTATCTCAAGGAGAATTCTTTTCAAAAGGTTCTCGATGCAATTTCGGGCACTGACAGCCAACGCAAAGCGGCGCGCTCAGAACTATATACCGGCGCATATCACGCTGCGCACGCAGAAACGGCCCAGTCTAAAGAAAAAGTCAGGAGACTCGTTTCTGAAACAGTTGACATACTTCGAGAAATTCAACACAGCAAAATTTTATTGAGCGACCGTGTTATGCAGGCTGAGATAGTAGATGATGTGAACGCTCATACGGATAAAGCTATCGAAGCATTAGCTAAGAAGGCTCAAGAAAACAATCAATCTCCTTTTTCACCTGAAAATGTAAATAAGCTTGGTTCAAATCATGAGTATGAAAAGTTAAATACGCTTTCAAAACAATTTCAAAATCAACTAGGGACACAACATCCATTGTATCCATATTATCAATTTACTCCATCTCAAGAATATGCGGGGAATTTAGTGAGCTCACCATTAAGAGATGATGCAAGAAAAAAATACCCACCTCGTTTTGTGCTCAATGGTATTGCTAAAATTGGCGATGACCAAATTAGTGAGTTATCTCCTGAAATTATAGAATATGCAAATCGACATCAGCTTTTAATTTCGCTTGAGATTCATTCAGCAATAAAGTATTTGGGCGAAGAAAAAGATCCGATGCAAATAGAAGCAGAATCGTTAATTGGAACGACAATTATCAAGAAACCGCGTGAATTTCCGGAGCCGAGACTATTTTCTATTAGAATAGATGGTGACCCGATTTTTGACTATATAGAATTAGGTGCAATCGAAATACTCGAGGATGATTCTATTGTTTTAACGAACGAAAAACAACTGTCGCCGCTACTTAAGGTCAGGCTGGTTCTTAATGCAAAGACAAATAGCGCAAGCATATCAATGGAAGTCGCAGATCAATCAAGTGAAACACATCTGAGATACGTTTCACTGATGAAAGCGGTATCCGAAGGTAAAAATATTTCGCTTTATGATTTGAAGAACAATACTACTTTTCTCAGTGGGGTTTTAAAAGGTTGTGATTATAAAAGTAGGTTCGCCAATATAGATGACGAATTGGATTTTTTAAAGCGTATTTGTGAGATTGAAAAATATTTTTCTGTCAAGCTAAAAATTCCGGATAGCTTTACAAGGAACGACTATAAATTGGTTTTCTATTTGAGCGATTTGATACGTGGCGAAAGAGTAAAGCGGAATATAGGCACAATCGAATGCACGGCAATAGTTGGAGATGAGATTAAAAAAACAGTTATGGAAAGAGAAAGAGAAACGGAAGATTTAGTCCATGTTGGTCCGAGCAGGGTGACTATATTTGATCACGCATTTGATATTCAAATTGTTCGAGAATTGAAAAATGTTCGCTTCATGCAAATTGATAAGATAAAGGCGCTTCTTAACATACTGGATAATGGAGATACCTTCCCATTAAAGCTAGAATTGGTTACGAAAGAGTGCTATGAAAGTTTACCATCAGAAGGGCTTCTAGCGTTACTCGATAAATTAAATATGAACTGAATGATATAATTTACTGTCCGACCGTTCATCAAGAGCAATCTTGCTGGGCGGTCTTTTTGTTTGGAGGTGATGCCTATTCCGTGTCCGCATTTCAAAATTACCATCGTCAAGCGCAGCCAAGGACAGTCCGCTGTTGCCGGGGCCGCTTACCAGAGCGGCGAACGGCTGTTCAGCGAGTACGACCAGAAAACAAAATTCTACAACAAGAAGAAAGAACTTGTTCATGCTGAGATCATGCTACCGTCCCATGCGCCGCCCGGATTTGCAGACCGGGCAACCCTCTGGAACGCTGTGGAAGCCGTGGAGAACCAATGGAACTCCCAGCTTGCCCGGCGTATCGTGCTGGCGTTCCCGGTGGAGGTGCCGAAGGAACAGTATCTTTCCATGCTCAAAGAATTTTGCAACGAGCAGTTTGTTTCCAAAGGCATGATTGCTGACTTTGCCATCCACGACAAGGGAGATGGAAACCCACACGCCCACATTCTGCTGACGCTCCGAGCGATGGACGAACACGGCAGGTGGCTTCCAAAAGCCCGAAAGGTTTACGACCTTGACGAGAACGGCGAGCGCATCCAGCTCCCTTCTGGGAACTGGAAGTGCCACAAGGAAAACACCGTGGACTGGAACGACCAGAAGTACGCTGAGGTCTGGCGGCATAGCTGGGAAACCATTACCAACCGCTATCTGGAAGCCGCTGGCAGACCGGAACGTGTTGACCTGCGCTCCTTTGAGCGGCAGGGCATCCAGCAGATACCGACTGTGCATCTCGGCCCCGCCGCACACCAGATGGAAAAGCGTGGAGTGGAAACCTTTCTCGGAAACCTGAACCGGGACATTCGTGCAGCCAACAGCCTGATGCAGTCTATCCGCAGTGCAATCCGTGGGCTGCAACGCTGGATTGCAGACCTGAATGAGAAGAAGCAGCTTCTTCTGGACGCACTGGAAAAGGCGAAGGAGCCCACGCTGTCCGACCTGCTGGTGGACTACTTCAATCTCCGCAACGAGCAGCGCAGCGATTGGTCTGGCAAGGCAAAACTGAAATGCACTGTCCGGGACTTTGAGGAGATTCGGCAGGCGGTGGACTACCTGAAAGCCCATTCCCTGAACACCATCGAGGATTTGGACACCGCAATTTCTAATCTGAACCAGACCGCCGCTCCTCTTCGCAAGCAGTTGAAGCAGAACGAAAACCGTATGCGGGCAATCGCCCAGATAAAAGATGCTGCCGCCGTTCATGCCAAGCTGAAGCCAATCCATGATACCTTTATGAAGAAGAACTTCAAGCTGACCAAGGACGCTTACGCTGCCCAGCACAAGGAAGAACTGGACACTTTTAATAAAACTGTCCGCACCCTGATGAAGTTGAACGGCAGCACAGCGGTGGATTTTTCGGCATTGGATGCCGAATTTTCTGCGCTGCAATCCGGCAGCGCAGAGCTGCGCACCCAACTGGAAACCTTGCAGCCGGATGTCTCTGCCCTGAAAAATATCCGCAAGTATATCGACATGGTGCTGAATAAGCAGCAGCTTTCCGTACCGGGCGGCAAGACCCCGGAAAAGGAATCGGTGCTGAAAAAGTTGGAAGAAGCCAAGGCGGCGCAATCCCAGAAGAAGGCCGAGCAAAAAAATCAAACACAGGAGCTTTAAGGAGGAAGTAGCATGACCTACACCCAAGCCCAGATCGACAAAGCCAATGCGGTGGATCTGGAAAAATTTCTCCGGGCACAGGGCGAAACGCTGGTGCGCAGCGGAAAAGAATACCGCTGGAAAGCCCACGACAGCCTGACCGTCTGCGGAAACAAATGGTTTCGGCACAGCCAGAGCAGGGGCGGCTTTCCTGTGGATTTCGTGATGGAATTTTACGGCAAGTCCTTCCCCGAAGCGGTGCAGATGCTGACCGGAGAGCCGGGCGAAGCCCAGCCGGAGGCTGACCCCGCCCCCTCTCCGGCGTTTCGTCTGCCACTGCGGAACGTCACCAATGCCAACATCCTGAACTATCTGACACAGGAGCGGAAACTCAGCCCCTCGTTGGTGAATTTCTTCATCGCTGCCGGAGATATTTACGAGGATTCCTCCCACCACAACGTGGTCTTTGTGGGGCGGGATGCAGACGGGCATCCCCGCTACGCAAGCAGCCGTGGGATTCAGGAGAAGTTTCGGCAGGATGCAGCCGGTGCAGAAAAGGCGTTTGGCTTTGCCCATCGTGGCACCGACAAACAGTTGCTGGTCTTTGAAGCGCCCATCGACCTGCTGTCTTTCATCGAACTGTTCCCGAAAAATTGGCAGCAACACAATTATCTGTCGCTGGGCGGGGTGTCGGGCAAGGCGCTGCGGCAGTTTCTCTCAGAACGCCCGGACGTGGAGCGGGTGTTCCTTTGTCTGGATGCAGACAAAGCCGGAGAGGATGCCTGCAAGCGTCTGGCTGCTCTGCTGCCGGACACCGTGAGTGTGACCCGCATTCAGCCCTGCATGAAAGACTGGAACGATGTTCTGGTGCACCGGGCAGAGATTCCGAACCGCAATTATTTCAAAAGCATCGTGCTGAAAGAGCCGTCAAAACCGGAAACGGTGAAAATTATCCGCATGAGCGATGTGGAGCTGACCCCGGTGGAATGGCTCTGGAAACCGTATCTGCCTTTTGGAAAACTCAGTGTGCTGCAAGGCAATCCGGGCGAGGGCAAGACCTACTTTGCCATGCATCTTGCCGCTGCCTGCACCAATGGAAAGCTGCTGCCCAACATGGAGCGTATGGAACCCTTCAACGTGATCTACCAGACCGCAGAGGACGGTCTGGGCGATACGGTCAAGCCTCGCCTGATCGAAGCCGGTGCAGACCTTGACCGGGTGCTGGTCATTGATGATAGCGATGTGCAACTGACGCTCTCCGATGAACGAATTGAAAAAGCCATTGTCGAGAACAACGCCCGACTGGTCATCATCGACCCGATCCAGGCGTATCTCGGTGCCGACGTGGACATGAACCGGGCGAACGAAGTGCGCCCCATCTTCATGCGGCTGGGACAGGTAGCGCAGCGAACAGGCTGCGCTATTTTGTTGATTGGGCACCTGAACAAAGCCGCTGGAATGCAGAGCCTGCAACGGGGTCTCGGCTCCATCGACATCGCCGCCGCCGTCCGCAGCGTTATGTTCATCGGCAAGCTGAAGCACGACCCGACCATGCGCATCCTGACCCATGAAAAAAGCTCCCTTGCCCCGCCGGGAGCGTCACTGGCGTTCTCTCTGGGGGACGAGGGTGGCTTCCGCTGGGTCGGCGAGTACGACATTACCGCAGACGAGATGCTGTCCGGCATCGAGCCGCAGCGGGAAACCAAGACCCAGCAAGCCAAAGACCTGATCTGCACCCTGCTTGCCGGAGGAAAGCAGGTGCTCAGCGAGGACATCGACAAGGCGGCTCTGGAAAGGGGCATCCCCGGTCGAACCGTCCGGGATGCAAAACGGGAACTGGGTGATGCCCTGAAAAGCAAGATCGTGGAAGGCCGCAAAAAGGTCTTTTGGATGGAATAAGCCATTTGACTGGCAGAAAATTTTGGCTGGCAAGAAAATCATGGTACACCCACAGTTGCCAGTCTGCCAGCCAAATTCAGAAAATGACGATAAAAGGAGAAAATCAATGGAAAATCAGAATTCGAGTTATTCGGTGCAGATTGGTAAAACCACCTTTATTGTGTGCGTGAAGCAGTCCGAAACCGCCAAAAAGCCGATTGAAAAGATGTTCAAGGATATGTGCAGACACGAAATTACAAGGGCTTCCTTGCGGACAACCTGATGAATTTAGAAAAATTACCGAAAACCTCTTGACGAAGTCCAGCCCGAGGGTACCGGCTACCGTGCCCGCACCCGGTTCGCCAAGTTCTTCAACCTCCCGGAGCTGATGTCCATGTTCAAAGAAGTGGCCGACATCAAAACCAGTGACCAGCTTCATCTGCCGGTGCCCGAAGCAAAGTTTGAGACCGTGGTGGCGAAACCCTCGGAGATCCAAAAAGAAATGGTGCAGGAACTGAGCAAGCGTGCGGCAGAAATCCACTCCGGCACCGTGGATGCATCCGTGGACAATATGCTCTGTGTCACCAACGACGGCAGAAAGATCGGCTTGGATGTGCGCCTAATGAACCCCATGCTGCCGGATGACCCCAACAGCAAATTGAACGTATGCGTTCAAAATGTGTTGAAAATCTGGGAGGAGGGTAAAGAACAGAAGTTGACCCAACTTTTGTTCTGCGACCTCTCCACCCCGAAAAATGACGGCAACTTCAATGTCTACGATGACATTTGCAAGAAGTTGGTTGCCGCCGGTGTGCCGGAGAATGAGATCGAGTTTATCCACAACGCCGACACCGAAGCGAAAAAGGCGGCATTGTTCTCCAAAGTGCGCTCCGGCGATGTGCGAGTTTTGCTCGGAAGCACGGCGAAAATGGGAGCGGGCACCAACGTCCAGTCCCGACTTGTGGCGGTGCATCATCTGGATGTTGGCTGGAAGCCCAGCGACATGACCCAACGCAATGGTCGCATCATCCGGCAGGGCAATTTGAATAAGGAAGTCAAGGTGTTCAATTACGTCACGGAAGGGACATTTGACAGCTACCTCTTTCAGACCCTTGAAAATAAACAGCGATTTATCAGCCAAATTATGACTTCCAAATCTCCAGTGCGCTCCTGCGAGGACGTAGACGAACAGGCACTTTCTTATGCGGAGATCAAAGCATTGTGTGCTGGAAATCCGTTGATTAAAGAAAAAATGGATTTGGACGTGCAGGTGGCAAAGCTGAAGGTGCTGAAAGCCGACCACCAGAGCCAGAAATTCCGCTTGCAGGACAAGCTGCTGACTAAATTCCCGGCAGACATTCAGGAAACGAACGCCTATATTGCCGGGCTGAAAGCGGATGCACAGCTTGCCGCCACCCACCCGCAGGGCAAAGAAGAGTTCTGCGGCATGGTCATCAAGGGCGTGACCTACGACGAGAAAAAGACCGCCGGTGAGCGACTGGTCCTCGCTTGTTCCGAACTGCCCAACGCCGAGGAAAAAGTCATCGGCAGTTACCGGGGCTTTGAACTGTCCCTGCGGTTTGATACCTTCCGCAGCGAGTATCAGGCTATTTTGAAGGGTCAGCGGAGGTACCCGGTAGCACTGGGCACCGACCCGCTGGGCAACATTATCCGTCTGGATAATTCGCTGAACAACTTCCCGGAGCGCATTAACTCTGCTGAGAATGAACTAGCCACCTTGCATCAGCAGCAGGCGGCGGCGCAGATTGAGGTGGAAAAGCCCTTCCCGCAGGAAGAAGAACTGGCTGAAAAGTCAGCCCGCCTTGCAGAGCTGAACGCCCAGTTGGATGTGGACGAAAAGAGCCATGAGCCGGAACAGGATGAGGAAGAACAGGAGGATGCACCTCGCCGCCCCTCGGTGCTGGCAGCGCTGGAAGAAAAGTCGGACAAGCCGGAGCCGGTGAAGCCCTTCCGCAGTTATTACGACAAGGATGGTGATGCACGATGAAAGAGAAGCGGGATGAAATCATCATCCTGCGCCTGACCAAAACAGAGAAGAACCGCATTTATGAAAAGATGCTGGGCATGGGCATCCGCAGCCTGAGTGCCTATATCCGCAAGATGGCACTGGACGGCTACTGCCTGAACCTTGACCTGCCGCAACTGCGGCGCATGGCGTATCTTTTGCAGATGTGCAGCAACAATCTGAACCAGTACGCCAAACGTGCCAATGAGAGCGGCAAAATCTACGCCACCGACATGGAGGACCTGCGGCAGCGGCTGGACGAGCTGATCGACATTGGTCGGCAGATTCTTTCCCGGCTGGCAGAACTCTAAAATTTTTTCCCGCAGTTGGAGGACTGCGGGGCTACATAAGGGTTGACATCCTTGCAAAGCGGTGGTTGCCACCTTTATAATAGGGGTGAAAGAAAGGCAGGTGCTAGATATGAGGTTCGTTTTTAAGATGATCGTTTTCCCGTTTTGGCTGCTTACGGCTTTCCTTGCGCTGATGCTGAAATGGACGCTGAACCTGTCGGCGTTTGTGCTGGCGCTGCCCATGCTGTATATTTTCGGCTGCGGTCTTTATACGCTGTACTGCCGGGAGTGGATGCAGTTTTTGATTTTGCTGGTGGCAGAGTTTGGCTGCTTCCTGCTCATCACCGCCGGAACGGTCATTGTGGAAGCCGTGGAATGGTTCAGTGGCTGGATTGCAGAATTATAAAATTTTTATGCCGCCATTGTGCGGCATTTTCTTTTTGCCGGGAGGTGGTAGAATTGGCTGCAACACGTTTGATCGCGCTGCACAAAAACAAGGGCAAGTCGGTTGCGGCCTGCCTGAAAAGCCGCACGGACTATGCGCAGAATCCTGACAAAACGAACAAGGGAGAGTTGGTCAGCAGCTATGAGTGCAGCCCCTTGACCGCAGACGAAGAATTTATGCTCTCCAAACGCCAGTATGAACTGATGACTGGGCGCAGACAAAAAAATGATGTGATCGCTTATCAGATTCGACAGTCCTTCAAGCCCGGTGAGATCACCGCCGAGGAAGCCAATAAGGTGGGCTACGAACTAGCAATGCGCTTTACCAAGGGCAAACACGCCTTTGTGGTGGCAACGCACACGGACCAGCAGCACATCCACAACCATGTGATCTTCAACTCCACAGCATTGGATGGCACCAGAAAATTCCGGGATTTTTTCTTTTCGGCGTTGGCAGTGCAGCGGTTGAGCGACTTGATCTGTCTGGAGCATCAGCTCTCTGTCATTGAAATAAAGCCCTACCGAAAACGGCAGAAACGTACCCTCTATCCACCCAAAGAAAGCAATCGTGATAGGCTGTGTGGCATCATCGACAGCATCATTGCAGAAAAGCCCAAGGATTACGAAGATTTTCTGCAAAAACTGGAACAGCAAGGTTATGAGGTCAAGCGTGGAAAATACACCTCCGTCAAGGGCGCACGGCAAAAACGGTTCATACGCTTCAAAACACTGGGGGCTGGGTACAGCGAGGATGAACTGCAAGCGGTGATTGCGGGAAAAACTGAACACCATCCACGTCAAATACAGCCGCTCCAAGAGCCGCCGTTCCAATTTCTGGTTGACATTCAGGCAAAGCTGGCCGAGGGAAAAAGCGAAGGCTATGCACGATGGGCGAAAAAATACAATTTGAAAGAAATGTCCAAGACGCTGATTTTCTTGCAGGAGAACAAAATCGGAAGCATTGAGGAAATGCAGGACCGTGTGGATGCCGCAACTGCTTGCTATCACGAACTGGGCGATTCCATCAAGGCGGCGGAAACGAGGTTGGCCGAAATCGCTGTCCTGAAAACCCACATCATCAACTATGCCAAGACCCGCCCAGCCTATGATGCCTACCGCAAGTCAGGGTACAGTAAAAAGTTTTTGGAAGCCCACCGGGAGGAGATCACCCTGCACAAGGCAGCGAAAGCTGCCTTTGACGAAGCCGGGATGAAAAAGCTGCCAAAGGTCAAGGAGTTGGATACAGAATACGCCGAACTGCTGATCAAGAAGAAAGCAGCCTATCCAGACTATCGCAAAGCACGGGACGAGATGCAGGAGTTGATGAAAGCACAGAAAAATGTGGAGTTGTTCTTTGCGGAGGACAAGAGCAATCTCCGACCGCAGCATACCCGATAAGCGAATACCGCCGAGGACTCTTCCCATTGTGGAGGTGTCCTCGGCGGCTTTTTTGTATATAGGGCAGCAATTCTTGACCGTTTTTTGTGAAGGTGATGAGTTACGAGATAGAGCACAGCTTTCTCCGCAATGATCTCGATTGAAAACAACTGCACATATAAAGCAAAAAAAAAAAAGAATATTCTTACTTGTCAATTTGCTGTAGAAAATCACCTGAGTTTGGGCAAAATTGATAAAGTGAAAAAGAAACCCGTTCCCATCTTGACACTCCGCAAAGAATATGGTATTGTAATCAAGCATAGAATAAATTTCCATTCAAGTGCTTAATTTGTTCGTGCCTTACAAAAAAGAAAATTGTACGTGAGCAGCGTCGTTGGATTGTTACCGTTTGGCGGGCTAGACCAACTCTGCATAGCACAAGCCGAAAGCGTGTTTCAGCCTTCGGTATGTTTGCTGTGTCAAGAGTGGTCTTTTTTTATTGCCTTTTTCAACCTGAGGAGGAGAAACAATGCAATATACCGTCAAAAAACCGATCAACAACAACATTCTGCGCGTGGTGGACCCCACGGGCTGTGAGCTGATCGTCACCGGGCGCGGTCTGGGCTTTGGCGTTAAGCCGGGCTATAAAATCGAGGCTGAAACCGTGGAGCGCAGCTACCGCATGACCAGCCCTGCCGTGCAGCAGAAGTTGGTGGAACTTCTGGAACAGATCCCGTATGAGCATCTGCTGCTCACCGATGAGCTGGTGGCAATGATCCGCAGCCGGGTGAACTACCCGCTGAACGAAAGCCTGCTCATCACGCTGGCCGACCACATCAGTTTTGCCATTCAGCGCAGCGAGCAGGGGATTCGCTTTTCCAACCCGCTGATGGCTCCCATTCGGGAATTCTACCCGGAAGAGTATCGCCTTGGTATGGAGTGCCTTGACACCATCCGCCAGCGCTGCCATGCAGACCTTTCGGACGACGAGGGCGGCTTCATTGCGCTGCACATCGTCAACGCAGAGCTCAACACCACCATGAGCGTGGTGAACGATGTCACCCGCTTTGTGGATGGCTGCGTGCAGGTGGTGGAATACTTTTACAACTGCCATTTTGACCGGGATGCACTGGATTTCAGCCGCTTTACAGTGCATTTGCGCTTTTTTGCGCAACGCGTATTTCAAGGAAAACAGGAACAGGAAAACGATACCCACGACGAAGTGTTCCGCGCCCTGATCGCCCGCAATTGCAGCGAACACTACAAATGCGCCTGCTGCATTGCGGAGTATGTCCGCAACACCTGGCACAAGGAGCTTTCGGACGAGGAACTGGTGTTCCTTACGATCCATCTGAAACGGATTCGGATGGGGAAGTAAGCTTTCTTGCGCCACCTTTGATTCTCCACAGGTCTTTCCTGTGTGGATATATATGCTGGATACGAACTTGAGAAAAGGAGAACTGAAGATGAAAGACAAGATCTTTGGCGTGCTGCAGCGCGTGGGACGCAGCTTTATGCTGCCCATTGCACTGCTGCCTGTAGCGGGCCTGCTGCTGGGTATCGGCAGCTCGTTCACCAACGAAACCATGCTGGCGGCCTATGGCCTGAACAGCGTCATCCACCCCGGTACCCTGATCTACACCATTCTGGACGTGATGAGCCAGACCGGCAGCGCCGTGTTCAACAATCTGGCCCTGCTCTTCGCCATGGGCGTGGCCATCGGCATGGCCCGCAAGGAAAAAGAGGTGGCCGCCCTGTCCGGCGCAGTGGCCTATATCATTATGAATACAGCCATTCAGGCCATGATCAATGCGGCAGGCGGCGTAGAAGCAATGCCCGCCAACTCCACCACCACCATGCTGGGCATCACGACCCTGCAAATGGGTGTGTTCGGCGGCATCGTGGTCGGTCTGGGCGTGGCGGCGCTGCACAACAAGTTCTATAAGATCGAGTTGCCGCAGGTGCTGGCCTTCTTCGGCGGCACCCGCTTCGTGCCCATCGTCAGCTCCATCGTGTATCTGGTGGTCGGCATTGCCATGTTCTATATCTGGCCGGTGGTGCAGAGCGGTATTGCCGCGCTGGGCGCACTGGTGCTGGCTTCCGGCTACGCAGGCACCTTTATTTACGGCCTGCTGGAGCGTGCGCTGATCCCCTTTGGACTGCATCATGTGTTCTATATGCCGTTCTGGCAGACCGCTGTGGGCGGCACCGCCATCATCGATGGCGTCACCGTGACCGGCGCACAGAACATCTTCTTTGCCGAGCTGGCTTCCAAGTCCACCACGGTGTTCTCGGTCAGCGCTACCCGTTTCATGGCCGGTAAGTTCCCCTTTATGATGTTCGGTCTGCCCGGCGCGGCGCTGGCGATGTACCAGTGCGCCAAGCCGGAAAAGAAAAAGGCGGCAGGCGGCCTGCTGCTGTCTGCTGCGTTGACGGCTTTCCTCACCGGCATCACCGAGCCGCTGGAATTTACCTTTATCTTTGTGGCACTGCCCATGTACGCGGTGCACTGCGTGCTGGCCGGTCTGTCCTTCATGCTGATGCACATTCTGAATGTGGGCGTGGGCATGACCTTCTCCGGCGGTCTCATCGACCTGGTGCTGTTCGGTGTGATGCAGGGCAACGCCAAGACCCACTGGGTGTGGGTGGTCGTGGTCGGTGCGGTGTATTTTGTACTGTACTACATCATTTTCCGCTTTATGATCTCCAAGTTTGACTACAAGACCCCGGGCCGCGATGATGCCGAGGAAGTCAAGCTGTACACCCGTGCGGACGTGAACGCCCGCAGCGCCGCTTCCGGCAGCACCGCCCCCGCAGGGGATGACCCGGTCAGCGCCCTGATCGTAGAAGGTCTGGGCGGCACCGCGAATCTGTCCGACGTGGACTGCTGTGCAACCCGCCTGCGCTGCACCGTCAAGGACGCTGCGCTGGTCCGGCAGGATGTGCTCAAAGCCTCCGGTGCCTCCGGCGTGATCTGCAAGGGCAACGGTGTGCAGGTGGTGTACGGCCCCAAGGTGGCCGTCATCAAGGCAAAGCTGGAAGATTATCTGGAAAATGCACCTAAGACCCCGGCGGCGACTGCAACACCCGCTCCGGCGGCCCCCGCAGCAAAGGATACCGTGCTGTCTGCCTGCCTGAACGGCACCGTCGTCCCGCTGGCCGATGTGAAGGATGAAGCCTTTGCCAGCGGTGCACTGGGGGACGGCATTGCCATTGAGCCCACCGATGGTGAACTGGTGGCACCTGCTGACGGTGAGATCTCCTCCACCTTTGAGACCCACCATGCCGTGGGCATGACCACAGCTGACGGTGCCGAACTGCTGATGCACATCGGCATCGATACGGTCAAGCTGGGTGGCAAGCACTTTACCTACCTCGTCAACGAGGGTGACAAGGTGAAGAAAGGCCAGCCGTTGATCCGCTTTGAACTGGAGGCCATTAAGGCCGAAGGCTATCCCGTGACCACGCCGCTCATTGTCTGCAATACGGATGACTATGCCGCTGTCGCGGCTAAAGCCAGTGGTGCCGTAAAGCAGGGCGATGCGCTGCTGGAACTGAAGCACTAAGCGTTTCTCCCAAACTGTAAGGCAGGGTTGTTATAAAAAAGGGGGGGGGGGCTGTTGCAAAATAGCCCCAACGAAAAAATGAGATAGACTTCCCCGAAAGGGGTGCCTATCTCATTTTTTGTTGTAAGCTGAAACTGCAATGAACCAACTACAACATGAACAGTATCGCAAAGTTAATCAATCGGAATATCCTTGTTCCGACCATCCGAAAATATCTTTGATGCGGACAGAAAACTGTGCGGAAGGACGCTCGCAGACAGCAGAACACCCGCTAAACAAATACCTCCGAGGACTCTTCCCATTTGGGAGTTGTCCTCAGAGGCTTTTTTAGTTTATATAGCAGCGGTCCTGTTTTATAAGCCAATCTTCACACAGCCGCTGGGCTTCGTCCTTTGTACAGCAGGTGCAGTTGAAAAGTCTGCCACGGAAAGAGCAGTAAGTGTAGCGTACCTTCGGGATTCCATTGTGCTGTCTCAAAAGGCCATTTTTTTTTTTTTGACCTTCCCCAACAAGCATTTTGCAACGCAAAATAGGCGTTTGTATAGACAGATGTACTGCTTGCCACGACAATGCATCCCTTCAGGCGTCAATTGTTATACTCCGAACAGAACATGAAGTCCAAGCCCCGCCACACCACACAAGCACATAGTCAGGATGGGGTTCCTCCTGAGCTTGCGCAACGCAAAGAACGCAACTGCAAAACTGCTGACGCCGATCCAATCTACATTCCTAAATGCTTTTGCATTACCTCCGAATACTACCATGGACAGGATGGAAAGCCCTGCCCCAAAAATCAGTGCTACAATGACCGGGCGCAGGCAGGCAAGAACGCTTTGCAGCAGAGAAATATCCTTGTATTTGCGGTAGATGTATGACAGCAGTGAAACAAAGAACAGGGCGGGTGTGATACAGCCCAGAGTTGCGATAATGGCTCCGGGAGCCTGTGCAATACGCAGACCTACAAAAGTTGCTGAGTTGACCGCAATGGGACCGGGGGTCATTTCTGCTATCGTAATGAGATCGGTGAATTCCTGCATGGTCAGCCAGCCGTGCTGTTCCACCACCTGACTTTGTATTAGAGGCATGGCAGCATAACCGCCGCCTACACTGAACATTCCTACCTGCAAAAAGCTGAGAAAAAGCTGTAAGTAGATCATTTTGCACCTCTTTTTTTCCACTGGTTCAATGCCCGTACTACACCGAAGGCTGCTGCAGCGAGGATGACCACAACCACATTGACATCAAACACTGTATTGGCGACAAACGCTGCGACCATCAGGGCAATATACACCCACGAGCGGGTCTTCAGAACCTTGTCGCCGAGGTCGAATACCACATCCAGAATGACCGCCGCTACGCCGGCTTGCATTCCCTTGAGCAGCAAAGCGATGTAATGATTGGCGGCAAAGGCGCTGTAGAACACGGAAATGACGGAAAGAATGATCATAGGGGGAATGATCGTGCCCAACACTGCCACGGTCATTCCCATAAGCCCTTCTACCTGCCAGCCTACCAGAATTGCAGCATTGACCGCGATTGCGCCCGGCGAGGACTGCGCCAGAGCAGTCATGTCCAGCATTTCCTGCTCATCGATCCAATGCAGCTCATCCACAAATTTTTTCTTCATAAAGGTCACGATGACAAAACCGCCGCCGAAGGTAAAGCTGCTAATGTACAGCGTACTCAAAAACAGCTTCCAAAGCCGTGCTGACCGTGTACCGTATGTTTTATTTTCATCCATACAAGTTTTCTTCTCCTTTTTTTGATTTTCGGACAACTATATTCGTTTTCTTGCTATTTCAAACAGCTTTTAACTGTTACTGCTTGCGAAAGCCCGTATTTTCCGGTATCCTTGTTTTAAGAACTGCGAAGCACGGAGGGAATCTCTATGAAACATAATACATTTCTCGTCAAGCCAGCGTCCAGCCTGTGCAATCTGCGTTGCCGGTACTGCTTTTATGACGATGTTTCCAACAGCCGAGCCTGCAAAAATATGGGACTGCTTTCCCATGAAATGGCAGGAGAACTGGTTGAAAAGGCTTTTGCAGCCACAGAGGAAGGCGGCAGCGTCCATTTTCTGTTTCAGGGCGGCGAACCGACTCTTGCCGGGTTGGATTTCTTCCGGTTCTTTCTGGAAACGGAGCGTTCCATGCAGCGCAATATCTCTGTGTTCCACAGCATCCAGACCAATGGCATTTGTCTGGATGAAGAGTGGGCTTCCTTTTTCAAAGCCAACTCTTTCCTCGTAGGCCTCTCTCTGGACGGCACACAGGAGAACCATGATCTCTATCGGCTGGACGCAGCTGGGCAGGGCACATGGGATAAAGTAACTCATGCGCTTGCGCTGCTGGATGCCTACAGGGTCGAAACGAATCTGCTCTGTGTTGTGACCGGACAGCTGGCCAGAAAGCCGCAGCGAGCCTTCAAAAGCCTCTGCGAGTTGGGACAGCACAATCTGCAATTCATCCCATGTCTTGACCCACTTGATACGATTGGAGGGCAGGCATATTCTCTAACGCCGGAACTTTATGGTCGTTTTCTGTGCGGCGTCTTTGATAATTGGTATCAGCAGCTGCAACGAGGCAATTATATCAGCGTTCGCAATTTTGAGGACTATCTGCGTATCCTGCTGGGAATGCCGCCTACCTCCTGCGCTTCCTCCGGTTCCTGTGGACATTATCTTACCGTAGAAGGTGACGGAAGCCTTTATCCCTGTGACTTTTATGTTCTGGATGAGTGGAAGCTGGGAAATCTGAGCCACTGTACCGTTGAAGATGCGCTTGATTCTCCCACAAGCCAGACATTTCTGGCACAGGGCCGCAAACGCCCGGCGGAATGCGCAGCATGTGCTTATCAGCTGCTCTGCCGGGGCGGATGCAAGCGAGATTGGGATGCCTCTGGAAGCAACCGCTTTTGCGCAGCGTATAAGCAGTTCTTTGCCTATGTGCTTCCGCGCCTGCATACTGCTGCACATTTTCTGGCACAACAAAACCGGTAAAGAGATTCTCCCGGAGAGCAGTACTGCCTCCGGGAGAATCTTTATTTTACCTTTTTGAGCTTCCGGATGGAATGGCCATCGTAGAGGATGGGCTTCATGACATAAGTGTAGTTCCGGTCATCGCATTCGCCGGTGGAAATCATCTCCATAAGCCGCAGCGCAAGCTGACGTCCCATCTCGAAGCCTTGCTCCACGGAGCAGGTAACATCCTCCTGCCGATAAGTTTCTTCGGAATAATCAAAACAGACCAGCGAATAATCTTCGGGTACAGTCTTCCCCATTTTCTGCAAGGTTTTCATGACCAGCCGATAGATGATGTAGTTGCAGCAGACGATAGCGGTGCATTTAGGGATGCTCTTCAGAAATCTTTCAATGGAACGGACATAGCTTTCGTTGTGGGCTTCGTCCGAAATACACCACTTGATGTAATCATCGTTCAGTTCCAAACCACGATTTCGCATCGCTTCCGCCATGCCTTGAAACTTTTCTACGCTCTGGTAGTTGTCGTACACGAAGATGCCTGCAATGTGGCTGTGTCCGGCATCCATCAGGCGTTCTATCAGCTGATGGGCACATTCGATATCATTGATCGTTACGCGGGGGCAGCGCAAGTTCCGATAGAAGTTGTTGTAGAATATCACCGGGATCTTACGTCGGTAAAGCTCCTTGTAGCAGTCAAGATTTGGGCTGAGGATGCTCGATTTGACACCATCCACGATGAAACCGTGAAAATTCTGATGTACCACAGTCTCCAGACAGCGGCGTTCGTTGCAGAATTTGTTATCGGTCAGAAATACATGGAGGTCAACCTGCTCCTGCGTCAGGACACTGCGAACCCCTTCGATTAATCCCGAATTTGCACTCGTATCCTGACCTTGCAAAACAAGGCCGATCTTATAAAGTGCATCCTCGGTGTTCAAATCGCGCGTCATCACCTTTTCCCGGTGGAAATAGGTGCCGCTCCCTTTGACTTTGTACACGATTCCTTCATTCACCAATCGGTCAATGGCAACTCGAATCGTTTCCCGGCTGACGCCCAGCTTTCGGCAGAGTGCATTTTCCGAGGGCAGTCGTTGATTTCCAGAAAACTTGTTTTCGTCGATATAAGCCAGAAGCCAACGATATACCTGAGCAGATTTTTTCTCAGCAGCCGAGAGCATGGGCAAACGCTCCTTTTCAGTCGGTGATGGTGGGGCGGGTGCCTTCTGCGTGCTGAATCCAGTTCAGCAAGCGCTCACGAAGCTCCGCTTTGACGTCGGCATATGCAGGATCTGCGACCACATTGTTCAGCTGCCACGGGTCTTTCTGCATATCGTAAAGGAAGTCGTCTGCATAAACATCGGATGCCGCAGCCTCGCCGCCGTTGACGCCGGGTGCATAGACAGAATACATATAATCTGCAGTACGGATGCAGCGTCCGCAACGGCTTTCCGAAATCTGTGCATAGACCTCATTGACTCTATTATGGTTTTTCTTTTCCACAACGTCAAGCAGATTTTCACCGATCATCTTATCACCGACATCCACGCCTGCCAGAGCCAGCAGAGTTTTGGGAATGCTTTCGGTACTGACCAGGTCGGTGATCTCTTTGCCGCCCGTGAACGGGCCGCCGCAGATGACCAGCGGCACATGCAGGCAACCGTCATGGCAGGAGCGCTTGTAATCATCATAGCCGTTCAGGTGCGCGTCACGGTTGCGGGTCTTGAAGTGAGAGCCATGGTCGGAAGCATAGAGGATAACTGTATTATCATACAGGCCTTTTTCTTTCAGCTTTGACACCAGCTTACCAAGGTTTTCATCAAGGCTGGCACACTGGCCCAGATAATCCGGGTACTCTTCCGCTGCGTTTCCACCCAGAGCCTTCAGATCTTCCGGCAGAACAAAATCTGCGAATCGCTGCTTGGAACCGTTGGGGCCTTCGTAGTGATTATGGTCGTTCTGATGGTGCGGCTCGATCTGCGACACGGTCATGAAGAAGGGCTTTTCGCCGGCATACTGGTCAAGATAGTCCAGCGCAAACTGGTTAATGCAGTCGGCACGGTAGCCCTTGAAATCGATGCGGTTGTTGTTCTCATCAAACACATAGCCATCGTAGCCGTGGGAGGTGAACTCCAGCACATCCGCAGCACGCCAGTAACCGGTATAGCCACCGCGCAGCTCCAGCGGAACAGCGGTGATGGTGTGGTCAACGGTGGGCTTTTTCTCCAGCTCACCGTCCGAAGCCAGATGCCACTTGCCGATGTAGGCCGTCTCGTAGCCGGCATCCTTTTCCATGTACTCGCCCAAAGTCTTGATGTTGGAGGGCAGCATCAGATTGTTGCGGAAGCAGCCAGTCTCGGTGGGGTATTTGCCGGTCTGGAACAGGGCACGGCAGGGACCACACACTGGCTGAGGCGAAAAGGCATTGTCAAACTTCACGCCTTCTGCTGCCAGCTCGTCCAGATTGGGCGTGATATTCAACGGCTGACCAAAACAGCCGCAGGTGTCCCAGCGTTGCTGGTCACTGAAATAGAAAATAATATTATATGCCATGTGTTTACCTCCGTTTACGGTTTCAGGTTAGCGGCTTTTGTTTCCTTCATCTTGCCACGAAGAATGCCGAGAATGACGACCACAATCAGCGCAATGAAGATCCAGCAGTACACGCTGCTCACGAAAATTCTGGGGCTTCCATCCGAGATGAGCAGAGCGCGGCGGAAGTTGGTTTCCGTCATGTTGCCCAGCACCATACCCAGCAGCACAGGGACGGCAGGCAGCTCCAGCTTGCGCATGAACCATGCCATCACGCCAAATACCAGTGCCACGCTCAAATCAAAATAGCTGCTGTTTACCGAGTAAGCACCGGCAAAACAGAAGATAACGATGATGGGGGTCAGGATCTGCTGCGGAATCGAGACGACCTTTGCAAACAGGCTGGTCAGGTACTTGCCCTGCAGGAACATAAAGATGTTCACAAGGATAAGACCCAGCATGATGGCATACATGATCGGGCCATCCGTGGTAAAGAGGGAGAGACCGGGGTTCAGACCGTTGATCATCAGAGCGGACAGCATGATAGCCACGCAGCCATCGCCGGGGATGCCCAGTGTCAGCAGGGGGATGAGGGTTGCACCGCAGACGGCGTTGTTGGCCGACTCAGCCGCAGCAACGCCCTCCACAGAACCGTGGCCGAACTCTTCCGGATGCTTGGACATATTCTTTGCGGTGTTGTAGGAGAACCACGAGGCCTCCGATGCACCGGTGCCGGGCACGATGCCCACGCAGGAGCCGATGAGAGAGCCGATGAGCACCGGGCGGAGCATCCGCTTGTACTCATCCTTCGTGATCTTGCCGTCGTCGTTGCCGATCTTTCCGGCGTGGAGGTTCAGTTCATTTCGCTTCAATTCAGCCTTGCCGATGATCTCCACCAGTGCGAACAGGCCGATGAGGGTGACGGCAAGGTCGAGGCCCAGATACAAACGAGGGATACCGAAGGTGAAGCGGTCATAGCTGGTCATGGGGTCTGCACCAACACAAGAAATGATCAGACCGAGGCAGGCAGCGATGATGCCCTTGACGAGACTTTTGCCCGAAACGCCTGCGATGATGGTCATGCCGAACAGACAGACCATGAAGTACTCGGCTGTTCCAAGCTGCGCCGAAATTTTGGCGACCTGGGGGCCGAGGAAGAGCAGCACCAGCGCAGAGAAGATGCCGCCGAAGGTGGAGGCGTAGAGCGCAATTTTAAGTGCGGCTTTCGTGCGGCCCATCTTGGACAGCGGATTACCGTCCAGCATCGTAGCGGCCGCATGGGGAGTGCCGGGCGTGTTAATAAGAATAGCCGACACCGAACCGCCGTATCCGCCCGCACAGTAGATGCCCAGAAGGAACATCATGCCGGGGATCGCCCTCATGGTGTAGGTGACGGGCAGGAACAGGATGATGCAGAGGATAACGCTCAGGCCCGGGATGGCTGCGAACACGCAGCCGATAAAGACACCGAGGTTGATCCAGATGATATTTTCGAGGGTGAAGAGCAGCCCGGAGGCCGGGCCGATAAAATCAAACAAACCCATATTCTGCCTCCTCAGAAACTAACATTCAGAACAAAGTGGAACACGACCCAGATCAGTACGGCCATCGAGACCGTGATGGCGTAGTAGAGGGGCTTCTTGCAGCGGAAAAACAGCAGAAAGGCCAGTGCGCAGAACACGGCACCCACCACGAACAGGTCGGTGACCTTCGCCAGAAGATAGGTGATCACCAGAATGAAGACGATGACCAGAGCTTTTGCTTCCACCAAGAGATTCAGCGTTTTCGTTTTGACGGGACGGTGCATCACCATGTTGTATGCCTCCCGGCCCACCAGAAGGGCGCTCATGGCCAGCATGAGCCAGACCAGCATCGTCGGGAAGGCGCGGCCGTTCACAACGTCCTTTTCCGAAATCTGCACCTGCTGGGGCATGATGAGCAGCAACACAATGCCGATGACCAGAAACAGAACGCCGCAGATCAGGTCTACAGGGTACTCGATATTCTTCAGCTCGAGCTTTGTACCCCATTCGTCCAGCTTTGCCTCGGTATGTTCTATCAGATTTTTCACCAGTTTCAACTCCTTTTTGAAATGTAAAAGCAGGGGGAAAGGGATGACCCCCGTTCCCCCTGCTTCGGCTTTTTTCGCTATGAGTTTTTTATCAGCCGGCTACGATGTCCTTATACTGCTCAACGATGCTCTTGACGTTTTCGATATGAGCCTTGACGTCATCTTCACTCATCGTGTCAACTTCCAGCAGCATGGTATCGTTTAACCACTCGACCATTTCCTGGTCGGCAAGGATCTTGTCGTACAGCTCCTTCAGTTCTGCAACCTTTGCAGCATCGGTGCCCTTGCGCGCCATCACGAAGCAGCGGTTGCGGAAGAAGGGATAGCCCTTGGAGCCGACGCCCTCGACCCCTGCGAAGGGGCCGTTTTCGATAGCCTTGTCGTCGAATGCGCAGACCACGTCAACGCCGCCCTGCTGGTAGGTTTCGAGGATCTGGGACTGGTGAGAAACAGCGAAATTCGTTTCGCCCTTTGCCACAGCCTGTGCAGCCTCGGCTGCAGACTGATACGGAGTCAACTTGAGCTGGTCGCCGGCACCCATTGAACCGAACAGAGCCGCTGCCAGGAAAGCTTCAGAGCCGGTAGCACCGTTGACTGCCACAGACACCGGGTTGCCAGCCTTGACATAGGCTTCCAGGTCGTTCAGATTCTTAAGGTTCAGCGAAGAATCTGCGGACAGAACGAAAACGGAAGAATACAGGTTCTCAACGAACTCGAAATCGTCATAGCTGAACTGCAGCTTGGCCGGGTCCAGCGTCTCGGTGATGGCGAACAGACCTTCGCCAGCGAAAACCAGTTCCTTGTCGTTTGCTTTGGTGCTGGATACCCATGTGTTGACGGTAGCAGCATCGCCCTTGATGGCCTCTGCCACCAGAGTGATCTTCTTATCCGAGTAATCCGGGGACATGGCCGCAGCCTTCTGACTTACCATTGCAGCAACACCGGACGGTGCCCACGGGCAGGTGACCTTCCAGCTTTCTTGTTTGCTTCCGCAGCCAGTGAGCATCGACAAAGCGAGCACACCAGCGGTAACAAACGCCGCCATACGCTTTTTCATCATTTTACTCTCCTTTTTTCTTTATGCCTTTTCGTGTGAGGAAAGCACTGAACGGTGCTTTTGTTGTCACCAGAATAGCATGTTCACTCATTGCAAGTCAACAAATTTTCTTGTTTTTTGCTAAAAGTTGTATGGCAATGCCGCTAAATGGCTATTTCTGTATTCGACATGAGAAAACATATTGTGCATATTGCTTTACTGAACAAGCTCCTTTTGTGCAACTTGAAATGCTTGACAAACAATCCGTTGACGGACGGAAAAAGGGAGGTGCTAATTTATCTGGTATTGTCTTTTTGGATGGAAAGAGGAGGAAGGACGGACAGTACAGCATATGGCGTTTTTTTTGTGCTCCCTATAAAGATGATGGGGTTATAGCTTTGTGAGCTCAGTCTCGTCTGATGGATTACTGAAACCTTCTCAGATAGCAAGGAATAGTCCGGATTTCTAATTCTATTCCTCTTTAGTTAAAGGACGGGAAGGTGTATTTGACATAAAAAACCATTCCGAGATTTGTAAGACCTTTGCATTGATTTCATTCGTTTATGGTTTGTTATAGACCGCCACAATCTGTGAATGAACGATGTTGAGGGTTACTATGGAATACGTATCAATTAAACAAATCTCTGAAAAATGGGGCATTTGTGCAAGACGAGTGCAGACCTTATGTACAGAAGGCCGCATCGAAGGAGCACAGCGTGTTGGGCATCAGTGGATCATTCCGGCAAATGCTCCAAAACCAAAAGATGCTAGAGTCAAAAGCAGAAAATACATTAAATCGAAGAATGAAAATGGAGAAGATATAGATGAACAGAAAACCATATAGTGCAGGAGCCGTGAAATTTTCATTCTGGTTTATTGAGTTTCGGAAAACGGTCCAGTTACTGGCAGAGGGCAAAAGTTTTTCGGAAATAAAACTGTTGAACGAGCAAGAGAATATTTACAGCGCATCCACAAAGGCACGGGCACAGATGATCTACTCTCTACCGTTACGGCGCGCATAAAGATGCTGGACCCCAGCTTTTACCCGGTTTTCCTGAGCAGCGATATTGCAACGCAGAAGATGTTTGCGCTGGTAGCAGCACTTGCACACGATACGCTTTTCTTTGACTTTGTGTACGAAGTTGTGCGGGAAAAGATGATCCTTGGAGTGGACGAACTGACTGATGCGGATATTCGGGTGTTCTTCAAGGACAAGCAGGCGCAAAGCGAGAAAGTAGCAGCCTTTCAGGACTACACGCTGCATCGGCTGGGAGCGGCATACAAAACGCAGCTCTACGAGGCAGGAATGCTGGACGGAAACAGGGCAGCTCGCGCAAGATCCTGCGCCCGATTTTGGACATTGCGCTGGAGCGCTGGCTGCAAGACAATGGATATGCCATTATGGTCAATGCGCTTACGGGGGTAAGATAAGATGGAAACTGTGAATGGATGCCTGAGCGACCGGCTGGATGAGATGGAAGCGGCAATCCGGAAAACGTCCTTCCGCAAGGGAACCGGCAGAGCCAACGAGGTGAACTACTGGGTTTTCGACTATCCACCGGAAAAAGAGCTGGAAGTCCGTGCTCGAATCGAGTATATGAAAGGCAAAAATGCCCGTGGCGATGATGACTTTGATCTGGTGGTATTTGATCTCTACGATGTCATCATTGATTTTCTGGAGAAGAAGCGCTTTTTGGAAAAGTGCTATGACTTTGAAAAGAAAAACGGGATGGAACGGATCACCAAAGCGGTTACCAACGCCATGAAGATCAATGACAACGACAGCCTCATCGTGCAGTATATCAAGGAACATACGCCGGAGAACGCCATCGTGTTTTTGACGGGTATCGGAAAGTGCTATCCGATTTTGCGGTCCCATAAGGTTTTGAACAACCTGCATCAGGCATTTGTCCGCTGCCCGGTCGTAATGTTCTTTCCGGGCACCTACAACGAACAGGAACTGATCTTGTTCAACGAGATCAAGGACGATAACTATTACCGGGCATTCCGGCTGGTGAAATAAAGGGAGGATACAGTAGCTATGCAGATCAAGGAGATGTTCCGTAAGGAGATTGACCGTGAACTTCAGGGCGTTATCGTAGTCGGTCAGGGCGCAGAGACCAATGTTGCACAGGAACTGGAAGAGTATGTGGTGACTCGTGAACTGGTAGCCGAAGCAAAGGTCGCTCTGGAAACCCTAGAAAAGCAGCTCGTGCAGGCACAGGAAGAATACGAAGAAGCCACCCAAACAGCAAAGCGTAGCAACTACATCTGCAACGAGCTGTTTACATGGGCGGATGTTTACGACACTGCCAACCACGATGAACGCCGCGCCATTTTGCAGCAGTTCATCAAGGAGATTCGCGTCCGAAAAGACTATGAGATCTCGATTGCGCTGAACGCCAGCTTCAATCAAGTGGAACAGCTCAAGGCTGTATCGACCTACGATGGTGCGGAGATTTTTGAAGAAATTTCCGAGAAGGGGGCATAAAAGCGATGCGCTTGCCCGCAGCACTCTGCAAAATGCAAAGAAAGAAGCGTGAAACCGATGGATTTTCAAAAAATATATTGATGACCCCGCCCGGTTCGCATCCGACTTCAGGGTTCGGAGCCCGGCACGGTCTGCCAAAGTTTTTTGGGCATAAAAAACGCCGCATCGTACAAAATGATGCGAGAGCATCCCCGGTAGACATTCCTACTGGTTGGGACCCGCGCACTAAGCAACAGCGACGAGTTGCGTTAGCTGATTTTTCCGCAGCCCCTTGGCGGAGCTTTGAAAAATCAGAACGCGGCCCCAACAGCTCCTCCCTGTTTCAGCCACTGGCTGCGGTCGTCGCCGTTGCACTGGGCTGATTGCTTACCCTGCCTGCGGCAGGGCCGTGCTGTTCGAATCCCTCTGGGTCCCAAAGCCAGCGTGTGACTTATGTGTACGCAAAAGAAAAGCAGCAGCGTTAAAATTACGCTGCTGCTAAAAGTGGACCTAGAGGGATTCGAACCCTTGACCTCTCGGATGCGAACCGAACGCTCTCCCAGCTGAGCTATAGGCCCATATTTGTTTTTCAGAACGAGAACAGTGTAACTCTTTTAGAAAGATTTGTCAAGGACTTTTCACCCGGGTGGCCTGCGGGGAACATCCGGCTGAATCGGACGCGCCGTTTCTTATAAAAACGGCAGATCCTTTAGTAAAAATAACAGTGGCTCTTGGAGAAAAAGCGTGCTACAATAATGCTGAGACTTCTGTACATAAAAAGTCTATCACCCAAAGTCAGGAGGACAACGGTTATGGAATTTACTAAGGTCGTTGCAGAGCGTTATTCCTGCAAGAATTTCAGCACACGCAAGGTAGAAGCCGAGAAGCTGACGGAGATCCTGGAAGCGGGTCGGCTGGCCCCGACCGCCAAGAATTCTCAGGAGCAGCGCATCTATGTGCTGCAGTCGGAAGAAAGCCTGGCAAAGCTCGACAAGGTGACGCCCTGCCGCTATGGCGCACCTACCTGCCTCGTCGTGGCCTTCGATAAAAACAGCGTCTTTACTTATCCCGGCGGAAAGCGAGACTCCGGCATGGAGGATGCCGCCATCGTGGCGACCCACCTGATGCTGGCTGCCGCCAACGCAGGTGTGGACAGCTGCTGGCTCAACTTCTTCGACCCGGATGAGCTGGCCAAGGAGCTGAGCCTGCCGGAAAATGAAGAGGTCCTGATGATCCTCGACCTCGGCTATGCCGCAGAGGGCGCAGGGCCGCTGGCAAACCACGGCTCAAGAAAGCCCCTGTCCGAGACGGTCGCATACCTGTAATACAAAAAAACACCCGGAGATGCCTCCGGGTGTTTTTGCGTTATTGTCCGACGATGCGCCAGTGTTCGGGCCTGTTATAATCGGTGGTCACGCCGTCGTCGGTATACATCCGGTAGGGCGCAGGCTGGCCGTCGGGCGCGAAGCGCCAGAAGGTGAGGGCCGTATCGTCCAGCTGGGCGGTGTTGGCAGCGGGCTGTGCCACCGGTACGGTGTGGCCCGGACGGATGAAGAGCAGCACCTCGCCAAGTTCGCAGGGCAGATAGTGCCGCCCGGCGGGCAGAACTTCCTCATCGTAGTCGGAGACGCTGCGCAGACGCAGCATCTTCATCCCCTCAGGCAGATAGACCGTCCGGCCATGGGCGTTCTGGGTGTGGATGGGTGCGACCATCAGGCCCTCGCCAAGAAGCAGCTGGTCGTCCACCTCCCGGGCGTCGGGGTCGGCAGGGTAGTCAAAAGCCAAAGGCCGGAAGTAAGGTGCGTCCTCAAGCGCGGCCTTCATGAACTCACTGTAGAGGTAGGGCAGAAGAGCATACCGCAGATTCAGCATATTGCGGATGGCGGGCAGAACATCGGTAAAGCGGTAAAATTCCTGCTCCCGGCTCTCAGCGCCGGCGTGGTTGCGCATGAGAGGGGTGAACAGTCCGAACTCGAGCCAGCGGAGCGCTAGATCGGGGGTGGTGTCCTCACTGAAACCGCACAAATCGGCACCGCTGTAGAGGAAGCCGCACATCTGGACGGCAGGCATCATCTGGATGTTGGCCAGCAGCTGGCTCCACGAGGAGTGATTATCGCCCAGCCAGATCCCGCCCCAACGGTGGGCGCCGATGATGCTGCTGCGGCAGTAGAGCAGAGTGCGCTGGCCGGGACGCAGGGTCTGGAACGCCTCGCCGGCAGCACGGGTCATGCAGCCGCCGTAGAGATTGTGGACGCGGTCGTGGCGCACCCGCCCGGCAGCGGTATCGTGGTAGAAACTGCGGTAGTCCTCGGGGGCATTCATCAGGTCCATCACCGAGCGCACCAGCCCGAAGAAATCGTTCTGGTCGAGGTTATCCTTCCGGCTCAGAGCGGCGGCATTCTCGAAGAAGGCTTTCAGCCGCTCAGGGGAGTAGAAGAGGGCGGGCTCGTTCATGTCGTTCCAGAAACCCTCGATGCCGAGGTCGATGAGCATCTTATACTGTTTGCCGAACCACGCCCGGGCATCGGGACGGAGAAAGTCGGTGAAGTAGGCCTTGCCGGGCCAGACCGCCGCCACAAAGGGTGTGCCGTCTTCCTTGGTGCAGAAATAGCCCTTCTCGAGGCCCTCGCGGCAGACGGGGTCATTGTCGTCGCAGCGGATGCCTGCGTCGATGATGGGAACGAGCCGGATGACCTCGGCTTTCAGGTCGGCGGCAAGCTTGCCAAGGTCGGGGAAGCGGGCCTTGTCGATGGTGAAATCAGCGTAGGACTGCATGTAATCAATGTCCATGCAGATCATGTCCAGCGGCAGATCGTTGGCCTTGTACTGCGCGGCCACCTCCCGGATGTCGGCCTCGGTCTTGTAGCCGAAGCGGCTCTGGGCCAGACCGAACGCCCACTTGGGCGGGATATAGCTGGGGCCGATGAGCTGCCGGAACTCCTTTGCGACCTCTGCCGCTGTAGGGGCTGTGATGAGGTAGAGCGCATAGTTCGGCTCTGCCGTGGCGAAGCGGAGGGTGTCGTGGCGGGGATAGCCGATGTCGTAGCTCACTTTGCCCGGGAAATCGACGAAGATGCCGATGCATTCGCTGCCGTCGGCAGGGGAGATGAGCAGGAAATTGTGGGCGGCGTAGTAGGAAAGCCGGTTTTCGCCGTGCTCACTCTCGTCGGTGTTGTTCGTCTCGTAGTGCCAGCCGCGCTTGTTGAGGCCCCGGGGCATCTCGCCCAAGCCATAGACGATGTCCTTCTCCTGCATGACATACTGCCAGCCATCGCCGTTCGGTGTCAGGTAAGGCACGGGGCCGGTCTCGGCGGGCAGGTCCAGCACGACGCTCTCGGTGGGAAAAGGCTTCCCGATGACAAAACGCTGTATCATAAACAGAGTGCTCCTCTCAGATGATCTTATGTCTATGGTACGCCGTCCGGCCCGGCGGGGCAAGAGAGAAAACCGTCAGAACGATACAACAAAACCAGCATTTTCGCCCGGGAATGCGGCCCGGGGCTTGTTTGGACAGGGGAAAATGGTATATAATAAGTATATTCTAGGAATAAAAGGGAGAACCATCATGTATCAAAAAGGAATCAAGCGGCTGCTGGACGTGGTACTGTCGGCCTGTGGGCTGCTGGTGCTGTCACCGCTGCTGCTTTTGCTCTGCCTTGCCATCAAGCTGGACTCGCCGGGGCCGGTGTTCTTCAAGCAGAAGCGGGTGGGCATCCATAAGAGCTATTTCAACATCCTGAAATTCCGCACCATGCGCATCGATACCCCCCACGACATGCCCACCCATCTGCTCCACGACCCGGAGCAGTATATCACCCGGGTGGGCCGTTTCCTGCGCAAGACCAGTCTGGACGAGCTGCCCCAGCTGTGGAATATCCTTGTGGGCGATATGGCAGTCATCGGTCCGCGCCCGGCCCTCTGGAACCAGTACGACCTGCTGGCCGAACGGGACAAATACGGCGCAAACGACGTCCGCCCCGGCCTGACCGGCTGGGCGCAGATCCATGGCCGCGACGAGCTGGAGATCGCGGAGAAAGCAAAGCTCGACGGCTGGTATGTGGAGCATATGAGCTTCTGGCTGGACGTCAAGTGCTTCTTCGGCACCATCAGGGCTGTGGCCGACCACGACGGCGTGGTGGAGGGCGGCACCGGGACGCTGCACGAAGAAGGAAAGTGATTCGTCCTTTCTCTTGATTTATCCCCCGAAAAGCGTATAATAAAACAGTATACAAGACACAGAAGGAGGATTTCCATGGAACGCACCTATATCAATGAGGTACAAAAGGAAATTGGCAGCACGGTCAAGGTGCAGGGCTTTATCGAGAACCTGCGCAACAGCAAATATATGGCCTTCATCGTGCTGAAGGATATTACCGGCAAACTTCAGATCACCGTCGAGAAGGAGGACCACCCCGAGCTGGTGGAAACCATCGACAAACTGACCCCGGACTCTGTCATCACCGTCACCGGCAAGGTGATGGAGAACGACTACGTCAAGATGGGCGGCATCGAGATGATCCCCGAGACCATCGAGATCGAGAGCATCGCCGACGCGCTGCCCATCGTCCGCAAGGAGATCGCCGCCACCAAGAAGAAGAAGGCTGTGGAGCGTTCCAGCATCGACCAGCGCATCGACTATCGCTGGATCGACCTGCGCACCGACGAGAACCAGCTGATGTTCAAGGCACAGAGCTGCTTCGTCAACGCCATGCGTCAGTTCCTGCTCGAGCGCAGCTTCATCGAGATCCACACCCCGAAGCTCATCGCTGCTGCCAGCGAGAGCGGCTCTGAGGTGTTCAAGGTGGACTACTTCGACCGCAACGCCTATCTGGCCCAGAGCCCTCAGTTCTATAAGCAGATGGCCATGGCCGCCGGCTTCGAGCGCATCTTTGAGACCGGCCCCGTCTTCCGCGCGGAGAAGAGCTACACCAATAAGCACTCCACCGAGTTCTCCGGCTTCGACCTTGAGTTCAGCTACATCACCTCTTACAAGGACGTCATGAAGATGGAGGAAGAGCTTCTGACTGCCGGTCTGAAGGCCGTCAAGGAGCAGTACGGCGAGCAGATCAAGGAGCTGTTTGGTCTGGAAGTCGTCGTCCCCACCACTCCGTTCCCCGTGGTCAAGCTGGCCGACCTGTACAAGAGTCTGGAAGAGGAGTTCGGCTACACGGTCGATGAGAGCGAGAAGGGCGACCTGACCACCGAGGCCGAGCGCCTGAGCTACGACTGGGTCAAGAAGCACTACGGCCACGAGTTCCTGTTCATCACCGACTACTCCGCCGAGAAGCGCGCTTTCTACCACATGCGCGACGAGAACGGCGTACCGCAGGGCTACGACCTCATCTGGCGCGGCGTGGAGATCACCACCGGCGCACAGCGTGAGCATCGCTACGACGTGCTGAAGAAGCAGGCAGAGGAGAAGGGGCTGGCCGATGACGTCAAGTTCTATCTGGAGTTCTTCCAGTACGGCTGCCCTCCGCACGGCGGCTTCGGTCTGGGCATCGACCGTCTGACCATGCTGCTCTGCGGCCAGTCCATCAAGGACGCCGAGTTCCTGTTCCGCGGCCCCAACCGTCTGACTCCGTAACCTCTTTAAGGCTCTCCCTTTGGGAGAGCTGGCGCGCAAGCGCCTGAGAGGGCAAGGATGCCGACGGAAAATCGCAGGCGCGGCGATAGTATCGCTCTGACAAAGAGCCTGCTTATCGCTGTGCGGAAACTCTTTTATACCGGGCTTGCCCTCTCCGTCACCTTCGGTGACACCTCTCCCAAGGGGAGAGGCTTACAGCAACAATAAAAGCCAGCGCACATTTCTCGTGCGCTGGCTTTTCTGCATCTTACAGCTTACTGGATGCCGGTGACCTTGTAGTCCTGTGCCTCGACGGCGTTCTTGAGCACGTCGTCGGCGACCTCGGCGTTCAGTGTGACGATGGCGGTGCCGGCCTCGTGGCTCACGACAGCCTCGTCCACCTCGGGCAGGGCTTCCAGAGCCTTCTTCACGCGGGCTTCGCAGTGGCCGCACATCATGCCTTCCACTTTCAGGGTCTTCTTCATGGTATGATCCTCCATTTTGACTTCGGGCGCTTCGGCGTCCGATTTTTTGTTATTTTCAGCCGCAGACTGCACCGGGGCAGCAGCGGGAGAAGCGGTTTTGTGGTCGTGCCTGGTGCTGTGCAAATCGAACAGGTTCAGCCGCAGGGCGTTGCTCACGACGCAGAAGCTGGACAGGCTCATGGCAGCAGCACCGAACATGGGATTCAGGGTCAGGCCGAAGGGGATGAACAGACCAGCCGCCAGCGGGATGCCGATGATGTTGTAGATGAACGCCCAGAACAGGTTCTCGTGGATGTTCCGCAGGGTGGCGCGGCTGAGACGGATGGCCGCAGGCACGTCCGAGAGCTTTGAGTTCATCAGCACGACGTCGGCGGCGTCAATGGCCACGTCGGTGCCTGCGCCGATGGCAATGCCGGTGTCGGCACGGGTGAGGGCGGGAGCGTCGTTGATGCCGTCACCCACCATGGCCACCTTGCCGCTGGCCTGCAGCTGGCGGATGACGGCCTCCTTGCCGTCGGGCAGGACGCCCGCGATGACCTCGTCCACGCCCGCCTGCCTGCCGATGGCGTCGGCGGTGCGCTGGTTGTCGCCGGTGAGCATCACGACCCGGATGCCCATGTTCTGCAGCTGACGGATGGCTTCGGGGCTGTCCTCCTTGATGGTGTCGGCCACGGCGATAACGCCCAGCAGACGGCCTGCGCCGCCGAAGAAGAGGGGAGTCTTGCCCTCAGAGGCCAGCTTTTCAGCCTGCTGTGCCAGTGCGGCGGGCAGGGTGAGCTTGGTCTGGATGAAGGCGGCATTGCCGGCATAGATGTCCATGCCGTCCAGCTTGGCCGCCAGACCATTGCCCGGCAGGGCCGCGAAGTCAGTGACTTCCGGGGGAGTGATGGCCTTTGCCTCGGCGTCGGCAAGAACTGCCTTTGCCAGAGGGTGCTCGCTGCGGCTTTCCAGCGCTGCGGCCAGCGTCAGCAGCTCCGTCTCGGTGACGCCCTCAGCGGGCAGCAGGTCGGTGACGCGGGGTGCGCCCTCGGTGATGGTGCCGGTCTTGTCCAGCGCCACGATCTGGGTGCGGCCTGCGGCTTCCAGCGAGGCGGCAGTCTTGAAGAGGATGCCGTTCTTGGCGCCGAGGCCATTGCCCACCATAATAGCCACAGGGGTTGCAAGGCCCAGTGCGCAGGGGCAGCTGATGACCAGCACGGAGATGCCGCGGGCCAGCGCATAGCCCAGCTCATGGCCCAGCAGCAGCCAGACGATGGTGGTGAGGACGGCGATGGAGATGACCGCCGGGACGAAGAAGCCCGACACGGTGTCGGCGATCTTGGCGATAGGAGCTTTGGTGGCGGCGGCATCGCTGACCATCTTGATGATCTGAGCCAGCGTGGTATCCTCGCCCACGCGGGTGGCCTCGCAGCGGAGGAAGCCCGACTGGTTGGTGGTGGCGGCGCTGACTTTGTCGCCGACGGCCTTGTCCACCGGGATGCTCTCGCCGGTCAGGGCGCTCTCATTGACTGCACTGGTGCCTTCCAGCACCACGCCGTCCACCGGGATATTCTCGCCGGGGCGGACCACAAAGACGTCGCCCTTCTGCACGTCGGCGATGGCCACGGTCACTTCCGCGCCGTCCCGCACCAGCGTGGCGGTCTTGGGGGCCAGCTTCATCAGGCTCTTGAGGGCGTCGGTGGTCTTGCCCTTGGAGCGGGCTTCCAGCATCTTGCCCACCGTGATAAGGGTCAGGATCATGGCGGCAGACTCGAAGTAGAACTCCATCATATAGTGCATGACGAGCGCGTCGCTGCCGTCCACCTGAGCGCGGGTCATGGCGAAGAGGGCGTAAGTGCTCCACACGAAGCTTGCCATGGAGCCGAGGGCCACCAGCGTATCCATGTTGGGTGCGCCGTGGATGAGGCCCTTGAAGCCGTTGATGAAGAACTTCTGGTTGATGACCATGACGATGCCCGCCAGCAGCAGCTGGACAAGGCCCATGGCGACGTGGTTGCCGTCGAACCAGTGGGGCAGGGGCCAGCCCCACATCATGTGGCCCATGGAGAAGTACATCAGCACCAGCAGGAAGCCCAGCGAGGCGATGAGGCGGCGCTTGAGCTTCGGTGTCTCGCGGTCAGCCAGTGCGTCGAGGTCGGCGCTGGCGTCCGAAGTCTTACTGGCAGAGGCATTCTTCGGGCTTGCGCCGTAGCCTGCCTCCTGCACAGCCGAGAGGATGGCGGCAGGGGAGGCTGTGCCTTCCACGCCCATGGAGTTTGTCAGAAGGCTCACCGAGCAGCTCGTGACGCCCGGCACCTTCTTCACGGCCTTTTCTACCCGGGCAGAGCAGGCCGCGCAGCTCATGCCCGTGACATTGTATTGTTCCATTGCGGATTCCTTTCCCTCTTATAGGATGCCCGGAACGGGATCATTTCATGAGCCGGGGCAGCAGCTGCAGCAGTTCGTCCAGCTTCTGCGTCCCGCCGGCTCTCAAATCGTCGGCCACGCAGGTGCGGACGTGCTGGCTCAGCAGCTCTTTGGAAAAGCCGTTCAGTGCAGCGTTCACCGCAGCCACCTGCACCAGAATATCGGCGCAGTAGACGTCCTTGTCCAGCATCGCGCGGATGCCGCGCACCTGGCCCTCGATGCGGCTCAGCCGGTTGGCGAGGGCGCGGTACTCCTCAGGGGTACGGTCCTTGTGGCGGCAGCAGGAGGGGGCAGTATCCTTTTCGGCAGGCTCAGTGGCGTAGCAGGGCTTTTTTTCAGCATCAGTCATAGCAGATGACTCCTTTCCGGGTGTATCAGTGTGAAGAGGAAATGTACCCTGTGGGGGTAAATCTCCTGATATTCTGATTTTACCACTTGGGGGTATCTGTTTCAAGTGGGTAGAATGCGCTAACTGTGAAAACTTTGTGAAAATAAGAGCCCCGAAATGCAGAAACGGGAGCCTCCCGGTAAAGGAAAGCTCCCGTTTCTGTTTAGGATAGGAAAGAGAATGTCATAAATAGAGGGAGGGGGTCACAGGTTGGTGTAACCCATCAGATAGCGGTCCACCTCGGCGGCGCAGTCGCGGCCCTCCCGCAGGCCCCAGACCACAAGACTCTGACCCCGGCGCATATCGCCGCAGACAAAGACCTTGTCTACATTGGTGCGGAAGCCGTGGTCGGCCACATTGCCCCGGGCGTTCCGCTCCACGCCGAACGCCTCGGCCACATAGTCCTCGCAGCCCACGAAACCGGCGGCGATAAAGGCCAGCTGGCAGTCGTAGGTGAACTCTTCGCCGGTGGGTACCATGCTGGTACGGCCGGTGTCGGGGTCACGCTGGGGCTTGAGATAGGAGATGACCGCGCCGGTCAGATTGCCGGCGTCGTCCTTCAGAAACTCTTTGACGGTGGTCTGGTAGACGCGGGGGTCTTTGCCGAACTTGGCGAGGCACTCGGTCTGGCCGTAGTCCACCTTCAGCACCTTGGGCCACTCGGGCCAGGGGTTATTCGCGGCCCGCTCTTTCGGGGGCTGGGGCATCATTTCCAGTGCCACGAGGTCGGTGCAGCCCTGCCGCAGGGCGGTACCCTGACAGTCGTTGCCGGTGTCGCCGCCGCCGATGACGAGGACATTCCTGCCTGCCGCGTTGATGGCCCTGCCGTCGGCAAACTTGCTGTCCAGCAGGCTTCTGGTCACGCTGGTGAGGTAGTCTACCGCGAGGTAAACTCCCTTCGCGTCGCGGCCCGGGACGTTCAGATCGCGGGCTTTCTTGGCACCGCAGCAGAGCACGATGGCGTCATAGCTGTTCAAAATCTCAGCGGCATCCACAGCCCCGCCCACATCCATGTTGGTGCGGAACTCGACGCCCTCAGCCTGCATGATCTTGATGCGGCGCTCGATGACGGATTTGTCCAGCTTCATGTTGGGGATGCCGTACATCAGCAGACCACCCACCCGGTCAGCACGCTCGAAGACGGTGACGGCATGGCCCCGGATGTTGAGGTATTCGGCCACCGACAGGCCCGAAGGGCCGCTGCCGATGACGGCCACGCTCTTGCCGGTGCGGGCCGGAGGCGGGGCGGCGTGGAGCCAGCCCTTGGCGTAGCCCGTCTCCACGATGGCGTGTTCATTTTCCCGGACAGTGACGCTGCTGCCGGTGACGTCGCCGCAGGTGCAGGCGGCCTCACACAGGGCAGGGCAGACCCGGCTCGTGAACTCCGGGAAGCGGTTGGTGGTGCGCAGGCGGCGGAGCGCCAGCTCCCACTTGCCCTGATAGACCAAATCATTCCACTCGGGGATGAGGTTGTTCAGCGGACAGCCGGAGGCCATGCCGCCGATCATCATGCCCGCCTGGCAGAAGGGGACGCCGCAGTCCATGCAGCGGGCTGCCTGGGTCTGCTGCTCCTCCCGGGAGAGCCAGATGTGAAATTCGTTAAAGTTTTCAATGCGCTCCAGCGGCGGAACATCCGTGCTGGTCTTGCGCGTGTAATCCATAAAACCAGTGAGTTTTGCCATGATGTTCCCCTCCTTACTTGTTCTTCTGCACGGCGTAGAATGCTTCGATCTGCGCCTGCTCGCCGTCGAGTCCGCGCTCTTCCATCGAGGCGATGACCCGCAGCATATGGTCGTAATCGTAGGGGAGGACTTTCTTGAACTTGGGCAGGAACTCGCTGAAATCGTCCAGGATCTCCTTGCCGCGGGGCGAGCCGGTCAGCTCGACGTGCTCCCGGATGAGCTCTTTCAGGGTGGCGACGTCGTACTTGTGCTCCACCGGCTCGAGGCTGACGGTCTCCTTGTTCACCCGCTGGTAGAAATCCCAGTTCTCATCCAGAACATAGGCGATGCCGCCGGTCATGCCGGCTGCAAAGTTCTTGCCGGTCTGGCCCAGAACGACGACGGTGCCGCCGGTCATGTACTCGCAGCCGTGGTCGCCCACGCCCTCGACGACGGCCACAGCGCCCGAGTTGCGGACGCAGAAGCGCTCACCGGCCACACCGGAAACAAAGGCTTTGCCGCTGGTGGCACCGTAGAGTGCCACGTTGCCGATGATGATGTTCTCTTCGGGCTTGAAGGTGATGCCCTCGGGCGGGCGGACGACGAGCTTGCCGCCGGAGAGGCCCTTGCCCATGTAGTCGTTGCAGTCGCCGGTCAGCTCCAGCGTCAGACCCTTGGGAATGAATGCGCCGAAGCTCTGGCCACCTGCACCGGTGCAGTGGACGGTGTAGACGTCATCGGGCAGGTCGCTGCCGTACTTGCGGGTGATCTCGCTGCCGAAGATGGCACCAAAGGCGCGGTCGGTGTTGGAGACATCCAGCTTCACGCTCTGAGGGGTCTTGCTGCTGAGCTTGAATTTCTTCATCAGCACCTTCATGTCCAGAGTGTCTTCCAGATGGAAGTCGTAGGTGTCTTCCTTCTGGAAGTGGACATTGCTGTTGACGATGGCGGGGTTGTGCAGGATGCAGTCGAGGTCCATCTTGGACATCCGGCTGTCGGCAGGGGCAGACTTGACATGGAGCAGGTCGGTGCGGCCCACCAGCTCGTCAATGGTACGGATGCCCAGCTTTGCCATGTATTCGCGCAGCTCCTGCGCCACGAAGGTCAGGTAGTTGATGATATACTCGGGCTTGCCGTGGAAGTGCTTGCGCAGCTCGGGGTTCTGGGTGCAGATGCCCATGGGGCAGGTGTCGAGGTTGCAGACACGCATCATGACGCAGCCCATGGTCATCAGCAGAGAGGTGCCGAAGCCGAATTCCTCAGCGCCCAGCATACAGCTGATGGCCACATCGCGGCCGGAGAGCAGCTTGGAATCGCTCTCGATGCGCACACGGGTGCGCAGACCGTTGAGGATAAGGGTCTGGTGGGTCTCGGCGATGCCAAGCTCCCAGGGCAGACCGGCATCTTTGATGGAGTTGCGGGGCGCTGCGCCCGTGCCGCCGTCGTAGCCGGAAACAAGGATGACCTGTGCGCCGCCCTTGGCGACACCGGCAGCGATGGTGCCGACGCCGGCCTCACTGACCAGCTTGACGTTGATGTTGGCGTGGCGGTTGGCATTCTTGAGGTCGTAGATAAGCTCTGCAAGGTCTTCGATGGAGTAGATGTCGTGGTGCGGCGGGGGAGAGATGAGGCCGACACCGGTAGTGCTGTGGCGGGTCTTGGCGATCCACGGGTACACTTTTGCGCCGGGCAGATTGCCGCCCTCGCCGGGCTTTGCGCCCTGTGCCAGCTTGATTTGGATCTCTTCCGCGCTCACCAGATACTTGCTGGTGACGCCGAAGCGGGCGGAAGCCACCTGCTTTATCTTGGAATTGCTCTCGCTGTGGTAGCGCTCTTCAGGCTCGCCGCCCTCGCCGGTGTTGCTCCGGCCGCCGAGGCGGTTCAGCGCGATGGCGATGGTCTCGTGGGCCTCGCTGCTCAGTGCGCCGTAGCTCATGGCAGCGGCCTTGAACCGCTTGACGATGGAGCTCACCGGCTCCACCTCGTCCAGCGGGATGCCGCCGTCGGGGGCATAGCTGAAGTCCAGCAGACTGCGCAGATGGACGCCGTTCTGGCCCATGTTGTCCACGGTGTGGGTGAACTGCTTGAAGGTGTCGTAGTCACCGGTGAAGCAGGCTTTCTGGAACAGGTGGATGGTCTGAGGGTTGAAGAGGTGCTCTTCCTTGCCGCTGCGGAACTTGTGGGCGCCGCCGTCTTCCAGCTGCATGTTGATGTCAAGGCCCAGCGGGTCGAAGGCTGCGTTGTGCAGGGCCTCCACGTCAGCCTGAATGTCCTCGAGGCCGATGCCGCCCACACGGCTCACCGTGCCGGTGAAATACTTGTCGATGACGTCCTTGGAGATGCCGACGGCCTCGAAGATCTGGCTGCTCTGGTAGCTCTGGATGGTGGAGATGCCCATCTTAGAGGCGATCTTCACGATGCCGCCCAGCACAGCCTTGTTGTAGTCGTCCACGGCGGCGTAATAATCCTTGTCCAGCAGGCCGTCGTCGATGAGCTGGCCGATGGTCTCATGGGCCAGATAGGGGTTGACGGCACAGGCACCGTAGCCCAGCAGAGCGGCAAAGTGATGCACTTCATGAGGCTCGGCGCTCTCGAGGATGAGAGCCAGTGCGGTGCTCTTCTTGGTGCGGATGAGGTACTGGGACACCGCCGACACCGCCAGCAGGCTGGGGATGGCCACATGGTACTCGTCAATGTCCCGGTCGGACAGGATGATGATGTTGGCACCCTCTTTATAAGCGCGGTCTACCTCAAGGAAGACGCGGTCGATGGCCTTTTCGAGGCTGGTGTTCTTGTAGTAGTTGATGGAGACAGTGGAGACTTTGAAGCCCGGGACGTTCATGTACTTGATGCGGAGAAGGTCAGTGGACGTGAGGATGGGATTGTTGACCTTGAGCACCTTGCAGTTTTCGGGCTTGTCTTCCAGCAGGTTGCCGTGTGCGCCCACATAGACGCTGGTGGAGGTGACGACCTTCTCGCGGATGGCGTCGATGGGTGGGTTCGTGACCTGTGCAAAACGCTGCTTGAAGTAGTTGAAGAGCGGCGGGTGCTGGCCGCTGAGAACGGCAAGCGGGGTATCGGTACCCATTGCGCCGGAAGGCTCTGCGCCCTGACGTGCCATGGGCAGGATGAGGGTGCTGATGTCCTCATACTTGTAGCCGAACACCTTCTGCAGGCGCAGCAGGTCGTCGCCGGTATAGCTGGGGGTCTTGATGTTGGGGATCTTGAGGTCCTTCAGCTGGACGAGGTTGCGGTCGATCCACTCGCCGTACGGCTCACGGCTGGCGTAGTATTCCTTCAGCTTCTCGTCGTCCACGACTTCGCCCTTGACGGTGTTCACCAGCAGCATCTTGCCGGGGCGGAGACGGTCTTTGACCAGAATGTTCTCCGGCTCACAGGGCAGCACGCCCACCTCGGAAGAGAGGATCATCCTGCCGTCTTTGGTGATGTAGTAGCGGCTGGGGCGCAGACCGTTGCGGTCCAGCACAGCGCCCACCACGTCGCCGTCGGAGAAGAGGATGGCCGCAGGACCGTCCCAGGGCTCCAGCATGGTGGCGTAATACTGGTAGAAGTCCCGCTTTTTCTGGCTGATGTTCTTGTTGTTCTCCCAGGGCTCCGGAATGGTGATCATGACGGCCAGCGGCAGGTCCATGCCGTTCATCACCATGAACTCGAGGGCGTTGTCCAGCATGGCGGAGTCGGAGCCGGAGGTGTTGATGATGGGCAGGATCTTGTTCATGTCCTCCTTCATGATGGGGGAGGAGATGGTCTCTTCACGGGCCAGCATGGCGTCGGTGTTGCCCTTGATGGTGTTGATCTCGCCGTTGTGGAGGATGAAGCGGTTGGGGTGGGCGCGCATCCAGCTGGGGTTGGTGTTGGTGGAAAAGCGGCTGTGGACCATGCCGATGGCGGATTCATAGTCCTCGTCCTGCAGATCGAGGTAGAACTGGCGCAGGTCGTGGACAAGGAACATGCCCTTGTACACGATGGTGCGGCTCGAAAGGCTGGGGACATAGGTGCCGTTGCTGGCCTGCTCGAAGACCCGGCGGACGATGTAGAGCTTGCGGTCAAAGTCGATGCCCTTGCTCACCTTGGCGGGCTTTTTGATGAAGCACTGCCAGATGGCGGGCATACAGTCGCGGGCTTTCTGGCCCACGGCGTCGGGGTCTACAGGCACTTTGCGCCATGCCAGAAACTCGAGCCCCTCTTTGCGGGTGACAAGCTCAAAAAGCTTCATGGCCTGGGCGCGCAGGTGTTCGTTCTGAGGAAAGAAGAACATACCTACGCCGTATTCACGCTCGTTGCCAAGGCGGATGTTCAGCTCGTCGGCCACCTTGGTAAAGAAGCGGTGGCTGATCTGCAGCATGATGCCCACGCCGTCGCCGGTCTTGCCCTCGGCGTCCTTGCCGGCGCGGTGCTCAAGGCGCTCCACGATGGACAGCGCGTCGCTGACGGTCTGGTGGCTCTTGCGGCCCTTGATGTCCACGACAGCACCGATGCCGCAGGCGTCGTGCTCGAACTGGGGGTCATAGAGGCCCAGAGGCCCTTTTTGCTCCGTGAAATTTTCCATAGACTTTCCCATCCTTTTTTCGATTTTCCGGAGAATATCCTGACAATGCTGCGGCACATTCCGCAGAGTCCCTCTGAATGCCGGTAGAAAGAAAAGGCGTCCCAGATGGGTCGGCGAAGACTCATCTGGAACGCCCTTGTTCCGGATAACAAGAATATTATACAAAGGTGCTGAAAAAGATTCAAGTGACAGCTGCACCAAATGTGGGTACACCGGCCCTCTTTTTTCTTGTTCAAAACAGACACACCCGGTGGGCAGAAGTATGGCTTTTTGCAGGCGCTGCCGCGCCCATCACGGGGCATAAAAACATCCTTTCGTTGCCTTGACCGGCAGGGAAGGGTGTTTTTGCATTTCCGGCCCGACAAAAAGTAAACAAATAAAATGGCGAAACTTTGTAGATTATTGCTATTGAAAAAGGTATAGGGGGGGGGGGTAAAATGGTGAAAAGACCTGTGCCGAGTTGGTGCAGAAAGCGGGAACGACACCCCGGGATGCCCGCCATGCGGAGGCGAACGAGGTATCCTTTTTGCTGCGGGACAGGCTTGGAATGTACAACAGGGAGGATTTTGTATGCAGCGAAAAGATTTAGCTCTGCGGGTGCTGTCTACGGCAGCCATCATGTCTATTGTTACTTCTATTGCAGCCCCGGCCTTTGCGAATGTTTACTATATCGGCAACGGCAGCATTGACGTAGAGACCGTGACGGATGCGAACGGCGAGCAGTATGTGAAAGTAACTCAGGGGAAAACGACCTACACCGACACCAGCGACGAGATCGTGATCAAGGACGGCAACAACGAGGGGAACGCTGCCCAGAAAGAGGAAAACCGTATTGAAGGAAAAAGAGCAGGGGAAGCAGTCCCGGACAGTGATCCCTCCGCCACGCAGGAGCTGGAAGCAGCCGGGCCTGCTGCCGGGGAGAGCCAGCCTGACCCGAACGATGCTTTTACCCTGAGCGAGGAAGAGGAGGACTCTGAGGAGGGCAAGGACTCCACGGACAACCCCACGGAGAATCCCACGGACAATCCCACAGAGAAACCCACGGAGAATCCTACGGACGACCCCACGGCGAACTCCAAGAAGGATGTGGTGTACCAGTACGACCCGGCGGCAGACCCGGATTCGGAGCAGCAGGCCACGAAACTCGCCCCCACCACCTCTGCCGCCCCTGCGGCAAAGACCAAGGAGGTCACTCTGGACGACGCCCCCGCCACTACTGCCCCGGCAGAGGGCAGCGCCAAAAAACCCACCACGAATGTCATCCGGGTCATCAATAACTGGGCCGAGAAGGTGCTGAATATCCGGCTCAGTAATGTGAATATTAAGGTGGATGACACCAGTCGCTATGCGGATGGAACAAGGGAGCATCGTACCAACGGTAAAGATGGGGTAGCAGCAGCAGAGGTTCAGGGAACCGGAAAAACCAAAATCGAGCTGGACGGCCAGAATCTTCTGGACAGCAGTACATCCGAGTATTGGGCGGGCCTGAACAAAAAGGACAGCGGAAACCTGACCATCACAGATGAGACCAGCGACAAGGGCGAGACCATTACCGCAAAGGAAGAAGCAGACACCTCCGGAAGCCTGAGGGCAAAAGGAGGAATTTACGGTGGAGCTGCTATTGGCGGAAACAGCTACGAAGCCACGGATAATATCACCATCGAAGGATATGCAACGGTAAATGCAAACATATTAAAAAACACATTTGGGCTCTATGGAGCCGGCATCGGCGGCGGTTGCAGCGCAAAAGGCAGCAATATCACCATCCAGGGCCATGCTAATGTTACAGCAAACGGCGGTACGAATGGAGCCGGTATCGGCGGTGGAGGCCAAGATGGTTATCGTGGTGGAGATGCGGAGAACATCACCATTCAGGACTACGCCAAAGTGACCGCTACAGGTCAAAGCGGTGCGGCCATTGGTGGCGGCTTCGGTCAATCGAAGAGTGGTAGCGCCAAACATATCGTGATCCAAGGCCACGCAACGGTCGACGCAAAGGGCAGCGGGGCCGCCATCGGTGCTGCATACGGTGACAACGCGGAGGTGACCATTGGCACAGCAGGCGCTACGGCAGAGCAGGAAGATGTCCATGTGACGGCAACATCAAGTTATGGTGCTGCCATCGGCAATGGCGCAAAAGATACCAAGGTCACCATTCAGGGCCATGTGACCATCCAGACGGCGCTCGGCTCAAATTCCGTTGCGATCGGAAGTCAATACGGAAATGTAACGGTCAATATAAAAGACAATGCCTCCATCGATACAGCTACGGGAGGATTAAACTCCAGCATTGGCGGCTGGAGTTTTGACATCGATTCGAACAGAAAAGATGTAGTGAACAAAGTTGTAGTGAACATTGACGGCGGAGAACACGGAAAAGTTAAGATCGGTGAGAACAGTGCAATATTTGGAGCCGATGGTGCAATTTCCGGCACCGAGGTCAAGATCGGCAACAACGTCTTACTTAAGATAAAACAGAGTTTGCAGAATAGTGAGTATATCGATGTGAACAATGCTGAGGCTGCGGTGGGCAAAAGAAATAACCCCGATGCCGGGGGCCTTGTAAATACCATTGGCGATAATACAGAGCTGTGGTATACCGACTTCAATGGTGTACTGCAGAAGATCGTCCATGGCAAAAATGTTTGCACCAAAAACGAGATCGGCCGCAAGGATGCCACCTGCACGGAAGAGGGCTGGGTGGAGTACGAGTGCAATTACGAAGCACAAAACAATGCAACCGGAAACAGCTGTGGCCGCACTTGGAAAGAGACCATCCCCGCTCTTGGCCACCACTGGAAGGACAACGGCGACGGCACCCACACCTGCACCAACTGCGGTGCCACCGAAGCCCTGCCCTCCGACACCAACAGCGCCCTTGAGCTGCGGGTGGTGGACGCTGAGGGCATGGACCAGCCCTTTACCGTGAGCCAGAACGGCACCCTGCGCACCTACACCGGTGCCTACGACGTCGCCACCCTTACCGGCGACCTGGACACCCTGCGCTACCTGCAGGACCACGGCGCACAGACCATCCAGTTCGTCACCAATGGCCAGACCAGCAGCTTTGCCATCAACGACCTGCTGGCACAGGGCAGCGGCAGCGAGGTGTTCTACCTCACCCACCGTGGGGCCGAAGAGCCCACCCTGCTGCTGGTGGAGGCAGACCACAGCGAACTGGTGAAAGACTAACCATCCCCGGAGGCGGAGTTTACCGCAAAGCTCCGCTTGCCTCCTTATTGCAAAAGCCCCCGGCACGTTCCGCATCGTGCCGGGGGCGTTTTTGGTTATGGGCAGGCTTCCCTTTGTACAACCTCTCCGTCACGCCTGCGGCGTGCCACCTCTCCTGGTAGGAGAGGCCTTGGCAGTCCCCGCAAAGTGAACGGTTTCGCCAGAGGCTCCCCTACTAGGGGAGCTGTCGAGCGAATGCGAGACTGAGAGGTTGGACGAAGGCACAGCTTATCGCTGTGTAGAGGCTCTTTGGAGACGGGCTTGCCCTCTCCGTCTGCTTCGCAGACACCTCTCCCAGAGGGAGAGGCTTTTGCTCACGGGCAGGCTGCGGCAGCTCCCTCTGTCGTCATTCTCCCAGACAGGCCGCAAGGTCTGCCTCCGGGGTGGTGATGGGCTTGAGGTCATATTTTTCCTGTAAGACAGCGGCCACCCCGGGGGAGAGGAAGGCGGGCAGGGTGGGGCCGAGACGGATGCCCCGGATGCCCAGCGCTAGCAGGGCCATCAGCACACAGACCGCCTTCTGCTCGAACCAGCAGAGGATGATGGAGAGGGGCAGTTCGTTGACCGAGCAGTCAAAAGCTTCGGCCAGACCCAGCGCGATCCGGATGGCACTGTAGGCGTCGTTGCACTGGCCCACGTCGAGGATGCGGGGCAGACCCGCCACCGTACCCAGCGGCAGGTCGTTGAGCCGGAACTTGCCGCAGGCCAGCGTCAGGATGACGGTGTCGGGCGGGGTCAGCTTGGCAAAATCCGTGTAGTACCGGCGGGGGGGGCGGGTGCCGTCGCAGCCGCCGATGAGGAAAAAGTGCCGGATGGCACCCTCGTGGACGGCTTGGACGATCGCCTCCGCATGGCTCAGCACGGCATGGTGGGCAAAGCCGGTGGCGACCACACTGCCGCCGTTCATGCCCGGGATGAGGGTGTCCTCCGGGTAGCCGCCCAGCTCAAGCGCCTTGGCGATGACCGGCGAAAAATCCCGGTCCTCCCCGATATGGGTGACGCCGGGATAGGAGACGACAGAGGTGGTGAATACCCGGTCGGCATAGCTGGGCCGGAGGGGCATGATGCAGTTGGTGGTGAAGAGCACCGGTGCAGGGATGTCCTCAAACTCCCGCTGCTGGTTCTGCCATGCGGTGCCGAAGTTGCCTTTCAGATGAGGAAAGCGCTTTTTCAGCTCCGGGTAGCCGTGGGCAGGCAGCATCTCGGAGTGGGTGTAGACATTGATGCCCTTGCCCTCGGTCTGCTCCAACAGGCACTTGGCGTCGTAGAGGTCGTGGCCGGAGATGACGATGAAAGGCCCTTTCTCGATGGTCAGGGACACCTCCACCGGCTCCGGGTCGCCAAATGCGCCGGTGTTGGCCTTGTCCAGCTCGGCCATGACCCGGTAGGCCATCCGCCCGGTGTCCTCTACCAGCTGGAAGAGCTTGTCCTTGTCCCGCTCCTGTGCGATGGCCCGCAGCGCCGTGCAGAAAAACAGGTCGATCTCGCCATCGGTATAGCCCAGCACCCGCGCGTGGTAGGAGTAAGCCGCCATGCCGCGCAGCCCAAAGAGGACAAAGGAGCACAGGCTCTTCCGGTCGGGGTCCGGCTCCTGCCACAGCTTCTGCATATCGTAGTCGGACACTGGTGCAGGTGCAGGGCTGGCCGAGGCAAAGGCTTCCTGCTTGGCCTTCCAGACCTTATCGGTCAGCTGCGCCACCGTCTGGGGGTCGAAATCAACATTGGTGATGGTGGTGAACAATCCTTCCGTCAGCAGGAGTGCCTGCGGGGGCTGGATGGGTCTGCCGATGTCCAGCAGCAGGGTGGCAAAGCCGATGAGTGCCCCGGTGAGCTTGTCCTGCGCGTCGGCTGTCTCGGCTGATTTGCCGCAGACACCCGCTTTTCCGGTGCAGGCCGTGCAGTTTGCCGCCTGCTCACATTGATAACAGAACATCATTTCGTCCATGCAAAAACCTCTTTTCGTTTGATGAAAGGAGTATGAGCGGGACAGCAGACAGTTATGCAGACAGGCGGGCAAAACAAAAGGGCCGCACCCTCGCGGATGCGGCCCTTGCAGATCAGGAAAAGCTTAGTAGGTGATGCCCTGAGCCATCATGGCGGTAGCGACCTTCAGGAAGCCGGCGCAGTTTGCACCGACCATCAGGTTGCCCTCGGAGCCGGCGGCCACGGATGCATCGTAGGAAGCGTGGAAGATGCCCTCCATGATGCCCTTCAGCTTTGCATCGACCTCTTCGAAGCTCCAGCTCAGACGCTCGGAGTTCTGGCTCATCTCCAGACCAGAGGTAGCCACGCCGCCGGCGTTGGAAGCCTTTGCGGGTCCGTACAGGATGCCGTTGGACAGGTAGACCTCGATGGCCTCGGGAGTGCTGGGCATGTTAGCGCCCTCGCAGACCACGGTGCAGCCGCCCTTCACCAGAGCCTCTGCAGACTCCTTGTTGATCTCGTTCTGGGTAGCGCAGGGCAGGGCGATGTCGCAGGGGATAGTCCAGACCTTGGTGCAGTCAGCAACATAGGTCGCATCCTTGTGGGTCTCAGCATACTCCTTGATGCGGCCGCGGCGGACTTCCTTCAGGTCCTTGACGTAGGCCAGGTCGATGCCGTTGGGGTCGTAGACATAGCCGTTGGAGTCGGACATGGTGACGACCTTGGCACCCAGCTGGGTGGCCTTCTCGCAGGCGTAGATGGCGACATTGCCGGAGCCGGAGATGACCACGGTCTTGCCCTCGAAGCTGTCGCTGCGCATGCACTTCAGAGCCTCAGCGGTGAAGTAGCACAGGCCGTAGCCGGTAGCCTCGGTACGGGCCAGAGAACCGCCGAAGGTCAGGCCCTTGCCGGTGAGCATACCGCCCTGGAAGCTGTTGGTCAGACGCTTGTACTGGCCGAACATATAGCCGACCTCGCGGCCGCCGACGCCAATATCACCGGCGGGGCAGTCCACGAACTGGCCGATGTGGCGGTACAGCTCGGTCATGAAGCTCTGGCAGAAGCGCATGACTTCCATGTCGCTCTTGCCGTGGGGGTCGAAGTCGGAGCCGCCCTTGCCGCCGCCCATGGGCAGGGTGGTCAGGCTGTTCTTGAAGGTCTGCTCGAAGCCGAGGAACTTCAGGATGCCCTGATTGACAGAAGGATGGAAGCGCAGGCCGCCCTTGTAGGGGCCGATGGCGCTGTTGAACTGGACGCGGTAGCCGCGGTTCACCTGGACCTTGCCCTGGTCATCGACCCAGGGTACACGGAAGGTGATGATGCGCTCAGGCTCGACCAGACGCTCGATGAGGCCGGCCTTCTCGTACTCGGGATGCTTCTCCACGACGGGCTGGATGCTCTCCAGCACCTCGCGGACAGCCTGCAGGAACTCGGGCTCGTTGGCATTGCGCTTTTCCAGGCCCTCGTAGACACGCTTCAGATATTCATTCGTCAGCATAATGATATACTCCTTTTCCCTTATCTCTATTGTGTGGAGGCTCCGTCTTTCCCGTTTCCCACGGCGGGGCGGATAAGCCTCTGACCACTTTGCTATTATAAAGCTTTATCTGCCGATTTACAAGATGGCCCGCCCCGCAAAAACCGGAAAATCTTTCAAAAAACCATGGAAAAGATGAATGCACTTCACGAAAAAGACGGGACACATCAAAAAACGGCGATAAAACCTGCTTTTGTAAAGAAACAAAAAATCCCTGCACCGGCTCAGAACAGGCGGTACAGGGAGGAAAAGTCTTACTTCAGCAGCTTCTCGCAGGCGTCAGCGGCACCCTCGAGGAACTGACCGCCGTAGGTCTCGATCATGCCGGCGTCGGACAGCGCAGCCAGCTGCGGGTCGATGGGGCATTTGGCCAGAACGGGCAGGTGATGCTTTGCGGCCACCTCGTCCACATGGCTGTCGCCGAACACATTGATGTGCTTGCCGCAGTCGGGGCAGACGATATAGCTCATGTTCTCGACGATGCCCAGCATCGGCACCTTCATCATCTCGGCCATGTTCACGGCCTTGGCCACGATCATGCTCACCAGCTCCTGCGGGCTTGCCACGACGACGATGCCGTCCACGGGCAGGCTCTGGAAGACGGTCAGAGGGACGTCACCGGTTCCCGGAGGCATATCCACGAACAGGAAATCAACGTCTTTCCAGACCACATCGGTCCAGAACTGCTTGACCGCACCGGCGATGACGGGGCCGCGCCAGACGACGGGGTCTTCCTCGTTCTCCACCAGCAGGTTGATGCTCATGACGTCGATGCCCATCCGGCTCTGGATGGGCCAGCAGCCCTTGTCGTCGGCCATGGCGCGGCCATGGATGCCGAACAGCTTCGGGATGGACGGGCCGGTGATGTCGGCGTCGAGGATGCCGCAGTGGTAGCCGCGGCGTGCCATTGCACAGGCCAGCAGGGCGCTGGTCATGCTCTTGCCGACGCCGCCCTTGCCGGATACGACGCCGATGACCTTCTTGACGCTGCTATTGGGGTTGGGTGCGTCATGCTGGGGCGCAGCATCGCGGGAAGAACACGCTGCCCCGCAGTTGGAGCAGTCATGGGTACATTCTTCGCTCATTGTCTCGTTGCGCACGGCCGTGGTACCGGGGTGCGCTTCCTCCTTGCATTCTTAGATCCGGTCTGGCAGAACATTCCCGCCAGATACAATATATATCATATCATAAAACTGGGAAAGAAACAACCCACGGCCACGCTCATATTTCCCAGAGCAGTTTACATATCTATAAAAAGATACACTGGGGAAAGGGAGGGGTGCGCTGTGCGGCAGAGCTATCTGAAAAACGCAGCCCTGATGACCGGGGCGGACGTCCTGCTCCGTCTGGCGGGCATGGGGCTGCGCATCTGGCTGGCGAACGCTCTGGGCGGCGAGGGGATGGGACTGTACCAGCTGGTGCTGGCGGTCTATTCGCTCTTCGTCACGCTGGCGACGGCGGGCGTCTCGGTGGCGGCCACCCGCCTGATGGCCGAAGAGCTGGCCCGCAGCCCGGCGGAGGCCCGGGGGATGCTTCACCGTCTCCTGCTGGCAGGGGCCGGGCTGGGCGTGCTGGCGCTGGCGGCGCAGTTCGGGCTGGCGGGTCTCGCCGCAAAATGGTGGCTGGGCGATGTCCGCGCAGCGGGGGCGCTGCGTGTCTCGTCGCTGGGTCTGCCGTGGATGGCGGTGTCGTCGGTACTGCGGGGCTTTTTCATCGCCCGGCGGCAGGTGGAGCCAAACGTCCTGAGCCAGCTGGCCGAACAGACCGTCCGCATCGGTATCGTCTACTTTGCGCTGGAGCGGGCCGACGTCCTCGGCTGGGACGTGGGCGGGCGCTGCACGGCAGTGCTGGGCGCAACGGCGGTCAGTGAGGCCGTCAGTACCGGGCTGATGGCACTTTTTTACCGTAAAGAGGCCCGCCGCTGCTTCGGCGCGCGGCCTGCCTGCCGCCCGCAGGAGCCGGGAAAGCGCCTCTGGGACATCCTCTGGCCGGTGGAGGGAGGACGTTGTCTCGCCAGCGCTCTCCACACCGCGGAGAATATGCTGGTGCCGGCCTGTCTGGCAGTCTATCTGCAATTTTCCGGCGGGCGTGCCGAAGCCGTGGCCCAGTACGGCAGCCTCAAGGGGATGGCCCTGCCTCTGCTGACCTTTCCCTTCGGACTGCTGGGGAGCCTTTCCGTCTTACTGATGCCCGAGATCACTCAGGCCCACCTCCGGGGCCAGAACGGGCGGCTGGCGGCTCTCATCGACAGGATGCTCCGTCTCACCGGCTATTTCTCGGCGCTGGCAGGCGCGGCGTTCTGGGTGTGGGGTCAGCCGCTGGCCGAAGCCCTCTACGGCAGCGCCGAGGCGGGCAGCTACCTCGTCATCCTCGGCCCGGCCATGCCGCTGATGTATCTCGAGAGCATGGTGGACGGTGCCATGAAGGGGGTAGGAGAACAGAAAGCCGTGTTCCGGTACAGCATGTGGGACTCCTGTCTCCGCATTGCGGGCGTGCTGCTCCTGCTGCCCCGCTTCGGGATGAAGGGCTTTCTTTTTGTGATCTTGCTGTCCAGCTTCTACACCTGCACCGCCAACACGGGGCGGCTGCTGTCCAGCTGCGGCCTGCGGCTGCAACTCTGGCGGTGGCTGGGCGCACCGGGACTTGCGGGGGCCGTCAGCGCCGGGGCCGGGCTGGCCCTGCGGCATCTTTTAGCGGACTGGCTTACCGGCGGAGTCCCCTTGCAGCTGGCGGCGGTAGCTCTGGGCGGCGCGGGGATGGCCGTGGTCTGCTTTGCGGCGGCGTGGCCGCTGGGCCTCGGCGAAGAGCTGCGGGCCGTGGCGGCGGGGGAGAGGCGGCATAAGAAAAATGTCCAAAAAGTGAAATAGCTGGACACGGGGGAGAGAATCGAGTATAATACTAAAGATATTATGGGGTGATAGGCCCTTGAAATGAAAAACGGCAGCTGACATCTTCGGATGCCGGCCCCCGATGCAAAAGAGGATATGCTGTGAAGGAAAAGAAAACAAATCTGCTGCAGGTACTGGCCCGCCGGGCTCTGCTGGTGGCGCTGGACGGAGCCATCGTAGCCTTCAGCTTTTATTTCGCCCTGCTGCTGCGCGCAGACGGCGCTGTCGAGGCCTCCTGGTGGCCCCATAACCGCGCCCTGCTCTACGCGAATCTGCCCTGGATCGTGGCGGTCTATCTGCTCAGCTTTCTGGCCGGGCGGCTCTACACCATCCTTTGGAAGTACGCCGGGGAGCGTGACCTCATCCGTCTGGCCGGGATGATCGCCGTCCCGACGGGCATCGTCTATCTGGTCAACCGCTGCTTCATCCACGGCGTGCTTTTCAACTCGGCCAACGCCATGGCGGCGGTGCTCATTTTACTGTTGATCGGCGGGAGCCGTCTGGCCTGGCGGCTCTTCCTGAATCACCCGCTGGGCGAGCGGCTGCGCGGCAACGCCAGCAAGGACCCCAACCGCCCTGTCATGATCGTGGGTGCGGGCGAGGCCGGTGCGTGGGCCATCAATGTCTGCAAGACCAACACCAGCTACGGCCATGTCATCGTGGCCGTGGACGATGACCCCAACAAGCTGGGCCAGACCATCCACGGTGTCCCGGTGCGCGGCACACTGGAAGAAATTCCTGACCTGTGTACCCGCTACAACATCCACACCATCATCGTGGCGATCCCGACCCTGAAGGGAAACCGCCTGAACCACGTCATCGACCTCTGCGTCTCCACCCACTGCGCCGTGCAGATGCTCAGCGACCCCCAGCTGGTGGGTGCAGGCACCCCTCAGCAGGGTGCGTTCCGTGAGCTGAACACCGCCGATTTCCTCTCCCGTGAGGAAGTCACACTGGACACGGAGAAAATTTCCGGCTACCTCACCGGCAAGACCGTTCTGGTGACGGGCGGCGGCGGCAGCATCGGCAGTGAGCTCTGCCGTCAGGTCATGCGCTTCAAGCCTGCAAAACTGCTTATCTTCGATATTTATGAGAACTGCGCCTATGAACTGCTGATGGAACTGCAGCAGAAGTATGGCCGTGATGTGCCGGTCACGGTGCTGGTCGGCTCCATCCGGGACAAGGCCCGTCTGGACGAGGTATTTGAGACGTACCACCCGACGGTGGTGTTCCATGCCGCCGCCCACAAGCACGTCCCGCTGATGGAGATCAGCCCCGCCGAGGCCGTCAAGAACAATGTCTTTGGCACCAAGAATCTGCTCACCAGTGCCAGCGAACACGGCGTGGAGCGGCTGGTGCAGCTCTCCACCGATAAGGCCGTCAACCCCACCAGCGTCATGGGCTGCACCAAGCGCTTGTGTGAGATGCTCATCCAGACCTTCGCGGGCAACACCGACATGAAGTGCGTCGCTGTCCGCTTCGGCAATGTGCTGGGCAGCCACGGCAGCGTCATCCCGCTGTTTGAGGCGCAGATCAAAAAGGGCGGCCCCGTCACCCTCACCGACCCCAACATCGAGCGCTACTTTATGACCATCCCGGAGGCGGCACAGCTGGTGCTGCAGGCCGGTGCGCTGGCCGAGAGCGGCAGCATCTATGTGCTGGATATGGGCGAGCCGGTCAAGATCATGGACCTTGCAAAACAGCTCATCCGCTTCTATGGCTATGAGCCGGGCGTGAACATGGATATTAAGATCGTGGGTCTGCGCCCCGGCGAAAAACTCTACGAAGAGCTGATGATGGACGAGGAGCAGGACAAGATGCGCCGCACCGTCCACAATAAGATCTTCGTGGCTCCGCCCCGGAACATCGACCTGGGCGAGTTCTACCAGCAGCTCCAGGAGCTGGCCGTCGCCGCCGAGCACAACGACGACAGCGTGGTGGAGCAGTTGGCCAAAATGGTGCCTACCTTTACCCCCACCCGCGAGAACCTCAAGCTGTAAAACCGCTGGCTGCACGGCATCTTTGCCGTGTAAAAATATATGAGAGGGATGTACAATCATGGAAAAGAAACCGTTTTTGACTGAGTCGATGGCTCAGGACATCATTCAGGACGTACCCACCCCCTTCCACGTCTATGACGAGAAGGGCATTCGAGAGAACGCCCGCCGCATCAACAAGGCATTCAGCTGGAACAAGGGCTTCCGCGAGTATTTTGCGGTCAAGGCTCTGCCGAACCCCGTCATCCTCCAGATCCTGAAGGAAGAGGGCTGCGGCGTGGACTGCTCCTCTCTGACCGAGCTGATGCTCAGCGAAGTGTGCGGCTTTGAGGGCAGCGACATCATGTTCTCCTCCAACCAGACCCCTGTGGAGGACATGAAGAAGGCTTACGAGCTGGGCGCTTATATCAACCTCGATGACGCCACGATGGTGGACTTCCTCGACCGCGTGGCCGGTGTGCCGGAGAACATCTTCTGCCGTTACAATCCGGGCGGCACCTTCCAGCTGGGCGAGAGCAAAGAGGGCTTCCAGGTCATGGACAAGCCCGGCGACGCCAAGTACGGCATGACCGAGGAGCAGATGATCGACAGCTACAAGAAGCTGGCTGCAAAGGGTGCCAAAAACTTTGGCATCCACGCCTTCCTCGCCTCCAACACCATCTCTGATGCCTATTATCCTGAGCTGGCAGGCATCCTCTTCCAGCTGGCTGTCCGCGTCCAGAAGGCCACCGGCGTGCATATCGCCTACATCAACCTGTCCGGCGGTGTCGGCATCCCGTACCGCCCCGAGCAGACGGAGAACGACATCATGGCCATCGGCGAGGGCGTTCGCAAGAAGTTTGAAGAAATTCTCGTCCCCGCCGGCATGGGCGATGTCTCCATCTTCACCGAGATGGGCCGCTTCACCACCGGCCCCTACGGCGCTCTGGTGGCTACTGCCATCCACGAGAAGCACATCTATAAGGAATACATCGGTCTGGATGCCTGCGCGGCCAACCTGATGCGCCCCGCCATGTACGGCGCTTACCACCACATCACCGTGCTGGGCAAGGAAGACGCACCCCACGACCACAAGTACGATGTGGTCGGCGGTCTGTGCGAGAACAACGACAAGTTTGCCATCGACCGTATGCTGCCCAAGATCGACATCGGCGACATCGTGTATATCCACGACACCGGCGCGCACGGCTCTGCCATGGGCTACAACTACAACGGCAAGCTGCGCAGCGCCGAGGTCCTGCTCTGCGAGGACGGCTCTCACCGCCTCATCCGCCGTGCCGAGACTCCCCACGACTACTTTGCAACGCTGGACTTCCTGCCCTTCATGAAGCCGCTGCTGGGCGAGTACAACGACGACTGAGCACGCTTCTGACTCCATCACACCAGAATAAAGCGAGGAACGACGCAGATGTTTTTTGGATTCCAACTCACCTGTGGCCTGATGCTGGTCTTTTACGGCTATTCGGTCATGAAAAATCCACGGGTCTGGGGCGACCAGGGCCGTCAGGCCGTCAAGGCCGAAAATTTCCCCGAGTACTGCCGCCAGAACGGCCTGTTTTTCCTGAAAGCTGGCTTCATCATGGCGCTCATTGGTGCGCTGGACGCGCTGGTAACGCTTTCGGGTCTGCTGTACGTCCTGCTGTACCTGTTCGGGCTGGCGTTTGCGTTCTACCCGCTGACCCGCTGGTGCAAGGAGAACGAGGGCTTTTCGTGGCCCTGGCCCCGCGTCGAGAGCGAGAAAAAGCGCATCAAGAAACTGCGCCGGCAGCAGGAGGCCGAAAAGGCGGAACGAGAAGAAAAGTAAATAGCAAAAAATAAGAGGCCGCTGTAAAAGCAACCTCTCAGTCTCACTTCGTTCGACAGCTCCCCTACCGAGGGGAGCCTCTGGCGAAGAGATTGGGCTTTCTGCCATGCCAAAGCCTCCCCTCGATAGGGGAGGCGGCACGGCGAAGCCGTGACGGAGAGGTTGAACACAGCGGCCTCTTTTTGTTTTCTTAAATCAAACCATTTTCTTTGCAATAGTGATAAATACCATCCTCTGCACAGGTGCCGCAGACCTCGCTGGCGATGGCTTTCAAATCGGCAGAGGCGTTGCCCATGGCAACGCTGTGACCGACAGCCTGAAACATTTCTATATCGTTGTTGCCGTCACCGAAAGCCATTGCATCCTCGGGCGTCAGGCCGTAGTAGGCCAGAACTTTCTGGATACCGGCTCCTTTTCCGCCGGAGATGGGGATGATGTCCACCGCCCTATCCCACCAGGCGGCGATTTTTGCACCGCTCGTGCCTTTGAGGATGGCGGGCCAGTCGCTTTCGCGGCAGCCCATCAGCAGCTGGAAAACTTCACCTCGGGAGACTTCATCGAACTGATCGGAAATGACCGGCGCTCGCCCGCCGATGGCGTAATATGCCGTTAAATCGTCATCCGTTCCGTTGGAGAGCAGCTGCGTCCGTCCTGCAACCGACACCGGACGACCAAGCGCTGTGGCGTTTTGGATCAGCGTCTGCACATCCTGCGGCGGGATGGGGCTGACAAAAATATCTCCGCGACGGTCGTAGCAGTAGGAGCCGTTGTAGGTAAGAAAGACATCGAACTCCACGCCGTCGAATTTCGGCACAATGAGCGGAGAACGCCCGGTGGCGATGGCCAGCAGGATGCCGTTTTGCTGTAAGCGGCGCAGAGCGTCCAGTGTCCGCTCAGTAATACGCTTTTTCTCCATGTCGATGAGGGTGCCGTCGATGTCGAAAAAGATGATGCGGGGCTTGTGCATGGTGCTGTACCTCCAATGCAAAAAGAGGGGAGAGACTTACCTGCGGGTCTTGCGGTCAGGGTACATCAACAGCCTCCTGCCTGCTCTTGTCCAGCCCATCGAACTGCTTTACGATCTGCGGGTCTTTCAGTTTGATGACCTTGCCGGAGAGGTAGTGGAGGGTATTTTCCTCGGGAATGTCGAGAAAGCTGATGCGGACGGCGCAGAGGGCCTGCGTCTTGGTGCCGGTGCGCTCATTCATCTTGCGGTTGCCGTACTTGATGTCGCCCAGCACCGGCTTGCCCAGATAGGCCAGATGGGCGCGTATCTGGTGAGTGCGGCCGGTGATGAGGCCGATGCGGCAGAGGGCGAAGGGGCCAGCCGTCCGCAGCACGTCCACATCGGTGATGATCTGCTTGCGGCGCTCGTCCTGGGACTGGTGGGCGTGGATGCTCACCTTATTGTTCTTCTCGTCGTGCTCCCACCATGCAGTGAAGCGCCCGCTCTGAGGGATGCCCACCGTGATGGTGTAGTATTCCTTCTTGAGCAGGTCAGTGCGGATGATCTCGTTCATGTCCCGGAGGGCGGCGTAGCTCTTGGCCGCGATGACGAGGCCCTCAGTGCCGCGGTCGAGGCGGTTGCAGATGCCGGGCTTGAAGCGGTTCTCGCCCTGCGGGTCGTACTCGCCCTTCTGGGCCAGATACTGGGTGAAGGCGTCCACAAGGTTTGCGTCGCCGGTGCGGTCGCTGTGGCAGAGCAGGTGGGTGGGCTTGTAGAGGACGGCAATGTTCTCGTCCTCGTAGATGACCGTCACCTTGGGCTGGTTCTGCTGCTTTTTGGGGGCGGGCTTGCGGGTCGGCTTTGCACCCTCAGGCGGGAAGAATTCGTCGTTGATGTAGAGCTCAATGAGGTCACCGGCTTTGAGGCGGTCTTCGGGTACACCCTTTTTGCCGTTGACCTTGATGCGCTTGTTGCGGAAACTCTTGTATAAAAGGCTGGTAGGGAAATCGCGGGTCACGCTCTGGACAAAGCGGGAGAGGCGGACACCCTCGTCGTTGGCGGTGGCAGTGTATTGTTTCATAAAAGTATATCCTTTTTGCTTTTCTGGAAAGATTCTGCTTGCCTTTTTGCCAAAGGCTCCCCTACAAGGGGAGCTGGCGAGGAGCTTGCGACGAGACTGAGAGGTTGTACGAAGGATGGCTTTGCCGTAGGAATGAAACCTCTCCGTCATTGCTTCGCAATGCCACCTCCCCTATCGAGGGGAGGCTCTGGCGTACCGAAAAGTGTTCTTTCTACTTTATAATAATCTACTCTCCCCGTGAAGTCAACGCAGAATATTTTCTGTCGGCTCTTGTCTTTTGCCGAAAATGGGGTACTATAAAAGAAACGACTACAAACAAAGGAGCGCAGCTATGGCAGGACAGAACATAAGCCACGAGGGCCATCGGCAGCGGATGCGCGCCCGGGTGGAGCAGTACGGGCTGGAAAGCCTCGCACCCCACGAGGCACTGGAATATCTGCTCTACATCACCAACGCCCGCCGGGATACCAACGGCATCGCCCACGCGCTGCTGGAGCGGTTCGGCAGCTTTGCCGGTGTGCTGGAAGCCAGTGAAGAAGAACTCTGCCGTGTGCCGGGCGTCGGCCCGGCCAGCGCCCGGATGCTGCATCTCCTACCCGAGGTGAGCCGGTACTACGAGCACAGCCGCACCAGCACCGAAGGTGCGCTGACCACCACCGAGCGGCTGGCGGCTTACCTGAAACCCCGCTTCGCCGGGGCAAAACAGGAGAAAGCTCTGCTCCTTTCGCTGGACAGCCGCAGCCGGGTGAAGAGCGTATACTGGCTCAAGGAGGGGAACAGCCGGATGGTGAGCCTCGAGGTGAAGGACGTCGTCTCGGCGGCGCTCCGGGGCGGGACAGAAAGCGTCGTGCTCTGCCACAACCACCCCAACGGTGTGCCGCTGCCCTCCCGCGAAGACCTCGCCGCCACCGAGAACATCGTCCGTGCGCTGGGGCTGGTCAAGATACGCCTGCGGGACCACATCATTCTCGCCGAAAACGACTACTTCTCCATGCGGGAATCCAACCGCCTGCCGTTCTACGACTTCGAGACCGGCGCAATGTTACGCCCATATGGAAGAGAATGATTTACATTATAAAATAATTGTGGTATAATGGCTGCAAGAGATACAACTAATCGTAGTTTTGAAAAGGAGGGCTTTTTGTGGCAGAGGAAAAATTCCATCTGGTGTCGTCCTACGCCCCCACGGGCGACCAGCCGCAGGCCATCGCACAGCTGGTAGAGGGGGTAGAGCGGGGCGACCGCTGCCAGACCCTGTTGGGCGTCACCGGCAGCGGCAAGACCTTCACGATGGCGAACGTCATCGCCCAGTGCAACCGTCCGACGCTGGTGCTGGCCCACAACAAGACGCTGGCCGCCCAGCTCTGCACCGAGTTCCGCTCGTTTTTCCCGGACAACGCCGTGGAATATTTCGTCTCCTACTACGACTACTACCAGCCGGAGGCCTATATCCCCAGCACCGATACCTATATCGAAAAGGACAGCGCCATCAACGATGAGATAGACCGCCTGCGCCACTCGGCCACGGCGGCGCTGTCGGAGCGGCGGGACGTCATCATCGTCGCGTCGGTGTCCTGCATCTACTCGCTGGGCGACCCCATCGACTATCGCAGCATGGTCATCAGCCTGCGGCCCGGGATGCAGATGGAGCGGGACGAGTTGTGTGAAAAGCTGGTGACGCTGCAATATGAGCGCAATGATGTCAATTTCATCCGCAATAAGTTCCGCGTCCACGGCGACATCGTGGACATCTATCTGGCTTATATGAGCGAGCTGGCCATCCGGGTGGAGTTCTTCGGCGACGAGATCGACCGCATCACCGAGTTCAACCCCCTTACGGGTGCCAAGCAGAACGTGGTCAAGCACGTTGCCATCTTCCCGGCCAGCCACTATATCGTCAGCGCCGACAAAAAGGCTGCCGCCATTGAAAAGATTCGCGCCGAGTGCGACGCGCAGGTGAAGCAGTTCACCTCGGAAGGTAAGCTCATCGAGGCCCAGCGCATCCAGCAGCGGACGAACTACGACATTGAGATGCTGACGGAAGTGGGTATCTGCAAGGGCATCGAGAACTATTCTGCCGTTCTGTCGGGCCGTGCGCCGGGCAGTATGCCCACGACTCTGCTTGACTATTTCCCGGACGACTTCCTGCTCTTCGTAGACGAGAGCCATGTCACCCTGCCGCAGGTGCGGGCCATGTACGGTGGCGATTACGCCCGCAAAAAGACGCTGGTGGAGTACGGTTTCCGCCTGCCGTCGGCCTTTGACAACCGCCCCCTCAAGTTCGAGGAAGTGGAATCCAAGCTCAACCAGATGATATTCGTCTCGGCCACCCCCGGCGAGTACGAGCGGAAGAACAGCACCCAAGTGGCCCAGCAGGTCATCCGGCCCACTGGTCTGCTGGACCCGCTCATCTCGGTGCGCCCCGTAGAGGGGCAGGTGACGGACCTTCTGGGCGAGATAAACGCTCGCATCGAGCGGCATGAGCGCGTCCTGGTCACGACGCTGACCAAGAAAATGGCCGAAGATCTGACAGATTACTTTACCGAACAGGGGATAAAGGTCAAGTATATGCACCACGAGGTGGACACCTTCGAGCGGATGGAAATCATCAAAGACCTCCGCCTCGGCACCATCGACGTGGTGGTGGGCATCAACCTGCTGCGTGAGGGTCTCGACCTGCCCGAGGTCAGCCTTGTGGCCATCCTCGACGCCGACAAAGAGGGCTTCCTCCGCAGCGAGACGAGCCTGATTCAGACCATCGGCCGCGCCGCCCGCAACGCCGAAGGTCTGGTCATCATGTACGCCGACGAGGTGACGGACAGCATGGACCGCGCCATCACCGAGACAGAGCGCCGCCGCGCCATCCAGATGGCCTACAACGCTGAGCACGGCATTGTCCCGAAGACCATCGTCAAAGCCATCCCGGATTCGATTGAGATCAGCGACAAGGCTGAGAATGCCAGGATGAACACCCGACGGATGGGCAAGCTCGAGCGCGAAGCCGCCATTGACCGCCTGACCCGGGAGATGAAGGAAGCTGCCAAGCTGCTGGAATTTGAGCACGCGGCCTTCCTGCGCGACCAGATCGACCGCCTGCGCCGGGGCGAGAACCCCACCGTGGATTCCTCGGCAGAGACGGAGCGGAAGCAGAACCATGCACAGACACAGAGAAGAGGGAGAAAGTACCTTGGCAAACGATAAAATAGTCATCAAGGGTGCGCGGGAGCACAATCTGAAAAACGTGAATCTGACTCTCCCGCGTGAAAAATTCATCGTTATGACCGGCCTTTCCGGCTCGGGCAAGTCGAGCCTTGCCTTCGACACCATCTACGCCGACGGCCAGCGCCGCTATGTCGAGAGCCTGTCCAGCTACGCCCGGATGTTCCTTGGCCGGATGGACAAGCCCGATGTGGACGAGATCACCGGCCTGTCTCCGGCCATTTCCATCGACCAGAAGACCACCAGCCACAACCCCCGCTCCACCGTGGGTACCGTGACGGAAATTTACGATTATCTGCGCCTTTTGTACGCCCGCGTGGGCGTGCCGCACTGCCCGGTGTGTGGGCGGGTCATCAGCCAGCAGAGCGTGGATGAGATGGTGGACGCTGTGCTCAAGCTGGAAGAGGGGACGAAGTTCCAGGTCCTCGCGCCTGTCGTCCGCCAGCGCAAAGGCACCCAGCAGAAAGAGCTGGACGCCGCCCGCCGCGCCGGTTACGCCCGCGTAAAAATCGACGGTAACATGTACGACCTCGACGAGGAGATCGCGCTGGAAAAGAACATCAAGCACACCGTGGAGATCGTCGTTGACCGTCTTGCCATGCGCAAGGGCATCCGCGGCCGTCTGGCTGACTCGCTGGAAACGGCGCTTGCCCTTACCGACGGCGTGGCTGAGGTGGATGTCATCGGTGGCGAATGTATGACCTTCAGCCAGAATTTCGCCTGCCCCGAGCACGGCATCTCCATCAGCGATCTGTCGCCCCGGCTCTTCTCCTTCAATAACCCTCTGGGTGCCTGCGAGAAGTGTACCGGCCTCGGCACCTTCATGCGGGTGGACGAAGAGCGCATCCTGCCCAACCGGGACCTCTCGATTCGGGAGGGGGCTATCAAGGCCAGCGGATGGTACTACGCCGAAGGCTCCGTAGCCGAGATGTATTATCTGGGTCTGGGAAAAAAGTACGGCTTTACGCTGGATACTCCCATCAAAGAGATGAGCACCGAGGCCGTCAACGCCCTGCTCTACGGCACCAACGGAGAAAAAATCGAGATGCACCGCACGAATGAGTTCGGCAGCGGCGTCTATTATAATACCTTTGAGGGCATCGTCGAGAACCTCGAGCGCCGCTTCCGCGAGACGAACAGCGAGTGGATGAAGGAGGAGATCGGCAGCTTCATGTCGGGCGTCGAGTGTCCCGACTGCCATGGCAAGCGCCTGAAACCGGTGGTGCTGGCTGTGACCATCGGCGGCAAAAACATCAGCGATTTCTGCGAAATGTCGATTCGGGACGAGCTGAAATTCATCGCTGACAATGAGCCGAACCTGACCGAAAAGCAGAAGCAGATCGGCGGCCAGATCATGAAGGAGATCAAGAACCGCCTGCAGTTTTTGCAGAGCGTGGGCCTCGATTACCTCACACTGGCCCGGTCGGCAGGCACCCTGTCCGGCGGCGAGAGCCAGCGCATCCGCCTGACCACCCAAATCGGAAGCGCTCTGTCGGGTGTGTTGTACGTGCTGGATGAGCCGTCCATCGGCCTGCACCAGCGCGACAACGATAAACTCATCGCAACGCTGAAAAATCTCCGCGACCTCGGCAATACGGTCATCGTGGTCGAGCACGACGAGGATACCATGCGCAGCGCCGATTATATCGTGGACGTCGGCCCGGGCGCGGGTGTCCACGGCGGCGAGATCGTGGCCGCAGGCTCCGTCAAGGACATCTGCAAGGCCAAGCGCAGCATCACCGGCGACTATCTGTCGGGCCGCAAGCGCATCGAGGTGCCGCAGACCCGCCGCCCCGGCAACGGCAATTTCCTCACGGTGAAGGGTGCGCGCGAAAACAATCTGCGCAACATCGACGTAAAATTTCCGCTGGGCGAGTTCATCTGCGTGACGGGCATCTCCGGCTCGGGCAAGTCGAGCCTCATCAACGAGATTTTGTATAAGACCCTCGCCTGTGAGCTGAACGGTGCCCGCTCCCGCGCTGGCAAGTGCGATGGGGTAGAGGGCCTCGAGTTCGTGGATAAGGTCATCGGCATCGACCAGCAGCCCATCGGCCGCACGCCCCGCTCCAACCCCGCCACCTATACCGGCGTGTTCAACGACATCCGCACCGTCTTCTCCCAGACGCAGGACGCCAAAATGCGGGGCTACGGCCCGGGACGGTTCAGCTTCAACGTCCGGGGCGGCCGCTGCGAGGCCTGCGAGGGCAACGGCATCCTCCAAATCGAGATGCACTTCCTGCCGGACGTCTACGTTCCCTGTGAGGTCTGCAAGGGCGCACGCTACAACCGCGAAACGCTGGAAGTCAAGTATAAGGAAAAGACCATCTCTGACGTGCTGAACATGACCGTGGAAGAGGCGGTCGTCTTCTTTGCCAACCAGCCGAAAATCGCCCGCAAGCTGCAGACGCTGCTGGACGTGGGCCTGGGGTATGTCACGCTGGGGCAGAGCGCCACGACCCTTTCGGGCGGCGAGGCGCAGCGTGTCAAGCTGGCCAACGAGCTGGCCCGCCGCAGCACGGGTAAGACCGTGTATATCCTCGACGAGCCGACTACCGGCCTCCACATGGCTGATGTCCACCGCCTCATCGAGGTGCTGCAGAAGCTGGTGGATGCAGGCAACACCGTCATCGTCATCGAACACAACCTCGACCTCATCAAATGCGCCGACCACATCATCGACCTCGGCCCCGAAGGCGGCAGTGCCGGCGGCCTCATCGTCGCCGAGGGTACGCCGGAGCAGGTGGCCGAGGTGCCGGGCAGCTTTACCGGCCAGTACCTCAAGCCCCTGCTGGAAAAGGACGCGAAACTCCGCGCAGAGGGCAAATAAAGCAGTATAAAACAGAGCCGCAGTCTCCCAAAAGACTGCGGCTCTGTTGTTTGCAAAAGTTCCGGATAAAACAAAAAGCTCTTCAGTCTCTCGACTGAAGAGCTCTGGTCCAGCAGAGCTGGACAAATCCGAACTTTTTCCTTCTACCCCATCAGCCGTCAAAGCGTCCTCAAATCGGACGGTTTGGGTGCCATCCTTGTAGTTGAACGTGATTAGCATCCGGTCATCGTACAGGAAAATGGCATTTATAAAAATTTCAATCAGCGCTTTCCGCTGCTTTTTCTGCGAAATATCGAACTTTCTGAATTTCATCAGCCAGAATCGGATGAAATCCTCATTGAAGCTGGGCTTCTTCAATTTTTCATCTGCGATTTTTACAGTCAGCTCATCTTTCTGGATTTCCAGCGCTTCCAGACGCTCTTTCGTTGTCCGGGTGTACAAGCCGTCCTCGATTGCCTTCATCAGGTTGTCCAACTTTTTGTTGACCTCTCGCAGTTGCTTTTCCAGCAGCGGGATCGTGGTGTTCTCCTGATTCTGGACATCCATGACCAGTTGAACGATCTTGTCGATCATCGCATCGTCCTGAATCAGCTTCATGGTCTCCCGGACGACCAGATCTTCCAGCCAGTCCTTCTGCACGGTCTTTTTATTGCAGCCCTTGCGGCGCTTGACGTTGGCGCATTTATAATAATAGTAGGTGCGTCCGGTGGCACTGGTTCCGCTTTCGCCGAACATCAGCGCACCACACTTGCCGCAGAGCAGCTTGGTGGTCAGCAGATATTCCTCGTCTGCCTTGCCACAGGCAGGGGCACGCTTATTCTTATCCAGACGCTTCTGCACCCGGTCAAACAGGTCTTTCGGAATAATAACCGGAATTGCATCCGGCACAACGATGTCCCGGAAAGACAATTCTCCAATGTACCGGCGGTTCTTCAACATGGTGTTCACACTACTGTGGGTCATTTTGCCGCCCAGCATATTGCGGACGCCCTTATCGTTGAGGAAGTTTACGATTTCCACCATCTTATCACCGTTGTCATACCGCTGAAAGGCTTCCAGCACCAGCGGAGCAGTCAACGGGTCAAGATGATAGAACTTGGCATCGTCGATTTTATAGCCAATGGTTCCCGTACCGCCAGTGCACTTACCCTTCAAGGCGTTCTCGGTCTGACCACGAATCACTTTTTCGGACAGCTCTGCCGAATAGTATTCTGCCATACCCTCTAGAAGGGTTTCCACCAGAATGCCCTGTGAACCCTCAGCAATGGGTTCCATAACGGAAATCAGGTGGACACCGTTCTTTTTCAGGATCATCTTATAGTTTGCGCTATCAAAACGATTCCGGGCAAAGCGGTCAAATTTCCAGACGAGAACAACATCAAACAGCTTCTTGCCGCTGTCTTTGATCATCTGCTGGAACTCCGGGCGATTGTCCGTTTTTGCAGAGAATGCACGGTCAATGTAGTGCTTGATGACCGTGATGCCGTTCTTTTCCGCATAAGCCGTACATTCCCGAATCTGCCCTTCGATGGATTCTTCGCGCTGGTTATCGCTGGAATAGCGGGCGTAAATTACGGCGGTCATAGACTCACTTCCTTTTTCTTATCGAACAGACGGGTAGCTTTTTGCATACTTGTAGATCTGCCGTGCACAGTCAAGGCTCATTTTGCTGGAATCGTTGTGTTTGAGCCATGCATTCACATTGCCCGGATTCAGCCTCAGGTCAGTGTAAAGGCGATAATTCGTCAGTTTCTTTTTCTGCTGAAGTTCCAATACCCGGCGATGGATCAGTTCTTTCGTGTCATTGTCCGCAAGGGCGGCATCCCGCACCGAGCAATAGCTGCGCCAGACCTTCAAATAGCCCTCCGGCAGTTCAGGAGATTGTTTTTCCAAGAGCAGCAGCATTTTCGCCAGCAAGTAGCGATTAGAAAGCCGCTCATATTCCGCAACGACCGTGCTGTTTGCAGTATAGTGGAGCAATAAATCCACTTTATCATAGGCCAAAGCATAGAGAAACAGCGGTTCTTTCAAGCGGGGATTTTCATTTAGACAATCTGCCAGCTTATGAATACTAGCCGTCTGCACCCCGGAAAGCTCTGCCACATACTGCTTCAAGAAACCCTCAAATGTCAGCTTTCGCATGGTCTCCACCTCTCTACATACTCCTGATAGCGGATATAGAAATCCCGATACCGCCAGTCGTTCAAGATGCTGGCTCTCAACTCATCTTCATCCGTTGCAAGGTGTTCCAGCAAATCCCAATCCAACGAATTCCGCACAGCCTCACTCTCTACGTCTGCTTTGTCAGTGTCCCGAAAAGAGCACAGCTTTGCAATCACCAAATCTTCCAGACTGGGTGTGTAGAACTGCACCTTTGTACCACCAAAGGGCAGCGACTGGAGCCGGTCTTGGAAGTTGTACGGAAAATTGTCGATGTAGGCTTCCACATCGGTGTTGATGTCGTACTTGCCAAGCAAACTGTACAGTTCTTTCGGAACACTCAAGGCATCAATGTCATGAGTAGCGCGGGTCAGCTTGCCCAGCAAAATAAACGCACTGCCGCCTACGATCACCATCTGATAGCGGTCGTTATTGTCGATCATCAGATCTGCGTCTTCGTCCAGACGTTCCAGACGCTTGCGGAGGTCATCTAAGATCATCTTGCCCATAAAACAGCCTTTCGTATTTTCAATAATAGTATTTTCTAAAATCATTTTACAGAAAAGGAATCCGATTGTCAAGCACAAATCAACGACATTTCATACAATTCATACTACCATGTTGTCAGTTCACATCTCACACTGGCTAATGACCGTGCTGATTGCCGTATCATATGCCACCGGTGGATACTTAAATTTTTTCAGTAAGTGTTTCACCATCTTACGCATACTCGCACGGGCAGTTTCTTTTTTCTGCAGGTCTATTACGCTCGCATTACTGAATTTCTGCGTTTCCAGCCATCTCCATTGCAGCGTTCGATTGACACAGGTTGAGTTATCGGCAGATACAGCAAACACAACGGGCAGCTCTGGTAACAGAGCTGCCCGTTGTGTTCGTTTATGAAAAGGAGAACTTAGATCTCATACCACTTGATCTCGTTGGCATCCAGATGCAGAGCAAAGCTGCTGCCGTCTGTGGTGTAAACGGTGGTGTCCTGCGGCTCGTACGTGTTGTTCACCACACAATACTTGCCGTTCTTGACGTAGGCGTGAACTTCTACATTATAATTGGAACTGAACCATGTATGCAGTTCCTCCTCGCTGTGGGCACTCCACAGGATAGCGCGGTAAAGGGTGCGGCTGTTGGCAAAACTGTAAGGCACACCGCTGATGTACACGGCACGACCCTTTCCGAAGTCGTGTGCCGCCATCTGCACTTCTTTGTTTCGCTGCACCAGCACCTCGGTGCCCTCGAGGGCGTAGATATTCTTTTTACCCTCGCCAAAGTCCACGGGCTGGTCGGCGTCCTGCAGGATAAAGTGGTCGGGGTGCTCCTCCCAGTTGTATTTGTCGTAGTTGAGGGTGAAGCCGTTTTCTTCCTCCACGCCCAGCACGCTGGCAAGCTGGAGAATGTGGCCCTGATACGGGTGACCGGAAGGCTCACCCACGCCGATAAAGCCGCCGCCGTTCCAGACGAACTTGCGGATAGCGGAGGAGATCTCCGGATCTTCCCACCAGATGCCGCCGGTGTGTGCGGTGTCGGCATCGCCGACATTGATAATGACATCCAACGAATCCAGCAGATGCGGGTCGTTCTTGATATCCTCAAAGCTGATAAACTTCACATCAAAGGGCGCACCGGACAGCATCTCAATGACACCGGCATAGCTATAGTTCTGCTTGTAATAGAGGGCGTGATGCACCATGTGACAGCCCCAAGCCCGCATTTTACCCCAACAGTTCAGCACGGCCACTCGCTTGACACAGTAGGGTGTGGTGTCCTTGATGTTCTCGTACAGTTCGCGGAACTCGTTGCAGACGCTCTCCACGTAGTCCACGAACTCCGGGAACTGCAAGGCCAGTTTCAGATAGCCGCCATAGCCGATGCGATCGATGGGCTTGCGCAGGATAGCGCGGCGGGCTGTAACCCAGTTCTCCTTGGCTTCCCGCACCGGGTCGCCGCCCTCGTGGAAGGTGTCAGGGAAGAAGTACGGCAGGAAACGGCCCTCGGTGTACTTCACGCCCTCAATGTCAGAGATCAGGCGCAGGGTGGAGCCGTTGCCCACGCTGCCCACTACGGCATCCAGTCCGATGGTCTTGAACTCCGGCATGAAAGGTTCGGTGCCGATCCAGTGATCGCCGAGGAACATCATGGCTTCGCACCCGCACGCGTGGGTGATGTCCACCATCTCCTTGGCAAGCTTTGCCACCTCGCGGCGCTGGAAGGCCTGAAAATCCCGGAATTCCTTGCTGGGCACCCGGTACTGGTTGTTATAGTAGCCCTGATCGATGATGTACTCCGGGCGGAACTTGTAGCCCACCTCCTGCTCGAACTGATTCAGGATGTAGGGGCTGACCGAAGCAGAGTAGCCATACCAGTCCACGAACTTCTCCCGCTTCAGCTCGTCGAAGATCAGGGTGAACTGGTGGAAGAAGGTGGTGTAGCGGATGACGTTAACATAGGGGTGCTCTGCAATGAACTTGCGCAGGCGCTCCATGGAATACTTGTGGGTCTTGGGCTGACGCACGTCAAAGGTGATCTGGTGCTCAAAATTCGTCCAGCCGTTGGTGGTAGCGTTGTACATATGCACCGGGTCCCAGATGAGGTAAGCCAGAAAACTGACGGTATACTCATGGAACGGTACGGCCTGTACGGTCACACTGCCGTCGGCGTAGCTCCACTGCTCCGGCGGCACGGGCTGACCGGTGGTTCGATCCATGACCTCCCACCAGCGGGTGATGTCGTCGTTGGTGTTCACCTGCATCAGCTCCGGGCTGATGCCCTTCATCAGCGGGATGGTCACGGTGTCGCCGGGGGCGGTGTAGAAGCCGGTCATGATGTAGCACTGCTGTACCTCGTCCGGGTTCGCCTTGGCCCATGCGTTGTCCTTGCGGGTGGTATAATAGGTGGAGTAGATCTTTGCATCGGCATCCTTCAGCTGCTGCGGAAAGTCGGTGCCGTCGCAGTCGCGGATGGCGTCTGCACCCCACTTTTTCAGAATTTCCAGCGTTTCGGGCACCACGTCCAAGTCGGTGGGGATTGTCACGCGCCCGGACTTTCTTGTTTCATCCATAGGGATTCTCCTTTACCTCTCTCTTATCCTCAATCCTGATAGGTCGCATTGTAGATGGCCAGCACTGCCAGCAGCAACGCCACGCCCAAGAGCATAATGCCAAGACCAGCCAGCTGCCCGGTCATTTTCCAGCCTGCGACCACCAGTGCAATGGACAGCACAAACAGCACAATCATCAGCACGATGCGCAGGGCAGGATTGTTTTTCCAGAATGCTTTCATCGTTTGTCACCTTACCCTTTCAGACCGCCCACGGTCATGCCCTGCGTCAGCTGCCGCTGCACGCAGATGTACAAAATCAGGGTGGGCAGCATCACCAGCACTAAACCGGCATACATGGTGCCGTACTGCGCCGCACTCTGCTGGGCCTGCATCAGGTTCAGCAGGCCGACCGGCAGGGTGCGGGGTGCGCTGGTAGAACTCATGAGGGTCATGGAAATGATATACTCGTTCCAGAAGGACAGGAAGTTGAACAGGATAATGGTGATGATGGACGGCTTTGCCATGGGGAAGATGATGCGGGTCATGGTGGAGAAATAGCTCGCACCGTCGATGTAGGCCGCCTCCTCAAAGTCGTGGGGCAGAGTGGCGAAATAGCCCGACAACAGATAGATTGTAAACGGCAGGGCCGTTGCCGCATAGACCACGGCCAGAATGAACAGGTTGTTCAGCAGAAAGCCGCTGCCGAAATGGCTTTTAAGCCAGACATCGCCGTCCCGCAGCATCAGGAAGATGGGCACCACGATATAGTTCACGTTGATGAACAGACCCGCCATGAACAGGGTGTTCAGCAGCTTGCGGCCCTTGAAGTGAAAGCGGGACAGGCAGTAGGCGGCGGGCAGGGCAACGACCAGCAGCAGCGCCAGCGCCAGCGCGGTGACGATGACCGAGTTGAGCATATATTCGCCCATTTTGGCGCCGTTCCATGCGTTGACGAAGTTCTGCCAGTAGAACCCGGCGGGCAATGCCCACGGGTTGCCGTAGAACTCTGCATTCTGCTTGATGGAGGCCATGAACACCCATGCCACCGGCACGATGATGGTAACGGCCAGCAGAACCAGCACAAAATAGATGAAAAACTTGTACAGACCTTCCGCAGAGCGGGAAGATTTTTCGGTGGTATTCTGCATCTTCTTCCCTCCTTAAAATTCCAGCGTATCGCGGTTGGTAACCTTGTTGACACAGGCGGACAGGGCAAACGAGAACAGGAAGATTACCACGCCGATGGCCATACTGTAACCATACAGGCCAGCGTCTTTCTGGCTGTACATATAACTCAGCGCCACATCCGATGCGCCGTTGGGGCCGCCGCTTGTCATGGCCTTGACGAAGAGGAAGGCCATGTTGATGGTGGAGATGATAAAGAAGGTCAGAGTGGTGCGGATATTCGTCCAGATAAGGGGGATGGTGATCTGGAAGAACTGGGTCAGCCGCCCGGCACCGTCCAGATTGGCGCTCTCGTACAGGCTGATGGGCACGGCAGACATGGAGGCCATATACATGACCATGTAGTAGCCGATGGCCTGCCACACCATGGCAATGATGATGGAGGGGATGACCAGTTTTTCGCCCTTCCACAGGATGGGGTCGCTCATGTTGCGGAACAGGCCGATGATGCTGTTCAGCATGCCGTTTTCCGGCTTATAGATGGCAGAGAAGATGCCGGAGATGACGACCACCGACAGGATGTTGGGGATGTAGAAGATGATGCGGAAAAAGTTCTGGCCTTTGATCTTCTCCCGGGTGAGGATGGCGGCAAATACCAGTGCAAAGGCGAAGGTGACGATGGTGACCACCACCACGAGCAGGATCATATTCTGCATCGAGCGGATGAACTGGGCGTCCCGCAGCAGATGCTGGAAGTTTTTGAGCCCCACAAAGGTCTCGTTGGGAGAATAGGCACCCCGCTCATACAAACTCATGCGGAACACGTTGAGGGTGGGCAGGATCATAAAGAGGAAAAACAGGATGGTAGCCGGTGCCACACAGAGGAATACGAACCGTTTGCGGCTTTTATCCGTTCTCATAGGGGATTGACCGCTCCTTTCTTGATGGTACTGTACAGCCCAAAAAAGCGGAGGCGGTAAAAACCGCCCCCGCTGGGCAGGGCTTAATTACTCGATGATGTTGGCGCGCATCTGGTCGCTGGCGGACTTGATGCCATCGATCCACTGCTGCTCGGTCATGCTGCCGGAGACCAGCGAGTTGACGGGATCGAAGAACACGGTGCGGACTTCCACGCCGGGGATGGCGCTGAAGGCTGCAAAGTTGCCCATAGCTGCCTTTGCGCCGTTATCATAGATGGAGTAGAACATCTTGTTGTCGCCGTCCAGATCATCGGCAATGCCCAGCACAGGCTGGATCGCACCGCTCTCGGCGAACAGCTTGCAGGCTTCGTCACTATACAGGTACGCCACGAACTGCTTGGCTGCATCCAGATGCTCAGCACCTGCCGGGATCCATGCCTGCTCGAACCAAGTGTAGCTGTAGCTGTCGCCGCCGGCCTTGACAGCGGGCAGAGCGGTCATGCCCCACTCAAAGCCGTCTGCACGGGGTGCTTCGGCCATCTCGCCCACGATCCAGGTGCCGTTGGGCATAAACAGGGCCTTGTTGTCCAGCACCAGCTGCTGGTTCTGGGTAAAGTCCTGATCGTTGGCCTGTGCGGGGGTGATGGGGTTGGTGTAGGAAGCCAGCTTTGCCACGATATCAAAGCAGGTCTTTGCCTCGGGGGTGTCCCAGATGCCTTCTTCGTAGTGGGTAGCCTTGTTGAAGAAGTCGGGGCCGCCTGCGGCGTACATCAGCGCATAGAAGAAGGCGTCGAAGTAGCCGGTGGTGGGGTAGGTGAACAGGTAGGTCCCCTCAGCGGCAGCCTTGTCGCCCAGTGCCCACATCTCGTCCCAGGTCTTGGGCACGTCCCAGCCCTTTTCCTTCAGGAAACCGGCATTGTAGAACAGGCCGCAGGGGCTGTAGAACATGGGAGCCAGATAGGTTTTGCCGTCGCCGTAGGGGTTGGTCAGGGAGGTGTCGGTAAAGCCGCCGGCGATCTTCTCGCTCACCTTCTTGCTCTCGCCGGGCACGGTCATGCTCAGAACATCGGTGATGTCGGCGATCAGGTTGCCCTTGATGAACTGCTCGGTCAGGGCAGCTTCACGGCCGGTGGCCAGATGGACCACGTCGGGATAGTCGCCGCCCTGCATGGAGGGGCCGATGACGTCCTCCAGCTTTTTGTCGGTGGTCAGGTCCACCTTGATGCCGGTCTGGGCGGTAAAGGCCTCGGTGACCTTTTTCCACATCTCAGCGCCGTAGCCGGTCTCGATGGCGGCAACCTTGATGGTGACGTCCGCAGCCACTGCGGAAGAAGTAGCGGCAGAAGATGCCGTGCTGGACGCGGTGGAGCTGGCAGCACCACCACAGGCAGCCAGGCCCAGTGCAGCGGCACCCACGCCAGCCACTTTCAGAAAATTGCGACGAGAAATGCGTTTCATAGTGTATCCTCCATCATAAAGTTCCGTTCAAAACACAGCCGGGGCAAACAGGCTTCGTCCGAGAGGGCTGTGGTTTTTTCTGGTTCCAATATAGAGGTTTTTACGGTTCGCAACAAGGTCTTTGTTGTTTCATTTTTTAGAAATATTGCTTTTCGGGAAATTCTTTCAGCAAAAGCAATAAAATTTGTACTGTAGTTTTGGTACATTTTCCCCGCTTGTAACCAGTTTGACATATTTTTTGCACTATATCGAAGGCAAAAGTATTGAACCCGTCCAAAAATCAGGGCTTGCATTTTTTCTTCATTGCCTCTATAATGAGAAAAAACGCACGAAAAAACGCATCGTTTTTGGGCTTGCATTTTTAGTATCTTGCTTTTATTTTTATGTTTTTTGTTCTTCGCCTCAAAAGGAGCCATTTATGAGTACCGAGCGATTTGATATCCGCCATGCTCCCGCTCCACGGGAATCCTTCCGGCTGCTGTACATCAGCAAAAGCAAATTTGGCGGCGATTGGAACAGCACTGCCCACACCCATTCCTGCACAGAGCTGTTCTACTGTCTGAGCGGAGAAGGTCAGTTTTATTTAAGCGGTCAGCTTTATCCGGTCAAACCGGATGATATGATCATCGTCAATCCGCAGGTAGAGCATACCGAGCTGAGCCTGAATGCTTCACCGCTGGAATACATTGTATTGGGCGTTGCTGGCATCGAGATCTTATTTGGAAAATCAGATTCTTCCTACGCTATATTCAACTGCCGGAAAAATCGGGAGCGGATGGTGACGCTGCTCCATATGCTGCTGGCCGAAGCAGACCGCAGTCTGGACGGCTGCGAGACGGTCTGTCAGGATCTGCTGGAAGTGCTGCTCATCTGGCTGGTGCGGTGTACCACGCTTTCTTTGCAGGTAGAGGAAACGCCCCGCTCCGACAGCCGGGAGTGTGTGGAGATCAAGCGGTATCTGGACAGCAACTACCGCGAAGATATCTCGCTGGATATCCTTGCTGAAATCGCCCACATCAACAAATACTATCTGGCCCATACCTTCCAAAAAGAGTATGGCATCTCTCCGATCACCTATCTGAACCGCCGCCGCATTGAGGAAAGCAAATATATGCTGGGCAACACCGGTTACAGTCTGGCGCAGATCAGCGAGTTGATGGGCTTTTCCTCTCCCAGCTATTTTTCCCAATGCTTCCGCAAGGCGGAAGGCTTGACCCCCAATGAATACCGCCGTCAGGTGCGGCAGGGACAACGCCCTGTCCCGTCAAAACGGCATGAAGCATAACGCGCGGAATTTATGATGAAATCCGTTACCCTTTCTCTGGTCCGGTCTGCTGCAAATGCCTTTGATTTTGGCGGGCCCGTGGTCTGCGATGCCAACCACTACGGTGAGGGGCATATCAACGACACCTTTGTGGCCTGGCGGGAAGATTATTCCAAACGCTTTATTTTGCAGCGCATCAACACAGATACCTTTACTAACCCGGTGGGCCTGATGGAGAATGTCTGCGGCGTGACCCGGCATCTGCGGGCGAAAATTCTTGCCGAGGGCGGCGACCCAGCACGGGAAACGCTGAATGTCATCCCAACTTTGTCGGGGTCGACTTGCTATCTGGATGCAGACGGCGGCGCATGGCGTGCCTACGACTTTGTAGAAGATACCATCTGTTTGCAGCAGGTCGGCAGCGAAGCCGACTTCCGCACCGTGGCCGAGACGCTGGGCAAGTTCCAGAACCAGCTGGCGGATTACCCGGCCTCCACCCTCCACGAGACCATTGCCCGTTTCCACGACACGCCCAACCGCTATGCCAATTTTGAAAAAGCCCTCGCCGCCGATGCACTGGGTCGCGCAAAGAACATTGCGCCGGAAATCGAATTTATCCATGCGCGGGAGAAAGACTGCCATGTCCTGCTCGACCAGCTTGCCGCCGGGGAAATCCCCTTGCGCGTCACCCATAACGATACCAAGATCAACAATGTCCTAATCGACGCCGCCACCGGAAAAGGCATCTGCGTCATTGACCTCGACACCGTGATGCCGGGGCTTTCGGCCTACGACTTCGGCGATTCTATCCGCACCGGTGCCAACGACTGCGCTGAGGACGAACCTGACCAGAGCAAAGTCCATTTTGACCTGCATCTGTACGAAGTGTTCGCCAAAGGGTATCTCTCCACTGCCGGGGCATCCATGAGCATGGCAGAAAAAAAGAGCCTTGCATGGGGTGCAAGGCTCATGACGCTGGAATGCGGCATCCGTTTTCTGACTGACTATCTGGAGGGCGACCATTATTTCCATATTGCTCGCCCGGATCACAACCTCGACCGCGCCCGCACCCAGTTCACACTGGTGCGGCAGATGGAAGAGGTTTTCGATCAGATGCTGGAAATCGTCTGCCCGGACAATCACTGATTTCGCAATCTCCTCCATTCGGATACAGCAAGAAGCATGGACGCTCTCCTTTTCAGGGGCGTCCATGCTTCTTTTTACAGCTTATCCCTACACACCCATCAAATCGTCCTTTGAGGACGCTGGGAGCGTCGAGGACATGATGCGCTGCAGCAAATTATGAAAGCCCTTTTCAGCCCTGACCAATCACAATCCCTCAATGGCTATCATTGTAGCTGTAAATAGAAAAAACAGCTCAAGCAGCCTCCTATAAGTCCTACTATCACCGCTTTACCACAATAAATTTTTCAAAACCATCTTGACGCGCCTTGCGAACCATGATATTCTCTGTCACAAATCCCACTGATTTTGTGGATTGGTCTAAAACCATCCACAAGATGTGGTCCTGTTCATTTTGAACACTGCCTCACCGTGGATTATCCCTGAAAGATCAACCGCCCCGCAACACACCCGATTCATTTTGCCGCCGATTCACCCGACAAAATCATCGCTGCGCTGCGTGGGCGGTATTTTTCTTTTATGGGTAACGCACCTTGAAAATTTCATGAGCCGACCGGACGTGATACCGACTTTCCGTCAACGCCGCTGCACAAACAGGGGTAGGAACTTCGTTCGGAGCAAACGGTGACCCCATTACATGAGCAGCACAACCTTTACTTGTTTTTTTGCGTCTTAACAATTCGGAAACAATTACCCAGAAACGGTTTTGAGCGTAGCGGTAGAGGGCAAGAACCGTCCCGTGGCCACAAATTTTCAATTCTTGAAAATGTTCTGTCCATTCGGGACTTCACTTCTGCAATGCGTCTGCATTTCCGAAGTGCTTCTTGTTGGGGCGTGCCTGCCCCAAACCCTGCCGAGTAACAATAAAGTTCATAATTGTTCCATGGACTGAGTATAACACATCCTTCGACGATACACTACTCCTCTTTTTGCAAAAATCCAATTATCTTCGGTGACCTGTCGTGAGATGCAATTATTTCATGTCGTTTCACCAATCACTTGACTTGGTTTGAAAAAACACAGAGCATATGATACAATATAACAAATAATGTTGTCTACCGAGAAAGGAAGTGTCTTTCCATGAAAAAAATCCATAAGTTCTTTTCTAAAGATTTGCTCCATATTCTTGGTGCTGTTGGGATTTTTGTTGCTTTTCTGATTTCTATC